>JANMKN010000093.1:0-9988 GCA_031372065.1 Abditibacteriaceae bacterium | reverse complement strand
ATGGCCCCTCTCCCCCAATCGCTGCGCTGGGGAGAGGGGTGTCTGGCGTATTTTGCTCTGGTAAATTCGCGGCGTTCATGGAAGTGGCAGGCTCGTTCTCCCCTCTCCCCGCGAAGCGAATTGGGGGAGAGGGGCCGGGGGTGAGGGGTTCCAACAGCGGAATCCTCGGCAATTCGCGCTTTAAATTTTCGGCGTATTTGGCGCGATAGGCCGGATGATGAAGCAGCGCATACGTCGCATAAAACACATCCTCGCGCGAAACCTGCGCCCCGTAAAGACGCCGTGCCTCGTCCAGAGCGTAGCCCGTCACGTTATCGAATCGCTCGCTCCCGTCCGCGCTGTAGGTGTAAAGCGGGAAGGTTTGAGTTTTTTCAATGAGGTCAAGTGATGGAACACAGTCCACCATTAAACATTGAAATGGTTTTGAGGAGCTTGGCCCAGACACGCAAATTACGAAATTTTTCTTTTGGTCGGGAAAATACCTTTTGAAAGCACCAGGGCGATGAATCAGAAGCGAATCGTAATAAAGAAATTGCTTGCAAAATGGTCTATTGTGTGAAATCACAATATGCTTGCTATCGAAATCGGCTTTATTGCCGCGTCGTGCATAATCTTTGAGCGTGCTACTCCATTTGATTTTTGCTTCGTCGTTGCTAACAAACGAATCGAAATCAGCTTTTTTGTTTGAATGCTTTGCCCATCGTTCAACTTCAGAATTATAAAAATCAACGAAGCGCCCCATATCAGCCTCTAAAACTTCGCGTTTAAAATCATAAACCCACTCATCACGATTTGAGTTCATGCCTAATGAGTAACTTTTAAAAACCGTTTTGTGATTCGCGCTGAAACTGGCTTTGGCTTCTTTTGTTCCAAGCGGCGTGAACGTCTCGAAATCTTCTTCCAAACCTTCGGTCAGCCACGCGTTTTTGTCGTTGGGCGTCAGGGTTTGCCATGCGATGCCGTCCACATCTACTTTCTCCGCCATCCAATCGAGTTTTTCGGTTTTGCGCCAATCTTCCGGCACGCGATGGTAGCGAATGAAACGCTCGGCGGAGGCTTTGTTTTTCACCAAAATCGTGATGCCAACTCCCACTTGAATGCCGAAAACATTGTGCGTGGTGCCGCTCAGTTTCGGATTCTTACGCACGTTGCCATGCAAATCCAAATGCCAGATATGATTGAACTCCTCGCCCAAACATTTTCTCATGCCGTCGAAGGCGTGCTGGTCAACAAACGAATTATTGCTCACAAAACAAATGATGCCGTCGTTGCCTTTCAAGCGTTCGCCCGCCCATTTGAAAAAGCGCACATAGGGGTCGTAAATCTTGTTTTTGTTGGTGGCGTTGGAGGCTTTGGCGTAGCTGTCTTTGATTAAATCGTCCACGCCCTTCTCGCCTTTTTTGCCTTTGTATTCGCGGTTTTTGTTGTTGTCGTTTTCGTTTTTCTGCCCGACGTTATAGGGCGGATTGCCGATAATCACCGTCAGTTCGGCGCTTTTCTGGCGTTCGACGCGCTGCGTGTTTTTTTCGACGAACATCGCCACTTGGTCGCCCTGAAACAAGTCCAGCGTATCGGCGAAACACAGGCCCTCAAACGCCTGATATTCGCCGAGACGTTCAAAATATTCGTGTTCGATGTTGCCGCTGGCGACGTAATACGGCAGCAGCATGATTTCGTTGGCGAACAAATCATGCGCGTATTTTTGCGGCAGCGCGTGCGTGGGAATGCGCCCCAAGATATTCACCAAAAAGTTGCCGGTGCCTACGCACGGGTCGAGAATCTTCACACCGGGCGTTTCGAGTTGCTTGCCGAACTCCGTTTGCAAAACGCGCTGCACGCTCGCGCACATCCAATCCACGATTTCCTGCGGCGTGTAAACGATGCCCATCGTGTCGGCGGTTTCGGTGGAATAGCCTTGAAAAAACCGCTCGTAAACCGTGTTGAGAAAGGTTTGCTTTTCGCCGTAATCGAGCGATTGGGCGCGTTTTTCGATGGCGTTGTAAAACGGGTCGAGCGATTTCAAAAACTCGGCGCGGCTCCAACTTTTCGAGGTCAGCGCGCCAATCACGCTTTCAATTTCGCCCGCAATGACGTTGCGCGACACCCATTCGGGATTTTGAAAAACCACGCGAAAAAGCCGCTCGGTGAGAAGATGCTGAATCAGCATTTCCTTGACGGCGCTTTCTTTGATGTTCGGGTTCAGCGCGCTCTGGCAGGTCACGAAAAAGCTGCCGAACGCCTTTTTGAATTTGGCATTTTCGCTTTCGCCATCAATTTTCTTTTTCAGCGCGCCCGCGAGTTCGGGAATTTTGGTGATAAAATCGCGCACCGCGACTTCAAAACCTTCGCGGTCGGCTTCGGTGTGCCCGAAAAACGTTTCCAGCAACTTAGCGACTTGTTCGCCTTGTTTTAAATCGTAGCGGTCAACTTCTTTTTTGTTTTGCCAGAGAACCGCCTGTTTGGTGTCCTCGAAAATAATATTGGAAACCGGATAACCGGCGGCAATTTTCTTCTTAATTTCGCTTTCGAGATCGTCTTTATCGTCTTTGGCTTCCCAATAACCCAGCGATGAATATTCATCCTGAACCGCGCCATCCACCTTGCGCTTGCCATTCTTGCCGACCGGAAATTCTTCGACGAAATAATAGCCCTTTTCCTCGGCGATTTTCTCCAACAGCGAGCGAAACGCCGCCCGCGTCTGCGTTTCCGTAATATGGCCTTTGCCTTTGAGAAATTCCAGCTTCGATTGATACGTCGCTATAGCGGGATGATTTATGAGGGACATGATTTTAGTTTAACAACCCCATCCCCGGCCCCGCCCCTCTCGCGCAGGTTGAAAGCCTGCCTCTACTGACCGAAATAGACGCCGCTTTGGGTTTTGTCGCCGATGAAGAAGCGGGCAAATGAGATTACTTTGCTTGCGCGTCTCTTTCGCCCTATGGTGAAATAAAGAACAGGAGTTACACACTATGTCAACGGAAGTTATTCACCCCAAAACCACACGCCAAAAAACGACACAGCAGAAGAAAAGAAAAACACCGCAAAATTCGCGTGACCGTTTGCTATCGGCGTTGTCTGCAACACAACGCCTGACGACGCAGGACGCAGCGCGCCTGAATCAGGCCGTGCAAGGAGCGAGGGAGGCTTCGATTGGCGACAGCCTATCTTCTTGATACCAATATCATTACGGCTCTGGCGCAGGGCCAACCTGCGACTCTGGCGCACTTGCAGAATTTAGCCACAGATGATGAGATTTGCACCTGTTTCGTTGTGCTTGGCGAGTGGGAATACGGCATCCTCAACGCCACTGGCGCGAAAAAACAAGCGCAAATCCGCGCCATCGGCACACCAATCTTTGCGGCGTTGACAGCAATCTGGGACTCTACCGAAGCCATTGCTGTGCGTTACGGCGCTCTTCAAGCCGCCTTGCGCGCCCAAGGGCAAATGATTCCCACCAACGACTTATGGATTGCAGCCACGGCTCTGGAAAAAGGCGCTACCCTTGTGACTACCGACCCGCACTTTCAACGCGTGCCCGGTTTAGCTGTTGTGGACTGGCGATAATTATCGAAGCGTCATAATAAAACATCCTCGCTTGAATTTCAAGCGAGGATGTTTTATTCATCTTTCCGTCGGTTTAGGCCACTTTGCGGCGATAGTTGGTCGTAGTGGTATTGCCGTCCCGTTTCTGGGTGTCTGTTTTCGGGTTCTGCGCAGTTTCCAATCTTAACTGTGCGGCATGTGCGGCACTACGGGCACGAGCGCGCATTTGCGCCCGGTCTTCGCGCGTTGTGGGGCCATCACAACGACAGACCTTTGTTTCTTCAACTACTTTTCTGTTCATCACGGGCAATTTCACGCTTTGCGCAAGCGAACTTCGGCTTTTTTGAAGCCGGGCGTTTTGGAGCGCGGGTCTAATTTGCGCGGCACGAGGCAGTTGGCTTCGGGATAATACATCGCCAAATTACCGGCGCGAATGTCCACAATGGCAGCGACAACTTGCATTTTGCCGACTTCGTTTTCGACGATCATTTGGTCGCCTTCCTTCGCGCCCAATTTATCGGCGTCGGCTTGGCAGAGCATCACCACATCGCGCCGTTCGTTGCCGCGATATAAATCGGTTTCTTCGTAAACCACCGAGTTAAATTGGCCTTCGGAACGAATCGTCATCATCGGATAAATGTCGTCCGGTGGCGCTTCGGGCAACGAGGCAATGGCGAAATGCGCTTTACCATCGGGCGTTTTGAAATGCGGCTCGTGAAAAGTGCGCCCTTTGATTTGAAACTCTTCTTTGGTCTTGCCGATTTTTTCGATGTCTTCGTAACCCGACACCACTTTAGCGATTTCTTCGCGCAAATTTTCGTGCGAATGCATCGCTTTCCAATTAATGCGGCCCGATGGCAAGATTCGCTCGGCTAAATCGGCGATAATGTCCACTTCCGAGCGCATTTCGCCTTCGAGATACGGCTTTCCGCCATCGGAAAGGCGCACGAAGTTAAACATGGATTCCTGCGTTGTCGCTTGCGCTTCTTCGTCGCGCGCCAAAGCGGGCAAAAGAATGGTGGTTTGTCCGCGCCCGCGCGCGTGGCCTTCGTTTAATTTCGTAGTGATGCTAACGACCAGTGGAATGTTATTGAGCGATTGCCCGGCCCATTCGCTGTCGGGATTGCTGCTGTAAAGATTGCCGCCAAACAAAATCGCGGCTTTGATGCGGCCTTCGTGCGCCGCCACCATCGAAGAATAAGTGTCTTGTCCTTGCTGCGCAGCGGGCTTGATGCCATAAACCTCTTCCATCTTTTTGGCAAAAGCACTTTTCATTTCGGGCGCTACGCCCATTGAACCCACGCCTTGCACATTGGAATGGCCGCGAATCGGCATCATGCCGCTGCCGGGTTTGCCCAGCCAGCCGCGCGAGAGCGCCACGTTGCCCAGCGCCAAAATATTATCCACGCCATTGGTGTGATGCGTGAGGCCCATCGCCCAACAGAAAATGCCGCTTTTCGCCTTGCAAATCAGGTCAACCGCTTCGTCAATTTCACGCTTGGGCACGCCGGATAAACGCACCAATTCATCCCACGAAGCCGCCTCTGCATCGGCTTTGGTTTCTTCCCAACCGGCGGCGTAATTTTCGATGAAATGATTGTCCGTCGCGCCGCATTCGATGATGCCTTTGAGTAGCGCCTTACAAAGCGCCACATCGCCGTTGATATGAGGCTGCAAATAAAGATCGGTGATTTGCGAACCGAAAATAAAACTCTTGGGCTGCGAGGGCACACGAAAGCGCATCAAGCCTAATTCTTTGAGTGGATTGATGGTGATCACCTTGCCGCCACGCGCGCGCAAATTGACAAGCTGCGTCATCAAACGCGGGTGATTGCTGGCCGGATTCGCGCCAACCACCATGACGAGATCGGTTTCTTCAACGTCTTCCAGCGAAACCGAAGCCGTGCCCGACCCATACATTTGCGTGAGCGCCACGCCCGACGCCTGATGGCAATAAAACGAGCAGTTGTGAATGTTGGCTGTGCCGTAAGCGCGCGCCACAAGCTGCATCAAAAAGGCGGCTTCATTGGAAAAGCGACCCGACGCATACCAAAACGTTTCTTCGGCTTGTGCGCTTTTAAAAGCCTCGGCGATGCGTTTAAGCGCTTCATCCCACCCAATGCGGCGATAGCGTTTGTCGCCCGCTTCGGCGATAACAGGAAACGCCAAACGCCCGGCGGCTTCAAACTGCGCGCTGGTCATGCGCGTTTCCATGTAGCCCAGCGGTGTGCGCTTGAACCAATCTTCCGAAATGGCGGCGGTCATATCTCCCGCTTGCGCCTGCACCGATTTTTTGCAGACTTCGGGAAAATGCCCGGCCTCGTTGACCATGCCGCCTTTTTGCCCACCCATGCCCAGCGCGCAGGTTTTGCAGGCATTTTTCGAGCGCATCCGCTGCCACAATTTCACATAGCCGGTTTGCTTGCCCTTTTTTAAAACATAAAGCGTCGCGGCCATGCCGCCCGCTGCATTGACTTTTGGTTTTGCCATGAGATAACACAGTTTAGCAAGCGTTCACAATTGCATTGCACACCATTCTTCGGGTGTGTTTACGTTGAGAAGCTGCTCCCGAATTTCCGGCGGCGCTCGCACAAAATCAAAGTTACCGCGCTTGATTAGTGCGTGCATCGAGTGGCGTCCGGCTTGGATATTTTCTTCGATAAGTGGCAGGCATTCCACTGTATAAAGGGAAAACAACGGCTCCCACTGTCCATCGTTTTCGACAATGAGGCCCCTTTTAGAAATCGGTTTTTCCAACAGCCAACGCAACCCTTCACTTGTCATTTTCGGCAAATCGCAAGCAAGCGCTAAAACCGTCTGTTCTCGTTTTAAAATCGTTTGCAAACCGCCCAGCGGCCCTTGCTGCGGCGTGTCGTCGGGCAGAAATTCGACCTGCGAAAACGTCCAGTTTTCCGGCGCATTGCGGCCCACGACATAAACGCGATTGGCAACAGTCAAAGCATTTTTCGCGGCGCGTTCGAGCAACGTTTCGCCGCCGATTTTCAACAGCGCTTTGTCCTGTCCCATACGCTGACTTTGCCCGCCCGCAAAAATGGCAACGGCTATCGTTTCGCTTGTCATAATGAAAGTATGCGCCTAATTCTTTTGCTTTGTGTGTTGTGCGTTTCGTGCCGCGCCTTCCCTGTCCAAATTCGTGACACGACAGCACTGCGTAATGATGCTTATAAACCATTGCCGCCGTTTTATGTGCCCAAGGGTGCTAAAGTCGTATCGAAAGGCAAAACCGTCACCTCCAGCGACGATTTTCCGATTATTGGCACACTTTCGATGATTACCGATGGCATCAAAGAAGGCACCGAAGGTAATTGGGTCGAACTTGGCCCCGGCACGCAATGGGTGCAAATTGATTTGGGGCAGCGCTCACGAATTTACGGCCTGCATCTTTGGCATTACTTTGGTGAATCGCGCGCTTACCGTGATGTGATTGTGCAAGTTTGTGATGAAAACACCTTCACCAAAAATGTGCGCACCATTTACAATAACGATCAAGACAATTCTTCGGGATTTGGCAAAGGCACTGAGCGGGAATTTTACGAATCTAATCAAGGCTTTCGCATTGATACGCGCGGCAAAAATTACGAAGGCATCGTTGGTCGTTTTGTGCGACTTTACAGCAGAGGAAACACCTCTGACCCTCAAAACCAATACATCGAAGTTGAAGTTATCGGCAAAGACTTAAACAAAAAACCGGCAAAGTCGCGCAGCGAGGCCGAACTGGTTAAAAGTGGCGAGTTACGCCCGTGGACGTTTCGGCGTATGGCGCTGCCCGCGAACACGACCGATTCCATAAACATAACGGTTTCGGCTTCTGCACTGCGCCCCAATTTCCTAGTGCCAAAAAACACGATGGGGTTAGGTTTTTCTGAAGTGCTTTCGAGCAGCGACCCCCAATTTACAGTGGCCGGTAAAAACAACTTTTTTTATAAAAGTGCCCAAAACAGACAACGCGTAACTTTAGCTACCGGTCTGCAATGGATACAAATTGACTTAACGCAAATTTATTACATCTACGCCATCCAACTGTGGCATGATTTCGCCGAGGGGCGAGCTTATGAAGATGTCATCGTGCGCGTAGCCGATGATGCCCTATTTACCAAAAATGTGCGCACGCTTTTCAACAATGACGCGGATAATTCGGCTCATCTCGGCATAGGCAAAGATAAGCCCTACGTCGAAACCGGCGCTGGCTTAATACTTGACACGCGCGGCAAAAATTATCGCGGCACTCCGGCCCGCTACATTCGCTTTTATAGTCGCGGCAACAACAAAGATGAAATCAACCAATATGCCGATATTGAAGTGGCCTATGCTACTGTTACGCCCTGCCCTACGGCCCAAACTGATCTTATGTTGTGGAAAACCTCTTTGCCTTCTCCACCTTATACCAATCGCTAACAGCAGAACCATTTCGTTGTGCCCACACGCCGTATCGGTTAAACCTTTTGCGATTTCAGCACAAGGACTAAAACAATATGGCATTTCGCATTGGCGTGATTGAAGGCGACGGCGTCGGGCCGGAAGT
This sequence comes from Abditibacteriaceae bacterium, assembly GCA_031372065.1. Lineage (GTDB taxonomy): Bacteria > Armatimonadota > Abditibacteriia > Abditibacteriales > Abditibacteriaceae > DASWNL01. The sequence goes on along the minus strand of JANMKN010000093.1, from coordinate 1,902 downwards.
GGTGGGTTGGGGCGTTAAAACACTCGAAGCTGCCGCGAAATTGGGCAGTATCGAATTGGAATTCGTCAAAGCGCCGGTGGGCGGCACGGCGTTTTTGGAAACCGGCAAAGTGTTGCCGGATGATTCGCTGCAAAGTTTGCGCGGCTGCAACGCGATTCTCAAAGGCCCGATGGGACGGCCCGATATTACGCCGGGCTTGATTGAACGCGACGGCATTTTGGCGCTGCGGCAGTATTTCGAGCAATACGTCAATTTGCGGCCCGTGAAATTGTTTCGCGGCTTGGAAGCGGCCAGCCCGCTCAAAGATGAACTTCTCGCCAAAGGCGTGGATTTTGTCATCGTGCGCGAGAATTCCGAAGGCTTGTATTCGCGCATGGGCGGATTAACCGAACACAACGCAACGGACATCAATTTATTCACCGAACGCGGCGTGCGGCGCATTTTGGAATTTGCCTTTCAACTGGCCGAAAAGCGCGACAAAAGGCTTATTTCGGTGGACAAAGCCAATGTTTTATCGGCTTCCCTATTTTGGCGCAAGAAATTTGAGGCGATGGCCGAGAGTCATCCGCAAATCAAGTGTTCCTCGCAACTGGTAGATTCTTTTTGTCTCTTAGTGTTGCAAGACCCCTCGCCGCGCAAGTGGGACGTGATCGTAACCGACAATATGTTTGGCGATATTATCGCCGATGAAGCCGCCGCGATTGTGGGCAGTTTGGGCATGAGTCCTTCGGCCAACATCAATCCGGGCGGCATTAGCATGGTCGAGCCAGTTCACGGTAGCGCACCGGATATTGCTGGAAAAGGCATCGTCAATCCTTTGGCGACGATTCTTTCGTGCGCCCTCTTGCTGCGTTATTGCCTGAAACGCGACGACTTGGCCGATAAAGTGGAAGCTGCCGTGCAAAAAGCGCTGGACGAAGGCTTTCGCACCATTGATATTGCGGCAGGCGCGCCTTCTTGCACAACGAATGAAATGGCGGAGGCGGTCTTAAAACACCTAAATTAACCGGAGGCTTGGTTGTGCTGCCAGCAAAATGTTTCGATGCTGTAGGTTTTAAAGCGGCTGATGTGGCGGAGTTCAATCATTTATTGGACGTTGCCAACCTGAAAGGTGACCATTTGGCCTCGGAGCGTTGCCGCTATGCGATTATGCACGCGGCCAACGGCAGCGAAGTGTGGCAAGCTTTCAACAGCAACCTGAGTTTGCTGAACAGCAATCCGCATTTCACCGGACAAAGCCGCGTGAGTGTGCAGATTTTGCAAATGTTCGATGTGGCTTCCTCGGTGGAGGGCGTGCTGAAAGTGCGCACCAATCCGCATGACGTCGCAGCGCCGCACATTTCTTTTGCCGTCAATATGCCCGCTTGGGATTTCACGCGCCCTCTTCTCAAAGAACTCAAAGACAAAGCTGGGGGCGGGCCACTGATTGTCACCTTGCAAATTACAGCTTTTGCCGAGGCGCTGGAATGTTTTGAAAGCCCCGAAGCCTACGAAGAAGCGCATCGCCCGCCGCCCCCGCCGCCCGACGACCACAAGCGCCACAAAGAACCGGAAACTCCGCCCGAACCGCCGCTACCACCGCCACCGATGATGAATTTTCTGCCATCAACTATCGTGCTTGAAGGCACCAATCGCCCACAGCCACAAGCCGGTTTAAGTGGTTTTGTCGAAAGTGGCCATGTTTTGGAAAACCCGCACACCCATCAGCGCACTTGTCACATTGGTGTGCGCACCATCGGCATGACCATTGATTTAGTGGCCGATGTCGCCATCGTCAAAGGTCGTCCCAAACGCGGTGGCATCGTGCGCGGCCCGGTCTGGCTCAGTGCCCGACTGAGCCAAGAAATCGAAGCCACCCAAAAACGCTTGCCAAAGTAAGTTCAATAGAACACGGAGCCTTCG
>JANMKN010000091.1:0-15193 GCA_031372065.1 Abditibacteriaceae bacterium | reverse complement strand
AGAACGCGCCCTGCTGGATCACGATCTGCGGTTCATCGCCCAAAAGTGTGGCAATGCGAACATAAACTTCGCGCCCCGCTGTGTTGATTTCGTAGGTGAAGTTGCCCGTTTCGTTTTCATCAATGCGTTGCGCTTTGTCTTCATAGAAAACGGGAACGCCGGGGTCGTCATCGGTGGGTGGCACAGAAGCGGCGCGGTCAAAGAATAAGACATCCAACTGAAATCCTTCAGCGCCGCCGCCACTTTCATATTGCACATTCAACCGGACGCCGTCAAAGTGCTTGGTTTGCAGCACATTATTGGCGACTTCGGCATCGCTGGGCACGCCCGCCGGATCAGCTTCTGTTGCCAAGCGATACGGCTGCATTTGAGCTTGTTTTTGACTCATGAAAACTCCTTGCGGCGAATCAATTCACCGGCTTAATTCAGTTTTAATTCCTAATTCGACGCCACAAAGACATATTGGCGGGGATCATCATCGCCCAAATGGTTGCCCAGCATGGTGCGCTTTTCGTCAATTTTCTGTCCCAATGCCAACAAATACGCCCGGATGCGATCACGCTTGGTCAAAGCGGGATGATGCGCTGGCAGGTTTAGCGATTCACCTAAGATGCTTTGGATTTCGCTGCCTTCTACCGTCCATGCACCTCCGGCAAACTGTGCCGTTTGAATCACATGGTAATCGGCGGGCGAGTAGGGAGGCAAAGCCAGAATCAAACGCGGTGTTTCAGGACGGGAAGGCGAAGTCAGAGACGGCGGCTCTGCCACCAGCAATGGTGTGGGCGACGGAGGCAAGATAGGAATCTCTTCCGGCAGTAAATTGAGCCAGCGCACATAAGTGCGATTTGCCTCATGTTTGGCATTGCCACCAACAAAGGTAAAGACGCCAATGCCTTCACGACTGCCGTCGTTGTTTGTGTTGCCCTCGATGGTTTCAATGTCGCTATCGCTTTGCACATCCATGACAAGGCCGGTATGTGTGGCATCGCCAGCGCTTTTCATAGCGAGGAAGAAATCAAAGGCCTCTGGACTGTTAAACAGGATGCCTTGCTTTCGCGCCCAATACAGCAATTCGTCACAGGACGCAGTGGCGGGCCACGGATTTGGCAACTGAATGCCCAATTCGCGCCACAATTCCTGCATTATGAAGGCGTCGAAAGCGGCGCACCACGGCCAGCCTGTTGGCTGTGTGCGCGCCAGCGTGGTGGCCGCCTGAAAGTGGCGCACCAGCGGGCCAGAGTTGGAACCGAGTGGCTGTTCACGCACGCCGTTGTAGCGTAGCGCCAAATGGACAAGGCACGAACCGAGTTCAGAGCGGGACAATGTGAGCGAAGAGCGATTTTGCGTCATTTGATTCTCCTGAAAACTAAAAAGCCAAAACAGCGAGCCAAAAACAAAGAGCCGCAACGCCAAATATCATGGCGTTGCGGCTCTGGGCCTTTTGTCGAATTAAAAACTATTTTATGCGATTTTTCGGGTTTTTGCGAACCACGGTTCACAAAATCTCATTTAAAGTTTAGGCCGACTTTGGTTTCTTAAAGCTTCATGCCCGCGTTTCAAAAACTCCACAAGGCGCACCACATCATAGCCCTCTGCTAAAATCGGTGTCCAATCAGACCCAATAATGATAATGTGTTGCTTTGCCAAAATTGCTCGCGTTAAGGCGTCAATCTCATCCAAGTCCTGAATGTTTAGGTGATATTCGCCCAAAAGCAGGTTTGGATCATCGAAAAACTTCTTATCGCTGTGAACCCTATATTTTGAGCGATGAATAGCAATTTTTTCAAGGATTGGTTTTGCCGTTTCGATGTTTTGGAGTTGATGGTCAATCATGTGAATCAAATCCTGCTTGGATGAAACCAAGACAGGTGCCAACATATGACCTCCGATTTGTGGTGGCACTAAAGTATGCGCGTCGCTACGAGCGCGGGTCAAGAATTGCGGAATTCCCCGTTGTGCCCTGGGACTTTCATCATACATATTGAACGTGCGCACAATAATGTTGGAGACCAGAGCATCAATTGTTAAGGAAAAATAACCTTCAAACATCCTTAACATAGCAACGCGGTCATCACGCAGACATTCGTCAATTATTTTAAGAGTTTGCAGATTACCATTTATTAGTAGTGCTTTTTCCTCCAGCCGCCGCAAAAAATCAACTAACTCAGTTTTTAGCTCTTCGTTGGACTTTCCCATGATTTTATCCTAACTCACAAACGCGCTTTCAATTGTTTCTTGGACGATTCTGCTACGCCTTTGGATTCCATTCTTGCTCTAAGATTTTCGCACCAGCAGCGCCGAAACCGCTGGGCACCACCGCCGACGACGTTTGAAAAGCGGATTCGCGGCTGTTTTTAGGCATACGGCCCGCTGTTCCCAGTTGCCCATCGCTCATCGGGTCATAAATCGCCAAACCATTGCCGATGGCGCCAGAAAGCGTAGAGGCATAGTAGACAACAGCGATGCGCGCCAGAGCTAAATAATTCAAACTGCCCTCCGGCGCATTCAACCGCTTACCAGCCTCATCTAATATCGTATTGCGTAGCATTTGATAATTGGCTTCCTCATGATTTTTCAAGCGAATCAATTTCGCGGCAAGGATAGAGCGCAAATTGCGGTAGGCCCCGGCGAATTGCAACTCTCGCCAGTTCGTTTCTAAGGCCCAGCAACCACGCATTTTCAAGTGTTCAATGACATCGGGACGGCAAAACTGTGCAAAGGAAATCTGCCGCAAGGTGCCATTCGCTTTGGCAATGCGATCCGCGATTTTGCAAATCACTTCGACAACATCTATCCATTGAAATGGCGTGCCGTCCGAGTTATCCCAGTGACAAACGACCTCTTCTGTAATGAATTTGATTTGCCGCTCTTTGGCATCCAAGATTTCGCCGGAAGCGCCGATATCCTCCCATTTAACACGATGGCCGGGCTTGACTAAAATTTCGAATTCGCGATTTTCGCCGGGGAACAAGAAGCGATATTGATAACAACCCGGCGCCACGCGCACCGAATGGCGCCCCAATTTATCGGTGAGTGTTTCGGCGATGAATTGCTTGTCGTTAAAATATTGCACCTCAATATTCGGCACGGGCCGACCCGCTGCGATTAACACATGACCGGCGTAATTGTCGCCCTCGTGCGAGTCAATTCCAATACATGGCTCGCTTCCATCGCCGATCTGCACCAGCGAAAGGCCCACAGCCGAGGCGTCCGGCGCGTTCTGGACGTGCATAAAGTAAGTATGGTGGGGCGTTACTGCCCAGCTTTCAAGATTGACATCGCGCATGATTTATCTCCTTTTTAATGTTCAATGCTTTATACATTAAACATTTTGCCTTTTACCCACCTTCCAGCGCCGCCATGAAATCATCCAATCCAGCTTGCTTCATGGCAGCATCTATCAGGGATGCTACATCTTCTGCTTGATTCACGATGCCTGCATCCAAAGGAATCATCTTTTCATAAACCGACAGATCTACGTTTTCAGGGTCTGGTTCCAACGCAGCTTCCAATTCTTCGGGTGGCATAACGCTAAGGCCCTTGACCACACCGGCAAATGGGCCAATAGCATTGACGGTGGAATCCACAGGGTCATCTTTGCCACCAAGGGGAAACGCCAGCAGATTGGAAAGCCATCCATAGGAGAGTGGCGTATCCAACAAACGCACGTTGCGCGCCGCGCAAAAAGGCAGCACTTCGTAAGCCTTTTCAATCTTCTTTTGCGATGTTGTAAACGGAAAAACGTTGATGGGATCCGTGGCACGAATCATATCCCAGTCATCTTGTGACCAGCCGGGAATTGGCGAATTTACCATCTCACGCCGTTGCAGCATCAAACGGCGTATATATTGAATCAGCGCCGTGCCCGCGCCCTCTTCGATGCGCGCGCCTTTTAACCGGCGCTGCAAGCGATTGCGCCATTCTACCCAAGAAAGCGCGACACGTTTTTCGACTTCCGGCACCGTCATACGGCGAAACTCAACCGGATACAGATAAACGTAGCCATCGTCACACAATAGGGATAAACAACCAGCAGTAAAGTCGTTGGTGGTTTTGTCCTTCATGGCCGTATCCCACGCGAAATAGGCTTCGCGCACTTTGAGCGAACCATCAAAAAGGCGCGAGGTTGACCACAACCCCAAACGCGGTTCGCCTTTATCCATCGAAAGAATTTCGAGGAACATTTCGGCTTGGAAGATGTTGCCCGCCGCCGGCGTAGGACGCTGTTGATGTTGACCCGCATAGGCCAACGCTTGCAGGGCTTCTTTTTGCCCCTCAATAACTTGATCGGTAAAAAACGCCGGAAAGAGCAATTCGCCCGGCGATTTGCGGAGGTCTTTGCCCCACTTGGCAAAACGCTCGTAATGGGGGTGATCTGGCGGCAAATCGGCTAAGAGGGTTCGAAAGGCGCGCTCCTCCTCAAATTCCGAAGGCAGGCAGACCAGTTCCCATTTATCAACCTTCTTTTCCAGCGCCGCGCCAGTCGGGTCTTCGTGATGCACGCGCTGCATGATCATCACTATCCAGCCGGTGCGCGGGTCGGATAGACGGTTTTGAGCGGCTTGAAATAACCATTTGCTGGCTTCACTGCGCTTGGCTTCAGAGAAGCCATCCATGATGGACAGCGGGTCATCAATAATAACGCCGTGGCCGCGATTACCCGTTGTGCCACTGCCGACCGACATACTTTTACGAGAACCGCGCGCCGTGTTCTGGTAATTTTGTTTGGCTTTGGAATCGTTGCGGATGTGCCAGTTCGGCGCGAAGGTGTCTTGATACCACGGATCTAAAACAAGGTCTTTGGTTTTGGTGGCATCGCGTATCGCTAAATCCAAACCATAAGACGCGCACAAGATGCGCGTGCCCGGTTGACGCAGCCACATCCACGCAGGCCAGAAGACCGAAGTTATGAGCGATTTCATGTGCCCCGGCGGCACATTAATAATGAGGCGGCGAATCAGGCCGAAGGTGACAGCTTCCAGATGCGCGCAAATGCAGTCGAGGTGCCAGTTCCACAAAAGTGGCGTGTCTGGCTCCATGATATGCCACGCTTGCTTGACGAATTCAGCGAGAGATTCGGTTGCGAGTGCTGTTTGTTCCTGCTTTTCCTGAAGAGCCTCCACATCAGCGGCGTAGGAAGCGCGCAGGACGTGTTCCGCTTCCAGCTTTTGCAGGAATTGGGAATCGGCATCGAGCGGATTACTCGCCAAGCATATAGGGTTCGAGAAGAACGATGATCCAGTGTTCGCCGGCACGTATGCGCTCCACCTGTTCAGCTTTTAGCTTGGAGGTGTCGAGCCTCTCTTGAACCTTTTTGATAAACGCTTCGAGCTGGGCGCCTTTGCGCCGCCCGCCGGTTTCTTGTGCGATCTCCGTCAGCAGGGAGCGAAATTCCGACAAAATAGAAGAGTTGAAGCGCTCAAGGTCAACACGCTCGGCAAAGTCCCCACTGCCAATGGCTTTCACATCATGCACCCAGAGATTGTGATACTCGCGTGCTTTGGAGCCTTCAATGCTGATTTCATGGTCGAAGTCGCCCGATTCGCTGGTTTCAAAAATCTGCCCATAGAGCAAGTTGGCTATATTGTTCAGGGCTTCAACACGTTCAAAGTCCAACCCCAAACCGGAGCCGAAAACTTCCTTGCGTCGCGCGTTTTTTGCTTCCTCGCCTTCCTGATCGAAAAACACGGCGCGGTTTTTCCAATCGAACTGCAAAGACCAGCCTTTGATTGTGTCCAGTGAGCAAGTCGGCGGCTCATAAGGCAGTTGATAAGGCGAATTTTGGTGGGTGCTGGTGGGTTTTGGTGGGTTTTTGGCCTGAAAGTAAATGTCCAGCAAACGGCGCAAGGAGCGTCCCGGCCCCAGACGCAGCCAATCGTTACACGCGATTATCGCCGCGTTTGACTCGCCGTCGTGGCGCTGCCCGCTTAAGAGTTCGACGTTCTCCACTTTCGCCGCCATTGGTTTCTTCACTGTCTTGGTGGCCTTCGCCGTTGTCTTGTTGACGGTTGTTTTTTTGGTGGAGGTTGCGGATTTCTTCGTCATTGAGAACCCTCATCGTAATTTCTAAATGCTTGCCCGGCCACAATTGGCAGCGAATCGCATTGCCCATTTCCGATTCAGGGATGCTGAGTTTGATTTGCATTCCATCGCCAGCACCAGAACGCAAAATCGCCGAGGCAATGGGAGGAAACGAAGCAAGGAAGGTAATTTGTTGAATTTCTTTTTCGTTTTGTGCCATTGCCGATTGTGCTATTGCCAATTCAAGTGCCCGCAAAAACAAAAAACCGCGCTTTCCTAATTCTGTGGGAACACAAGAATACGAAAAACGCGGCTCTGGGCCTGATAATTTGAATGTCAAAAAAGATTATAGCAGAGCCGGTTTACAACGAGGATTTACAGCGGAATTTCGCAGCGGTGGCCGAAATCACAAATCACAACGGCTTTGCCTTGATTGGCGCACTGAAATTGAACAAGCAACCAACGTCCGCGCGGGCTACCGTCTTTAAATTTGCCTTTGGAGTGATAATAGCAAAGAAATTGGCCGATGCGCACGCATAGTAAGCCGCCGTCACTACCGATGCGCTCCGCACAATCTTGGCAAGTAATTGGCTGTGGTTTTTCGCGCAAACGTCCGTCGGCGCCGAGCAAGCCAAAAGCCACTAAATCTTGTTTAGGAGGTAACAGCAAACCATCAGGGCCACGCACAGGCACGGCTGATTGAGAAATTGTGCTCATGATAACTTGAGCCTTTCCTATAGTGCCCAAGCCAAAGGGTGCTTTTAAAGCGAATGCTTTATGGGTCTACTCTTAATTTTTCATGCCAGAACGTTACTTGTGTGTCGTTACCAGTATAGAGATTCATTTTAGGCTTGTTCTACATTGAGTGAAGGTGGGTTTTGCGCTAAGTTTTTTGGCAAGCGCCCGCGAATCACGGTGCGCAAAATGAGGCGAGCCGAAGCTGGTGGATAGCGTGTGGCATCGCTGCAAGGGATTTCGTCAATGCTGTCAGCCAAGGGGAATTTGGTTGTGCGTTCCCGCAGACTGCGAATCGCATTGCGAAATTGGGGTTCGGTGATTTGCAAGTCATCAGGTGCTTCATATTGCTTTTGCGTGGCGGCCACCATCTCTGCAACAGTCCATTGTCCTGAATCGTCAGGGAACATCCGCACGGCAAAATTGTGGATAGGGTTAAGGATGTTCGAGGAGTCGGACATGGAGAAGTAGGGCGAAGACGAACGAAACGGACGAACAGAACAAAAACAATTCAAAAATAATTAAATCAGAAAACGGGTTCTATCGCACATAAATTGTATTATCTGCGACTTAAAACACCCTCAAAATACTCAAAAAAGGTCACCCCTATCAAGTTATTCTGATTCCACGTCTACTGGTTCTGGTTGATCGAAAAGGTCATATTGATAAGTTGGAGAATTAGGGCCTGAAAATTTTTCATGCATATATTTCTGAGCACGACTTTGAAGTTTGATCAATGAAGCAGGCGATTCTTTGCCTTTGGGGATTGCAACTCGCCAAGTCAAATCTTGCGATTCGGTTCGAGTCAGCCACTCCTGCAAGTAAGGCTTTTGGGCAAGCTGTTTTAATGTTTTTGCGGCGTGTTGCCTTACACCTTTTTGCTTTTCTTTGCCTAAAAGGGGCCATTGTTCACCAAAAATCGCTTGCCCTATGTTCTCATTTGAAAATTCAGTGGTATGCTTAACAATATAAGTGACAATTTGCTGAATCAGAAGCTCTGCAAATTTATGCTGCGAAAAATGATCCAAAGAAATAGGTATAAAACCCATCGGAATTCTACTTGCGCTGATTCCATCCTTGAATATGTCTGCTAACTTCTCATCTTGAAAAGTTCCTTGATGATAGGAAACGCAACCACCATCTCCGCTGATTTGAAATGAGCATAGCATAGCGCGCTCCAAAGCCTCTGTTATGCTGCCCTCAAAACTTGCTAAGTTTTCTGGTGTTACAATCAACCAAACACTATTTTGGGCGCCACCGGGAATAGGCATACCGGCCCTGTCTACCAAATCTTCTTTGCTGTAACTTAAGAAAGATTGAATCTGCTGGACCTTCCTTGGATCGCTATCATCCGTTTCTAACGATACTTTTGTCCATTCGCAGATTACCGCATGGTCTTGTTTGGGAGAATAAAAAACTAATTCGGGCATTTTTGAACTGTTTGCTGCAGCGCAAAACAAACTGCGTTCGACACAGAATAAACGGTAACCCAAAGCCTTTACTTTTTTTGAGGTTGGGCGCAAATAGGGATGGCCTTTGACTAAACCAATAGCCAGATTAGTCAACATCAAATTAAAAGAGTCTTTGTTCATTTGTGTCCTCGCAAGTGACTTGCCTGCTGAATGTTTGTTGAATGTTTGTAAAGAAACGGGCAACTGTATTGCCGCAGGCGCCGGGATACAGATACATGGAAACCATGTCTGGAAAGACTTCAAAAAACAATTTGGAACCGGTATGAAGGTCAACGGCTGTAATTTGCCTCCCATCATCCGTTCCTGCAGCTCGTCGACTTAGGCCCCACAACCGAAACGGCATACGGCCAGAAAATACAACGCTGCAAAAATGGTCCAAATCCTCAATGGGTCTTTTCTCGAAGGAAAAAATAACAGGATCACCGTCAACACCATAATTTGAAGCATTGCTGGTCATGATAGTATGGTTCGCCTCAATCGAGCGAATTTTATTGGCGTAGGTGGCACGCATATCAATGACCAGTGATTGATGGTCGGCAAAGGATGTCCCTTTTGTGGTGAATTTGCCATTGTATTTGATTTCTTCAACGGCAAAGTTAGAGAGATCGTCGCGGTCAACCCAATACTTCAAACCAACTTTTGCAAGAACGATTTGCTGACTGAATGCAGAGGATTCTTGTAATTGTTGGTAAATTAGCTGTGTATGCGACCCCCCGCGAATTTGCATTTTGAGGTAATCTGTCGAATCTGGTCGCTGCGAATTGAGTTCAAATCGTCGGTAATCGTAATCAATGCCGATTCCACGAAAATCGCCTCTGCTTTGAGTATCCGAAAGCAACTTCGGCCAAAACCACACTCGGTCAAAAGCTGGCTGGTTCATAGCAAGACGATCAAATATGATGTCAAGCGTTTTGGCATCGGAAAGAGAATAGGCAATCCAAAAACGCCGTTTTTGGTCTGTAGCACTATCCAGAAATACAATTATGGGCGTGTCATTTCGCCATTCCCATTGAACACAATAAAAGCCTATTTCCGATGTTTGTGTAATCCGGGGAACACATGACTTACCCGTGCGCGATGGTGGAATCGTGAGAGAAGTGGCTAAAAACGCAATTTCTTCCTTAACATTTTTCTGCCGTTCCCAGTCGAACTCTAAAAGGTAAGTCTTAACCTGCGCATGATCTGGTTCAAAAGGGGCAAAATCACGAACTTGAAAATAGGTCTTGTTCATGACCGCATCAAGCAAGATAAATAATTCTTGCCTGTCTTTTACGAAAGTTGGTGATTTTGCCATTAGATTTCTTTCAACCGGGACTTATCCGCGCAATTGTTGGAGCCAGCCGATGGCACGCCCAATCGTCGCGGCCCATGCCGCACCCTTCACATAGGGCCAAAGCGAGAGAAACGCCTGTAACCACATGAAAAAGCGCGCTTTGCGCCTACCATCGCGCTTGAAGATTAGAAAGAACTCCTCCTCCAAGTCGCCGATGATTTCCATACGATCTTTTTGAGGTAAGAAGCAGTGCAATATAAGCACTGCTCCGGAAGGCAGAAAATCGTTTGGCTTCGCCTCAGCACGCATATCAGCTTTTTTAAACAAAAACTTAACGGGATGAACAACGGCATTTCTGATTTGTATTCCCAAGCTGATACTGCGCAAAATTTCAAGGTTGAAATCTTTTGTTTCGATTTCCACGATACAACAAATGTCCTCTAAATTTTGCTTTGTAAGGGCAATTGGATAATCGATAACATCGCTCAACCTTTTGTGGAGATCGTCAACGATATAGTCAATGTATAGTGATGGCAGGTGAGCAAACTTCTTCTTTAGAATATCTGCCAAGAGACAGCGATCCTCAATGTTCATGCCACACCTCCTAACAATCCACCCAAGATATTCTGGCGCACTTGCTCTTTTTCACGCAACGCATCAATCCCGCTGCCCTCAATTTTAAAGTAGCGCTTGGCACGTCCACCACGCTCGGCTGTTGCTTCACCTTGCCAAGACGAGATAAAGCCTTTTGCCTCAAGCCGCTCCAAAGTAGTGTAAATTGCACCAATCGAAGTAAAGTTTTTGCTGGCCTCTGCCACTGTTTGCCGAACTGTCATGCCGTAGGCATCACTGCCTAATCTGAATACCGCCATCAGGACGATCTCCTCAAAGTCACCGATTTTTGATTTGCTGTTCATGGTTGTAGGGAATCCGACGAAATGAATCTGACGTATCAGATTCATGATTAATTCTACAAAATAGAAAAAATTGATGCAAGAGAGTAAAAAAGGGGGCGCCTTACGGGGTAGTAGCCTCAATCGGGAGAAAAACCGGGTTAAAATGATTTGGCATTTTACTTTTTATGGGCCTTCAAATAATGCGTTTGAAGGATGTGATGTTGAATCCGAAGGACTCAGATCCTGAGTCCTGTTGCTCCATTTCCTGCCTAAGTGATTTCAATTGGCTGTCATCTTTTATCCAGTCTGTGTATTCCTCCAAACACAATCCATTGACGAGTGAAATGCTTAATTCCTGTGGTGATTCTCCAGATTCTATGGTTTTAACCAAATATTTAAGGGATTCTTCGTCGAATAGGCCTTGAATATATGTTTTTTGGGGTCCAACAGGAATATCTGAGTTCCAAGTGTGAATTGTAACTTGACCAGTATCAGTATGAAATACAATGGGTGTGTTTTCTCTATGACGTTTCCATGCGAGTTCGATAAGGCGTCTTCCTGCATCGGGTGTTTTTGGTTGGCTAAGGTCCCATTCCAGATGCTTAAAGTTATATTTGAGTCTCCCCATTTCTGTAATTTGGGCCAGTCGATGCACCTCTTTCCACTCTTCGCCATCCATATTTTCTAAGTTGGCTGAAGTGAGGTCGAATTCGATGCTTGTCTTTTCTTCGATGAATTTCATTCTTTCTAATAATTTACGAAAGGCTGCCCCCATCTCAAAATAGGTCGCATTGGGAATAGAAATACGCACTGCTTTCCATGGGTCCCAATTATCTGCGTCATTGGTATTGATGACCGGTTCTATATATAAGGTGCCTTTCGGCCTTACTCTATTGAAAAAATCAAAAGCCTTGAATGCTTCATGAGCGTTCAATTTTGTTTGGTTAAGCGAGAAACTGATTTTGACATTTCCGCCCAATTCAAAAACAAGTTGACAATTAAATGGCAAGGGATTGTGAGCGTTGGAAAACGTGATTCTTTTGCTACCAATTTTTATCGGTTTGGTTTCAATTTGTAAAATTTGTTCGACGCGTTGCTGTGGAGACAGTAGTTTAAGGCGAAACTTAGTTATCTTGTCTGAGGAGCAAGTGCCAAATTTAATCGTTCCACCAGAAGCGATTTCAATCTTGCCGAACTTGCGTTGATACCAATCTGGCGCTTCTATTTTTGTGATGAAATCGGTGGTAATCTCAGCACCGTCACCATATTCCTCAAGTTGCTGTATCGCTTTATTTTCATATTTACCTTGATCTGTATCTGGAAAAGAAAATGTAACTGTTGTGGTTAATTCCTTACCAGCCCCGAATGTTGGTAATTCTTTTAAAGCAATTAAGCGGCGAAGTCGCTTAAAACTCTCTTTATCAGTGGTGTTACGAAATGGGACTCGGACTGCTATTGATTTTTGAGTTCGCCAAGTTGGTTTGTTTGCATTTAATTTAGAGATAATATTTTCAATTAATTCCCAGTAGCCGCAGGCATTGGCTATATCCCAAATTAGTAAGACGACTGTGGGCCTGTAATCTTCCCAGTGTTCTAAATCTTTAATTTCAAGAGAATAGCTCAGTTCCTCATTACGTCGTGTGATGCTACTGGCATTTGCGATGCTCTTTACTTGAACGTAAAATGCGAGGCCGGCAGAGATGCCATCGTCGTATATGTCAACAATAAAATCTTCACCCAAATCAGGAGTTAAAGGGCGTGGTTGCCATCCAACCGCAGCAAAGCATTTTTCCGTTTCTCGTTGTCCAGATTCACCTTGTTCCTGTTGTTTTGTAATTCTTCTTTGTGGGAATGGCATTTGTAGCTCCTAATCAAAATTCCACATCAATAAAGTTTGCCGGGTTGTTTTCGCGGCGGCTGACGGCTTTAACGTAGATTGATGTGGTTTCGAGATGGTTGTGGCCCATTTCTTCTTTCAGGTGTTCGACTTTGGCGCCGCCGGCGACGGCCAGCGTGCCGTGGGTGTGGCGCAGCGCATGGCAGGAAACGCCGACCTTTTTCAAGTGCGCTTCGCTCAGATAATGATCAACGATGTCATTTAGTGAGCGGCGGCTGATGCGTGCCCCTCGTGTGCGATTGCTGTGGGAGACCAGCAAGGCGCCAGTTAACGGGAAATGATGCTCCATTTTGGCGCGCACATAAGTTTGGATGGCGTTGTAGGTATCTTCGCGCAGGTAGATTTTACGCACGCGATTACCTTTGCCGATGACTCGTAGTGATGGTGTGTCATCGCTAATATCTACGCTTTCGTGATTCAGGCGGTGAACCTCAATACGCCTTAAACCATGCACGGCCATCAGCGCAATGATGGCCCGATCTCGTTGGCCGAGCAGCGTTGAGGAGGGAATGGCACCGACCAGATGATGCAATGCACTTTTGGTCAGCGCCTTCATTTTTTCTTCAGGTGGCGTTAAATCTTTGCCGCCTTTGACGTTGGCGGCGGGATTTATCGTTAAGACGCCGTGCTTGACCGCAGCCTCGTAGAAACGCCGCACGATGGACATTTTGTGTTGCCGCGTCGAAGCAGCGGCGCCGTTGGTCTTGAGAGATTCGCGGTAGGCTTCGATGTGGCGGCGCGTGGCGCTTTCTGGTGCTATGTTTCGCTCGCGGCACCACCGCGTGAACAAGCCAATTTCCTTGTGGTAGGCGCGGATTGTGTCATCGGTGGCATCGCCGTTGGCGACATCAATTTGCAGGAATTCGGCGAAGGCCTCGTAG
The DNA here is from genome assembly GCA_031372065.1 of Abditibacteriaceae bacterium. Lineage (GTDB taxonomy): Bacteria > Armatimonadota > Abditibacteriia > Abditibacteriales > Abditibacteriaceae > DASWNL01. Next base: position 2,018 of record JANMKN010000091.1, on the reverse strand, counting down.
ATGTCCTGTGGGGCATTCTCCAATAGGTCATCTGAAGCCCTGTCCAAAGGCATTTCGATAGAAAGCGATGGTAGAAGACGCAACGCAGCGGTTTTCTCATTCATGATTTATTCTCTTTTTCGTTATGTATTTTTTGGCGTATGTGATCGATAACGATGTTTTCGTGATCGAATCGCATTAGTTCAGCAATTTGCTTGCGGATGGCGCGCTGGGCACCGAGCAGCTTAGGATTTTCGCGGAACATGATAGGCAGTGGCTCAAGGGCGTGCTTCCATAACTCATCGTGGATTTGTTGCGGCAATAGTTCAAAAACTTCGTTGGCGGAGTCTTCCCAGAGTTCGGCCTCGCGAAGCTGCAATTCTATTTCAAGGGCAGGTTGGAACTTTTGGATGTCTTCGGCTGGTGTGAAAACATCTTCGAATAATGTGCTTTGTGGGTTAAAGTTGTGTTCATCCTTGTTGTTACCACCAGTTGGCGGAACAGCGCCGGCTGGTGTGGCCGATAGCGTAGCCGATAGCATCGTGCTGGGTGCGGCGAAGTGATAAGTTACCTTTTCGCCTTCTTTGTTTTTCATCTGGGAAAATTCATAAGAGGCTAAAAATCCGCGTTCAATAAGTTCCTCGTGGGCTGGTTTGAGGCGTTCTTTGTGTTTGGAGTTGTAGGGTGAGGCGGCCATGCCCAAATGGATTTCGCAGAGACGTTTGAGGCCGATGCTAAAAGAGTTGCGTGGTGCGCGGTTCTCTGCCCTGCCCTTGCCGCGTCGGTGTCGATCCAGATAACGAAATAGCCGGAGCGAGAGCGGCAGATTGAGTGATAATCCAAAGTCGGTATCCAAACTTCGTAGATAGCCCGCTTGCAGAGACTGGAAAATGGTATCGCCCCATGAAAATGAACTGAGCGGCAGCGCGTTTTGAGCGCGGCGGCCCGGCGGTTCATTGGAAATGTGAACTTCCTCCAAAACGTGGAAGGTCACGGTGGCGTAGTAATCTTCGCGCGCCGCGTCCCAGAAGGCCCGATCGGCACGAATCGTTACAGCGGCGAGGCGAGTAAATGCGGTAGCCAACGCTTCATAATATTGTTTGGTGTGAGGCCACCCAAGACGATTCATTAAATCGCCACGGGAAAAGTAAATCGTTTTCTCCTTGGGATTTTGTTCTCTGGTGATCTGCATCAGTGCGACATAGAGACGTTCTTCTGTGGGGCCGGGAAGACCTTGCTCTGGATGTCCACTGACTTCCCAAAGGGATTTCACTAATTTACCGCTTCGAGGGTGAACTTTTTCAAAGCTCAAACGGATGATGTTTCGATCCTGATTGCCATGCTTTAGAACGGCAAAAGGATGTTCGACAAGATTCATTTCATCTTTGCCAAGAAGCATCCCCTCTGCTTCTTGAGTGGTGGGTGCAAGTTTTTGGCGGGTGGGTTGTGGACGCACGGCCTTGGCCGCGTCGTCAGTAACTGTGCTTGGTTGCTGGCGCGTTGTTGCGTGGCCCGTTTTAGTTTTTGTTTTAAAGTTGTTAGTTACAGTTTCTGTTCTGGTTTTTTTCATGGGCTTTTTTTCCTTCTCCCATAAGGGTTCTATGCTTTTAAATGCCGTTTGATTTCCGTAGCTATACGGGATTGCTTCCGTAGCTATACGGGATAGGAACCCCTTTTTCTTCTGTAGCTATACGGGAATTCGCCGAAAATTTGGATTTCCGTAGCTATACGTGAATTCAAGCTGGTTTTAGTTGTTTCTTGTGTCATTGATGCTTGAATTTGGCTTGAAGGGATCGCTTTTTGGTGCCTTTATCGTATAGCTACAGAAATTTCCTTATTCCCGTATAGTTACGGAAATTTTTAGCTTGCCAATCGCACACTTCGCGATGTGCTTTGCCTCTCGGTTTGTTTAGCGGTTTGCTCACTCCTTTTGGTGCGGATGGGTTGAACGGTGTTGTCAATGACTTTGCTGTGTTCGTCCCATAGTTGTAGTTCGTTGCCGAATTGTTGACGAAATATCTCGCCAAATTCGCCGTTTT
>JANMKN010000058.1:0-56628 GCA_031372065.1 Abditibacteriaceae bacterium | reverse complement strand
CGCATCAAATCGGCGCGCCAATAAAGTTCAACTAAGGTTTCACGGGGCGTTAGTTCGGGACGATTGAGTTGCGCTTTCACCCAATTGATTATCTTGTCGCGTCCACCGGGCAAAAGGAAGCGGCGTGGCACGGTATCCACGAAGTTCATCCATAAAAACCACGCTACAAAGGCTTGCAAGTCGCCATTGTTAATCATCTGTTCGGCTTTGCCGTTCAGCGATTCATCACGATAACACGCCCACACCTCGATTAAGTTAAAGCGCTGCGAAAAACGCTGGGCACGTTCGCGCACAGCGTCGTCAGGTTCGGGCACAGCGCCTAAATCGGCCAGCCAGTTGACCACAACACACGAACGCGGCGCCAAAGCGTTCGACCAATGGTGAAATTCAGCAAGATAACGGGAATTCGGGGCAAAATAATCCATCGCAGCCTCCTTTAACGTTGTATTAAAGATGCGCGTTTGCTGTTTCATGGAGATTTCAGTCACGCAACTTTTAGGAAAACTGCCTTGTAGCGGCGCAGAAGATGTTCTGTCAAACTACTTTTTATGTTGAAACGATGGAATTTAGCCGCTTTCTTTGCCGTTTTCGCTCTCAGCCCGTTGCAAGCTGCCGAAACCAAACACGCAGCCGATGCCGATTTAGCGATTTGTGCCGTTTGTGGCCCGCGTGAAGGCGCGGGCGTTGAAGAAGTCAAGGCGCACGCCACTTTAAAAGGTCAAGACTACGCCTTTTGCAACAATAATTGCAAAATTGAGTTTTTAAAGAACCCCGCAGAGTTTCTCGATACCGGCGAAGGCAAACCGGCGCCCGCTTTTTCGCTGCGCGGCTTGAAAAAACAAACTGTCGCGCTGTCTGCATTCAAAGGCGGCGTGGTTTTACTCGACTTTTGGGCGACATGGTGCAAACCTTGCGTCGCCGCACTGCCGCAACTGCAAACATGGCACGAAAAATATGGCGCACAAGGCTTTAGTGTCGTCGGCCTCGCGCTTGACGAGGACAGCAAATTAGTCGAACGCACCACGACAAAGCTGACTTACACGCAACTTTTGGCGACTTCCAAGCTGTGGCAGGATTATAAAGTCTCGGTGGTGCCCGCCCTTGTCTTGATAGGACGCGATGGCAAAGTGATAAAGCGTTTCGGCTCGAAAAGCGAACACCAAGACATCGAAGCCGCTATCAAAAGCGAGATGGAAAGATCATCTACCCAAAGCGCGCCATGAAAAATTCATTCTGGCGCGCCCTACTTGGCGTTTTTCTGCTTGCCACAGGCGCGTGGGCGCAGCAAAACGGGCCACAAACCGACATCGAAGGCTGCCTTTCGACGGCGCCGGACGCTTTAACTGTCGCATACGGCGGCAAAACCTATCATCTGCGCGATGAAGCGTGCCGCACCTTGTTCCAAACCGACCCCGAACGCTACGCGCAGTTGTTCGATGCCTTATTGGAAGGCAACAACGGCGCGCCGCCTAAGCCAAAACTCAAACCTAAACAATCGGCGTCTTTAGTGCCTTCGTGACCGGGCTGACCCGGTGAGGGCACCGCTGTCCGGGGGACAGCCGACAACACGGCGCGGCCTTGGTCGCTATCGCAACGCTTCATTCCCAATCAAATTCCGCGTGCCAAATATCGCACTATTTTAACGCGGCAAATCACACCCGATTTGCGCCTCGGCCTCGAATACAACGCGGGCGTGAGCGAACTCGGCATCGTCGGCAATTACCGCGCGCTGCGCGAAACGAGGACGCGTCCGGCGCTGATTTTCGGCACCAGCAGCGACCGCATTGGCACGCCTTACGGCCAATCCTATTTCGCCACCCTCAGCAAAAGTTTACAGCCTCAAATTGGCCTGCCCATCGCGCCGTATGTGGGTTTGAGTTACAGCGGTTTCGAAAAGCGCGTGCTTTATCCGTGGGGCGTGAATGCGTCGCTTGGCAGCGCGTGGAGCGGCAGTCTTTTGCACGATGGCGTGCGCTCACATTTGGCCGCCACTTACAATTGGCAACGCTACAGTGCCACCATTTTAGGCGTTGGCAAGCCCACTGGCGGGCGCAATTTGGGCGTTAATCTCAGCGTTAGTTTTTAATTCTCGTCGCCTTGCTTATACTTGGCCGGTTATGACTAAGCCGCAAGACTATTTCGTGCGCCATGAACATGGCTCAGACCGTATCACACCCGAAGACGCCATTGCCTTGCCGCGCCTGCCCGTTTACGGTGTTCTCGATCACATTCGCTCGGCGCACAACGTCGGCGCGGCCTTTCGCACCAGCGATGGCGCAGGCATCGGCGAACTTTTGCTATGCGGCTATACGCCTTGCCCGCCGCATCGCCATTTATCGAAGACTGCCTTTGGCGCCGTCGAGGTCGTGCCGTGGCAGCACTGCGAAACCACCGAAGGCGCGCTGGATATTGTCAAAGCGCGCGGCTGTCAGATTTTGGCGATGGAATTCAACGAGCGCAGCGTGCCGCTGTGGGAATTCGACTTGCAATTTCCTCTTGCGCTGGTTTTTGGCAACGAAGTGGACGGCCTGAGCGAAGCAACGATGGAACGCTGTGACGCGGTTGTTCATTTGCCGATGCGCGGCCTGAAAAATTCGCTGAACATCAGCGTGGCCTTTGGCATTACCGCTTACGAAGTTTTGCGACGCTACGAATTATCCACGCTTCGCGCCAAGCCAAATGGTTAAAGCCAGTTTGTTCTCAACCCAATCTAAAATGGATCTAAAATGGGCGCACGATTTCTAATCCGGCGATGCCTTGGAACGGTGCAGGATTACACGTCACAATCGGAATTTCATGGGCCAAAGCCGTCGCCGCAATCAGCGCATCCAGCGGGGCAAGGCCGGTTTCCAAGTTGTGATTAAGCATCAGTTCAACCGATTTCGAGGACGCCATCGGGCCAAGCGACAGCACGGCAAACGGCTGCACAAAAGCGCGCAACGCGGCCAGTTGGTCGTCGTCTTCGGCGGCGTCCAGCAGCGTTAAATATGTCGCTGTGGCAAGGCGTGTTTCGACATTCGGCGTTTGCCAAAATTGCACGGCTTCGGGAAGGCCCAGCGCCAATGCCACACAAATATCGGTATGCGCCAAAACCGGCGCACCTTTGGGCAGCGACGAAGCCAGCGGCACCGGAATATCCTCGCCTTCGCTTTCCCACTCATCGGCAAATTCGCTCCACATTCCGGCAATAGCCGGAGCGCCTGTTGCATTAACCGCGCCGCCTAAATTGGTGTTCAAAACCGCGTGCCCGGTTTCGGCTTTGCGCCACGCAACAGGATCGGTTTTCGAGGGGTCAGCGTTGCGATTCATCAATGGCAAACCGCGATTCGCGGGCATCGCCGCTTCCAATTTCAAGCCCAGCGCACGGCCCAAGCGTTCACGCTCGTCCATCGGCATTTGCACAGCTAACTGCATAACGTCTTCAAAAAGTGACATAGTTTCTCCTCTTGTCCAACACAAAGGACAGCAAGATTTCACGAAGGACACAAAGATTTCCCACTTCCTTAGTGTCCTTTGTGTTTAAGCCTTTTGCACGCTGGCCCAAATCGCCTCAACAGTTTTCACTTGCGCGGCCATCGCAGCGGACGTGCCCAACGCTTTGAGGATAACCAGATCATCGCCGCGCGGCATTAGCAAAAAGCGTTGTTGCAACTCGTTTAAACCGGGATGCGCCGTGCCATCGAAACCGAAATCTACTGAATAGGCTTCAAGGCCCGAAGGTAATTTCACGCGGCGGCGCGTAACGCTGTCAATCGGCGAAGCGAACGGCAGATAATCGTCGGCGTTTTTGGCACCGCGCGGCACAAAACGGGCGCCCAACAGGATTTGCTGCGGCACTTTGCCCCACACAAAAATGCGCTCATTGCCGTTGTCTTGGCGCGAAATGCCAACAGGCAAATTTAGCAGCAGATCGCCGATAGTTTCGCTTAGTGGCAGCGCCATGCCGGTTGGTGCTGCAAAATTCATCACAGGCAAAGTCGCCGTTGCAGAGGGTGCAAGAGATTGATTTTTCGGGCGAGGTTTGGCATCCGGCATGGTGATTTGGCCTGCTGGGTCTTCGTCCCAACGCGGCCACATTGTCGAAAGGCCATTGGCCGCGATGCGAACGCGCGCGGCTACAATGTCGGCAGCACCAGTGGGCAAAGTGATTTCAAAATCGCGCTGATTTTTACGCGGCACGATTTTGGTTTCGTTGACATCGCGATTCATCCAATCGTGGCCATAAGTGACGCGCACCGCGCCCGGCGCGATGTTGGTTTTCCACTTCAGCGTGATTTTGCCCGGCGCGGCGCTGATTTGCGGCACGATAATTTGCGGGCCGGACTGGGCTTCTTCGATAACGAGAAAACGCGGATAATCGGTTGAAGCCAAACGCACTTGCAAAGTATTCGGCGATGAATTTAACACTTTGACAGGCACAGTTTGATTTTTCAGCGGGTCGAAGGCTGAAATTTTCGCGCCGCGTCCGGCGATGTTACTGATTGTCACATCGAAATCCTGCGGCGGCAAATCGTAGCGCGCCGCATCGAGCGCGTCCTTAGTTTCGTCCCACGATTGCGTGGCGTTGGGCGTGGCGACATAAAACGCGACAGCGTATTTTTGCGGCGAAAGTTGAAACGGCAAAAATGCAAAATAATCGCGGTGATATTTGCTGGGATGCGCCGCCGTTCCGTCGCCTTTGAAAACGAGGCGCGGTGTATATTCGACCAATTCGTCCACGCGCAAAGGCCGCGTAGCATCCAGCGACGCGCTGGTTTTCATCAAGTCCGTTACCCATTTGGTCGCCCACCAGCCTTGCGGCACAGTTTGGCGGACGGCTTCATTCAGTTGATAATTGTTGGCGTCCAGCGCCTTGTAAAACGCTTGCGGCAACAGGCCAATAGAAAAATCATCGAAGGCCGTTGAAAACAAAAAGATGCGCTCGAACCCTTTGTGGCACTGGAAAAGATACTGGCGCAGCATGAATTTCGAGTTCGTCCAATCGTTGAGTTTTATCAGGCGTGGATCGTCGTTTTTGGCGCCGCTTTCTTTTTTCACGCGCTCGATAAACGCACTGCGGTCATAGTTGACTTCGGTTTGCCAGTAGCGCGGCGTTTTCCAGTCGCCGTTGTTGGTATAGCGTCCCGATGGAACACTGCCGATGCCTTTGGCAAGGCGCGAATCGGGAAACAAATCGCGTTGCACCGTTTCGGTTTGAAAGGCGCCAAACATCCATTCGGGCAGCGATAAAGTCACGTTGGGAATGAAATTCGTGCCCGCAATAATGCCGTGCCATTCGGGGTTTTTCGGGTCTTTTTGGCCGTCCATTTCATCCAGAGCATTCACTGTCGCCGAATCTTTTTTGCCCAGCGGCGTTTGCGGCGAAACTTCGCGCAAATTGCTGCCAGTATAGTAGTGTTTGGAAAGCCCGCCCTGCCCGTCCCACATCGTGGCGCCCGAACCCCACGGCCATTGATTGCTAAAGCCGCTGATGACCGCCACGTTTTTAAAATTGTTTTTTGGGTCGTTGAAAAAGTCAATCGTTAGCGGCAAAAGCACTTCAAAGCCACGTTGTTCAAATTCTAATTTTGCATCGGGCCGCATTTGCGGCGACCACGCGCGCGTCTTGCGATAAAGCAGCGGTTCGAGGTCGCGTTTTGGCTCGTAATATTTGTTGATGTCCAAATAATCCGAGCCAAAAGTGAGTTCGTTCCACACTTCAATATCAAAGCCCGAATCATTCGATTGACGATTGTTGATTCGACCCAGAGGGTGCCCCGATTGACGATTGACTCCTCCATCACTCAATTGGTCGCGCACAAAAGTGCCAACCGCTTTTATGTATTTGAGCCAGCCCTCAAGCGTTTCCTGCGAAGCCGAGACCGGGTGCCCTTCAGGGCGGGTGCCATCTTTTAATTTCGCGCCTTGCAGCGGTTGATATTTCAGTTCCTGCAACGGCAATTTTCCAGCTTTTAAATCTTTGGGCAACGGCGCCGACAAAGTGGCGATGCCATTTTCAAATTTGGTAATCAGCGGAAAGGCCGCTTTGTAATCGCCCTGATTGACAAGGCCGCTGTAGCCTTCGCGCACTTTAGTTTGCGGCGCGATTTGGATTTGCCGCGCGCCTTTTTCGGCATCGGCTAAAAGCTGCGTTTCAAAGCCGCGCAACGGACACGGCACGCCATGATGCGCGTTCAGCAAAATCGAAGGACGGAGACCATATTGCTTGCACAGCGCCAGTTGTTTAGCGAGACGCGCTTTCAAATCGGGCGACAATTCGTCATCCCAGTTGAGGCTGCCCCAACCGACTTCAATACGCACAAAACGCACGCCGCACTCGCTCATCAGTTGCGCCTGCGCTTCGTGATATTTGGCATCACCCGTCCAACCCACGCCGGGAAAGTTGAGCCAACGCGCAGCGGGCCACGTATCCATGTAGCCACGCCACGGCAAGTTGAAATAACTCAAAATGCCAAACGTCGGCGGCCCCTGATGCGGGTCTTCATAAGCCCCCTCCAACTTCGCCGCCAACGTTTTGCCATCCCATTGCCCTTGCTTGATTTCTTGCGCCTGTGCGACATCCACTAACAACACCGCAAAGAGCATCGCCAAAAATAATTTTTTCATGCTTCTGTTTTCACCTCTAAACCATTGACAACCCTGCCCCAAATTGCTGTCATTCGCAGGAGTGCCACGAATGATAAATACGAATTTCACACGCCTTGCCGCGATTTGGCGTCCAATCGAAATCTCTTTGGTGTGTAGTTACATAAAGTGCTTGCGCGTGTTCGGTAGGCTCTGAGCCAGAAACTTGTGACGGCGGGGTTGGGTTTCCCATTTCTCTATGAAGTTTTTCTTCAGCGAGTTCATCTGCCAAATGCTCGTGAATGGTTAAGCCATCTTTTACATAACCTATCATCAACCCTTCTCGCATTGTCCACGCATAGTCGCCATTAATAAATCGGATTAGTCCATCTTTACAGTATTTAGGCAGAATTTTGTGAGTAACTTTATTTACTGGCTTACACTCAGCAAAAACTGCATCGTGACTGGATAATACTGGCATTTTGTCGCGCTGTAAAGAAAAAACGAGATCGGGTTTTTTATCTGGATGTTTACCATCTACATTCGTCAATTCCGGTGCCCGACTCACGTTTTTGAACCACAATACACTAAAGCCATTGACCTCCTTCGAATGCATCAAGCGATTTTCCAGAATCCAATGAAGTTGTCGAGTTATTTCATTCTCCAAAGCTGTGTTTAGAACAAATCCATTTGGCGGATCTGCTCCTAAAAGCCGAAATGCATAACGCACCGCGTCATTGACTACAAGTAACTGCCTTTCCGCTTTACGATGAGGCAATTCATATAGTTTTATGCCTTTGGAAAAGAAACCAGAAACGCTCATTTTAAATTCGGCATTGGAAAAGCGTCCATATGCTCCCGTAAAATATGCAAGCCACAAAGACGAGCGCGGCTTAATGTCCAAAAGCGTTGCTGATTTAAAAGACCGATGAGCAAGCCGCTTTCGGGAATATGCATGACAACGCGACTGGCCGCAGTGCGATTCGCTTCCTCCATCAGTTGCGCCAACAAATTGGGCGGCGTTGGAATGCTATCGCCAGCAAAGCCAATGGCCAAAAATCGCCACGGCGCAATCGGCAAATCCCAAGTGCTTTGCAAGGGTGGCACTAACGACACATTGACGCGTTGATCTACGACATCAAAAAATGGCTGAATTATCTCTTCAAGATAGCCGCAAAAAGCATTGGCTTCGGCAGGTTTCGGTGCTGCTTCCGCGAGTTGCCGCGCCGAACGATAAGGCGCACCATATTTAACGGTATCTTTCACCACTTGGGCGTCGTGTTCATCTAAACCGTAAAGCTGAAAAATGAATTTATCAATTTCGCCCCACGGTTTGGTGGATGAGTTTTCGAGCGCATCAGCCAGTTCAAGAATATGCTGTTTGTGTTTTTCAATTGTCGAAACAGAAGGAAACGGAAAGGCATCCAAATCTTCTTTCAAAATAATTCTATGTTGTGCTCCGATACTTGAACTACAAGCCAAACAAAAGTGTTGAAAAAGGACACTATTTGTAATGAGATAGAGCAAAGAAATTAGACTTTCACCGTCTGCATGACCAGACGCAGAAAATCCGTAATATGATTGCGAATAGCAAATTGATTTTCCATAAACGCGAAATGACTGAGGTGCTTCACGTTTTTCTCCACGCTTCTTGCGTATTATCAAGAGTGGAGATTTATATATTTCTTCAATCGCCATATGATGAGGTTCTTGCGCCCCATAGACTTCAGCAAAAGTGTCCAAACCATTAAGGGAAGCACGAAAGCTTGCGACAGGCGATTTCAAGACAGGCAGCTTTTTTAGCCATTCTGGTGCCTCAGACTTCTTTCGAGGTTCAATACTGAAACCTTTCCCTGAAAACAATGGCTTCTTCCAATGCTCACTAAGAGCTTTCATGCTACGGTGGAGCTTAAGTTTTTCGATTATTTCAACATCTAAAACTGCCCCCACTCCCAGCGTTTTCAACAGCCAAGGTTTATCAATCACTTGCTGTGCAGAAACGGCCTCGGCGGATTTGTAGTCAAGCCGAAACTGCCCTTGGTCGGCCAAATGATTCTCTCGAACTGGTGTAGCGAAATAGAAATGATGCTCGCCTTCCGGTTTTGCGTTCCGGGCAAACAACAGCATGAACGGCAAATCCATATTGGGCCAGACGTGTGTTTTCTCTAAATCGGAACCATTGATGATGCCGTTGACTTGAAAGCCGCGCATGATTGCATCGCGGGCGGATTTGCCTTTGCCAGCTTGCTTGAGAATGATGCGCGCGGGCAAAACCAGCGCAATAATCCCATCCGGCTTTGCCCATTCAGCAGCGCGCCACAGGAAAGGCAAATCAGGATTGTTGTCTGGATTCTCGTAGGCATTGGCTTCGTCCACATTGCGCGCTTTCAACACGCGGCGGGCCGTAGCAGTGAACTCCTTGTTCAAGGCGTCATTGTAAGCCTTTTCTTCTTTCTTTTCTTCGGCATTTTCAGAGGAGGCGCGCAATCGTGTCCACGGCGGATTTCCAATCACCACATCGAACTGCTGATTAAACGATTCAGGAACATTTGGGCCAAGACTACCTGACACGAAACGCCGCTTCGCATTGGCTTCTTTGTCTCCCCAATTGTAAAGCACTTCATCTTGCAAGCGGCGCGGAAGTTTGAGGCTAATCGGCGGGCGCTGTGTGCCATTTAATTCGACAGCCATAATGTGCAGAGCTAAAGCAGCCAATCGTAAGGCCGATTCGCTTACATCAAAGCCGCACAGTTGTTCGTAAAGAATGTTATGAATGACGCTGGTCGTGGGACGTTTACCATCTCTTTCCCAACACTTTTGCACCAGATGTCGAAAAGCCAGCACCAAAAAAACACCGGCCCCACAAGCTGGGTCAAGAAGGTGTGCTTCGGCAGGATTATCAAGCCCTGCGAGAGCCTCTTCAACCATCAAAGTGGCAATGTTTTTTGGAGTGTAATAAACGCCCGTTTCTGTGGCGTGTGCTTCGTCCCATTGACGGCTAAAAGTCTCATAAACCTGACTTAAAACGCCGATAGGAATATGCGCGAAATCAAGGTCGTCCCAATCAATCTCAGGAAGGTGTGGCTGAAATTCCGATTTATCCAGCGATTTCCAGCTTTTTAAAATCGCTTGTTGGTGAAGGAAAACTTTGTTGTTAGTAGCATTTCCAGCCCCTTGGAAAAACGTTCGATAAGCATTAAGACGAACTTGGCTATCAACATCGGATGGAAGTTCAGGCACAAGTGGCAACAGATCGCCATTAAAGGTTACATCCATCCACAAAGAGATCTGGGCAGCCTTTTCCGCATCAGAAAATACATCATATAAGTCCTGCGCTTGCGGGCAAATTGCCTCTCGTTCACTTTCCCGCACAATATTACGATCAATCAAAAAGCGAAAAAACAAAGCGCGCCCAATGACAGACAAAACCTGTAACGGCGGCAACTTACCTATCAAGGCTTCAGAGGCTTTGGAAAGCAAACTATGGATTTCATGGAAAACGAAATCGGCTTTTTTAGGCTGATTTTCTAAGGTGAATTTACCAGTGGCAAGGCTCTGGAAAAATGTAGGTGCCGCCGCATCTGTCGCATGAATGAATTGGAATTCGTTGCCTTGTTCCAACTGCTGGCGGCTAAGATTAATGGGCCGCACTTCCAAATCGCCGGGCCGCACAATAGCCAGACAAGCGTGTTCGCTGCGATTGGCAAGAAGCTGTTGAAGATTAATCAGTTCTGCTTCTGGGTATTCTGCTGTGAATCCATCAAGTAAATACACAAGTGGGCGTCCCTGAAATTCCGCCACGGCATCCGGTTTTAATGCCTCCCCTTGTCTCTCACGAAATAGGTCAAGATAGTCCATGTGCCGATAAGTGGCTTGGCCGGTCAGGTCAACAAGCTCAGGCATCCCAAACTTATGAGTTTCGCTACTCAAGCGTTCAATTGTAGGAGTATCTTGAAGGGAAGGCATGGTCAGCAGAACGCGCAAGGATTTGAATAATGCAGGTCATAAATTGTGCGCAGAACACAAATTTATAGTGATGTTTCCTGAAAATCGCGCTATGTCAATGTTCTCATTTTTCAGGGGTTTAATCAAGTAACTAAAAAACCGATACAGAGAATTTTCCTGTATCGGCTTTGGCTTTTTTGGTGGCGTTTTAGCTCGTCGGTGCTACTGTGTTTGGTTTGGCGGCGCGGTGGCCGAGGTCGTTGATGCGGCGGGCGTTGAACCATTCGGTGATGAAGCGGCGGCCTTCGGCGCTTTTCTTGAATTGCACGATGTAATCGTCCAACTCGGCGAAAAGGGCTTCAACGGCGGCGAATTGATCGGGCAAAGTGGTGGTTTTGGCCTTGCGGATGGAGCGGGCGCTGGCCGGAGAGCCGACAGCGGCGCTATAGCGTTCCTCTACTTGCTGGCACTCGCTGCCGTAACCGCAAGCAAAACCGGCACGCCGCGTTTATCGGGGCCGTATTCGAGGTCAAAACTGCTGATTTCCACGCCGGGTTTGGGATTTGTCCACTGTTTGACGTAAGCGACGGCGAATTCGCCGTTGTCGTAGGGTTTTGTCCAGCCAATCTGCGCGCCGGGAATGGCGGTTGGCACCTTCTGGCGATAGTTTTCCACGTCAATTTCGCTGTAAATCGGCACGGTTTCGCTGCTGCCATCGGCGTAATGAATGACATAGCGCGCCATCTCGAATTTGCGGTTTTTCTGGATGTCGTCGTTGTTCATGCGGTTATCAATGCGCGCCGATTGCAGGAAAAACAGGGCGTCGGCTTTGCGATTGACAGGGATGTTTTTCACGCTGTCCGGCAGGTTATTGGGCACGCCATTGCCGCCCAGCATAATCGCATTGGGCACGGGAGATGTTGGAAAATCATAGACGTTGAACTGCACGCCCGCGAAAGTTTGCGTGCCGGTTGGCAGACCGGCGAAGGTGAAATTCTTATCGCCAAACCAGCCGCGCTCGTTGCGAAACTGCGTGGATTGCTTGCCAATATCAATGGGCGCATATTGCAAATTGGCCCCAGCAATGATGGTTTTACCGGCAAACGGCGCGTTCAAATTGCGCAAAAGCGCCGCCAAAACCGCGCGCTTTTTGGTGGCATTGAGCGGCACCGCTTCGGCGTCTTTGAAGTTCAAATTGCACAATACCAAACCGCCGTTGCCGCGCGGATATTGCATCAAGCCGCCGATATTTAAAAGCGGCTTGACCTTGCTGTAAAAGTCGGCGGGCCGCGCGGCTTTCAAGAAAAAGTTGTCAATGCCGATGGTCTGGTTTTTTCCGAGATTGTCTTCCCATTCGAGAATTTGCAGCGTGATGTTTTTGCCGCTACGTGCTGGCTCGACAGCGAAAATTTGCGGATCGGCGTTGGGCGCGGTTTTAAAAGCGACGGGGTCTTTGCCATCGAAAAGTAAGCCGACTTTGGTTTGCCCGTTGTAAAGTGTGTTGCCAACCCACGTTAGTTCTTTGATGGCAACGGGCTTGGGAAATTCCATATCAATATCCACCGCGCCGGTTTTGGGAGCCGGAAAATTATTGATAAGTTTCCACGCATCGGCCTGATAAAAATTGTTGGTGGCGTTAGGGAACAAAAAGCTGTTCGACTTGGCAAACGGCGCCACATCTTCATAATCCACAACGTAAGTAAAGGCGTCATCGGCCACATATTCATCCGCCGTCCAGCCGAAAATGCGCTCGCCGGACAGCATGACAATATCGCCCAAAGTCAGGCCCGCCGTCAGCGGGTTGCGCACAGCCGGAAAGGTCACGCGTTCGCGCTTAAATGGGCGGATCATGTGGTCAAAACCGACGAGTTTGTTGTAATCGGCGAGGCCTTCGGGCGTTAGACCTTGAAACACAACGTAGCCGCCGCGCGCCGTGAACGCATTGACTTTCGCTTGATTGGTCACCAGATTTTTCAAGGCTTGCGGAGTGGCCGAAACCAGCAGCAATTTGATGTTTTTATCGTCCAAAGCGGCAATCGCATCGGCTTTTTGATACTGCAAACCAAGGGCATCAATTGCTTTGAATAATTGCGCGTTATCGCTGGCAACGGCAACAGGCCGGAACTCTTGCTTATAACTCGAAGCGTAAGCCAAAAGGTTGTGCAGCAATTGCCGCGCGACGATATTGGCGCCGAGTTTTTCGCCGATTTGGAGTTGCGACAGCAGCAATAAACCGCTGCCTACCGGCACTTCGACTAAAGCTGATTGGCCGAGGCGCGGCCCGGCTTGAAGCAGCGATTTCGCGCCGCGCGTCGGCTTGTTATAAACGCTACGATATAGCTTGCCATCCGGCCCCCACGTGAAGAAATCTTTATTTTTCAGGCCCGCAAAGGCCAGATGATTTTCGTCTTCGATAAAGCCAACGCTGCCTTCATTTTTCGTAGGCGACGTTTCAATTTCAGCGGGCAAACCTTGATATTTCAACGGGTTTTTCTGCTCCAAAACCAGCACGCTGCGCCCGTTTGATGCAAACGCTGCAAGGCGCGACGACGTGCTTTCTTCGACGCCCAGCGCATCCGGCCCGATAATCAAAACTTTGGCGTATTGCGGCAAGTTTTCTAACGAATTGAGCGCAACGAATTCCAAGCCACGCGCTGCAAGAAACGGCGCGATTTTTCCCGACGGGTCAAAAAGGACATCTGCGCTTAGCCGAGGCTCAATCCGCGCCCTGACATCAGCTGCTGTAATTCGTCGCGTGTTCTGCTGGGCAGGAGGCAATATAACTTTCTGTGTCCGCTCATTAGCTGCGGCAGGCCGCATCCCCGCACTCTTTAAAATAGAAACAGACTTACTATCGCGGAAAATTTCTTTGTCGCCTGCTTCGAGTTTCAAAACCAACTGCGCTTCGCTGCGCTGTGTCACATTCGGCATTGGAATCGTTTCGGTGAACTTTTCGCTTGTGCCGGGCGCGATTTTGTGTTCGGTTTTTTTCGTCCATGCCACTTTGTTGCCGACTAAAAGTGTGCGCGTGAATGTCAGTGGCTCGGCGTTTTGAGTGTCGTTGAAAATGCCAAAAGTGCGCTTGACGTTTTGGCCGTTGGCAAACGTCCAATCCCACTCGCGCACGAAAACGGCGCGCAGCGCTTGCGCGATATACGGGTTGCCGACAGTTTTATTTTCGGTATCACCCTGCCCCATCCAAAACTGCCACGCGCTTTGTCCGGCCCAGCGATAGCCTTCGGTCAGCATCCGAAAAATCAGGCTGACAGCCGGTTTAGTTTGTGCCTTGCCGGTGAAGGCGCCTTCGCCGCCCCACATGGCATAATCGGCGGGGTTGATGCCGCTGGCGAAAAAATCTTCGCCAATAAAACGCGGACGTTTCATGTCCCAAATCCAGCGGCCCCGGCTGCCGCCTTCGGGGTTGGGTTCGTAGGCCAAAGCCGGATAACGCGGGTCGTTATCGGCGTAAACGTAGTGATTTCCATGCACCGGCAGCGTGTTCTTTTTCAAGGCGCCGCCACCATCAATCATCACGGGACGCGTCGGATCGGCGGCTTGCACCGCGTCGGAAATTTTCTGAATTTCGTTTTCGTATTCGTCCATCAAAGGGCTGTTGCCCAGCAGGTTGATGAGGTTGATATAAGCGAACTCGTTTTCAATTGTCCAAATGTGAATCGAAGGATGATTGCGCTCGCCCTTGACTTGCTGAACCATCTGCTCACGCCAGTTTTTCATCAAATCTACCTTCATTTCGGTGTTGTAGAGCTTTTTCAGGTCGCCGTCGCCTTCGCTAAAAGCGTAGCCGATGGCTTCGCCGTCAATTGGCCCGTTGCGGCGCACGACAACGCCGTTGCGGTCGAAAAACGACAGAGTGTCGGCCAAATTCATTCCCAGAAAATGCCATTGTCCGGCGCCCTGACCGGGCATCATCAAGCGGAAGGTGCGCTGATTGGTGCCATGATACTTTTTCAAAAATTCGTCCGGCGTTTTGGAGTCGAGCGGCGTTAAATCAGCCCACATCGTCCAGCGCACGCCGTTTAATAAAAAGTCTGTTCCGCGCTGGCTCCATTCGCGGAAGCCAAAGGTCGTTTCGCTCACATCTATGGACTGATTGTTGACGGCAACCGTAGCGCGCAAGCGATACAAATTCGGCTCGTCCGGCCACCATAATTGCGCATTCGGCCATGCATCGGCGATGTTTACAACTTGTTCGCTTTGCGCGCCGACAGTGAAGGGTTTGGTAGCGAAAGTTTTTTCGATTTGTCCGGTTTTGTCGCTCACAGCCTGCCAGCGAACTTCGCCGCGTTGCTCTTGATTTGTGCTGTTACTCAGCGTGATTTCGGCGCGCATTTCTTTGGTGGCTACCGAAGGTTTGGGAAATAAATCACTCGCGTAAACCGCGCCTGCAGCCGTAAAAACCGGCGCTTCGAGCAGGCCCGATTGTGGATTGCTCCAAACCGGATAGGCAAAGTCCATAAAACCGCGCCCGAACCAGCCTTCGCCCGCCGGGTAATTGAACATCCGGCGCAATTTCATCGGGTCGTTCGGGTTGCGCGTAAAGCCATACCACGCGTCCTTAATCCCGACGCGAATTTCGTTTTCGCCCGCTTTTATCGCTTTGGAAACGTCCACCTGAAAGCGCGCGAACGGCGTGCGATTGAAACCGCACATCTGGCCGTTGACGACCACGGTTGTCATCAAACTGTTGTGTGGAAACGTCAGAAAATAGGCGCGCCCGTTTTGGTTTTGCGGCACATTGATTTTGGTGCGATACCACAGGCGATGGGCGAACAACAAATCGGGGCGCGCGGTGTTTTTATCGGAGGGAACAGCGATAGATTGCCAATGCGGTTGCGATGGAAAATCAGTCATCGCCTCGTCGGGCTTGAGCGGCAATTCTTCGTCGGCACGCGTGATTTCCCAGTCGCCCTTGAGTTCAATTTCGGCGCGCTGGCCCGGCGTTTTGGCTTCGGGCAAAGCAAACACATTTTTCGTGGCCGCTTCATCTTTGGCGTCACGATAATTTTCGGTCGGCTTATATTTGCCGTTGGGCGAAAACGGCGTAGCGCTCAGTAAAAGCGCGTCGCTGGCGTAGAGAATGCGCTGCGTTTCGTTTTTGTTATTCTTCGTTTTCGGCAGGCGAATTTCCAAAGTGTGCACGCCCGCTTTCAAATCTTGCGCGCCCAGTTTGAGCCACGCGACTTCCGTCCACACGGCTAAGGCCATTAAATCCGTCGTGAGTTGCGTCGGTTCGATGCGCTTCCACTCGCCATTATCCAAGCGCCAATCGAAGGGCGAACGCACGAATTCATAGCCGATGCGATTCCAGATTTCGTAGTTGGCATCTTTGGCGAGGTTAAGTTTGTAACTCAGCACAATACCGTCATCGGGCACCGCTTTCTCGACATCGTTTTCGGCTTTCACTTGAAACCAGCTCTCGCCGGAAAGGAGCTCTTTGTGGCCCCAACCGGAAGTTTCGGTCTTAATTTTGTCGTTTTTGACGCTAATTGAGGCCGTATCTTGGCTTTCGAGCCACACAAAATCATCTTGCGCGTGCGCCACGCCAAGAATCATGCACAATAACCACAGAACGCTGAATTTCTTTTTCATAATGTCTTTGTGAACGAGGATTTGAAATTTGATGGCCTGCAAGTTTCAGGGGCGGCACATGAGTTTTCATGTGCCGCCCCTGAAGTTTCGGAGGAGGCACTAAAGTTTTCGAGTGCCTCCCCTGAAGTTTCGGAGGAGGCATCGGAGTTTTCCGGTGCCTATTCTGAAACTTCAGGGGAAGCACATGAGTTTTCCGGTGCCTATTCTGAAACTTCGGGGGCAGCATCGGAGTTGTCGAGGGCTTCCCCCGAAACTTCAGGAGAAGCATCGGAGTTTTCCGGTTGTCATCCCGGCTGCTTTAGCATAGCTATTTTTCAGTTTTTGGATGTCAGCGAGCTTTCAACAGCCATCGCATCGCGCTCGAAGCGCTGCCATTCGGCATCGGAGCATGGCGCGTTGCCGTAGCGCACACGGTCAAAGCGGCGTGTTAAATCGCTTAAAGGGCGCGCTAACGGTTGGTGCGCGGGGTTTTGACGCAACGCCGCGACGTGTTCCCAGTTGGTGCGGCGCGTGTCGTAGCGCCAAACACCGCGCGCGTCGAGTTGCAGCAAAAGGCGAATGTAAACGTGGCGCAGGGCTTCGCGAAAATTGCCCTGCGCGGCAAAAGCGCGCGCGCGTTCGAGCAATTCATCGGGCGGCATTTGCAAAAGTTCGGCATCTTCGCCGGTAAATTCCACTTGGCGTCGGGCAGTGGAACGGCGTCCAAAGAAATGCCATCCATCCCAATGCAGCGACAAATACAAAGCTAAAGGGCGAACCAAAAAATAGCCAATGGCACCCACTAACGCAGCGAGAATTAAATAAAAGAAGCCTTTAATCCAGAGCGGGTCAATAGACGGCACCGAACCCGTTGGCGCCGAAGGCAAAGAGCGAGAAAGCCAGCCAAAAAAGTTTTCGATGGTTTTAAAGAACCATTTTTTGACGCCATCCCACCAAACTTGCGTCGCCGTAGGGCCGGTGCGAATCACGCCAGTGCGTTCCAGTTGTCTGATGCGCGTTTGCACATCGGCGCCCGCGAAATAACGACCATCGGCATCGCGGCGCGTCCAGTCATCCAAGGCGGCGCGGCGTTGTTCGAGACTTTCGCGCATGGCACGCACGTCTGCTTTCGGCGCATTGCCTTTGCTTTCTATGGCGCGCCGATCCCATTCGCCACTGGTGGCTTTTTGCGTCGTGCCGTCTTCGCGCTTGATAATGTAATCTTTGGCGCGATTTTGCAGCCACGGCGCCAGCGGACGCGCTGGAGAATGCTCCATTTTTTTCAGTTCGCCGATTTGCTTATCGAGTTGGTCGCGATATTCCTGCGCGGTGATGGTGGCAGGAGTGGGCGTGGATGTGGGCCGACTTAACGGCGGCTTAAATTGCGCGCACGCGGGAAAAACCGACCATAAAACAGTCAGCGCGTAAAGAAGGAAACCCAGCCGTTTCATGCGAGGGATTTTACCACTTGGGCGTGTTGGCCGGGGCAGCGGACAAGCGCACACCACAACTCATGCAAAACAAATAATTCGCGGGCGATTGCTTGCCACAGGCCGGACAAGTGATTTCCGTCGTGGCATTTGCGGCCTCTGCGTCAGGTTTTTCCGTTGCCGCAGGTGGTTCTTCCACCAACGATTGCCATGACACAGCTTCGGGGGGCGGCGCAAACGGCGTTGAGCCAAAATCCAGCCCTTCAAAAGCGTTAGCTGTGGGCGCCGGTTCGCTTGCCAGAGGAGCGCCTGCCAAAGGTTGGCTTGGAACAGACGGCTGATATTGCAACGGCGGCACTTGGGGTGCCGGAGGCTGTATGGGTTGCTGAATGATCGGCTGAGTAGCGGGTTGAACGGGAGTCAGGTTTTCAAAACCAGAAACAGCATACGGCGTGTGTGCATTCGCCGCCGATAGCGCTACGGCAGAGGCAGGCGGCGCTGTTGTGTGCGTTGTCCATTCGAGGTCAAGAGCATCTTTGCGCACGCGAATATCGAGATAAAACAGCACAATCGCGATAAGGAAAGCGGGCGTAAACAATGTAAAGACCAAAGCGTAACTGGAAATCATCGCGCCGACGATGAGCAATATGCTCGGCGTTACAGAGCCTTCAAAGGCTTGGCGCAGCGTATCTATGCCGATGATTAAAGCGCCCGCCGTCCAGATAATAACGAGTAAAACAGCAGCGGCTAACGATAAAATCGTCATCAAACTGGTGGCGCGCATCCAGTGGCCTTGCATCAAAGCCCAACTGCGCGGCAGCGTCTTCTTTTCGCGATTGTTTTCCTCCATACATTCCACGAGCGGTGCTATGTGTGCCCAAGTGAAAAGCGCGGCGCCAACAATGCTAATTACTACAGATGCCAGCACGGTGTAAACGACGACTACCACGGTTCCCGCACTGGAATTACCGCTAAAAATGCCTCCCGCCAGCAACGCAAAAAGGCCAATAAACACGCCACAAAGCACGCCCAACACCACAAATGTGATGAACATGGTCGCCAAAAACCAACCCAGCATTCCACCAAAACGCGCCTGGGCAAATTGCCAGCACTGACTAAAAGAAACGTTTTGTCCACGCACCGCCGCCGCCACACAACACGCGACCACGCCTAAAAAAATGGGAGTAAAGAGCAACTGACCGAAAACGCTGCACACCGTGGAGGCTAAGGCGCCGAAAATATTCAGCAGCGCCGACCAGCCAAGCAACACCCAGAAATATTGCTTGTAAACCTTGAGCGATGTATCAAGCAACTCTAAAACGCTGCGTGCCCGCAAAGGCAAAGGTGTAAACGCCGAAGCCGGTTCAGACATGGTAAAAGTTTAGGCAGTAGGGATGTAAGAATTGAGATTTGGGCACGCCCAAATCTCAATTCTCTTCAAAGCCGATAATCTCGCGGAATTTGTGCAACGCTTTTTGCCAGAACGTAGCGGGTGGCTTCGATTCACGCTGCTGCTCGTCTTCGTAAAAATAGGTGTCACGCTCGCGGCGTGCCCGATCAAGTTCGTTTTCCGGCTGTTTATTAGTGGCATCCGCGACTGCCTTGGTGGAATTTTCGTGGTCAAACGGTGTTCGACCAGCGGCAAGTTGATCATCACTTGGTTTGGCCTCGCCTTCAACAACGGCAGTGCCACCTGCTTTTGGGGCCGGGCCAAGGCCGTCACCCAGCGGCAAACTGGTTTCGTCTTCCTCATCTGGGTTAGGCACGCCCCAAACGCGGCGTTGAAAATCGGCAGGCGGCGTGGTGGATGGCACCGATTTATTCGATGTGAGATAAATAGCAGGCCCCGATGTCGCCAAGGCGCCGACAGGTAAATTGCCGGGCTGGATATTTTTATGTAAGGCAAAACGCAAAAGGCCCACGGCAGTGGCGAATTGCGGTGAATCTACCTGCTCGCTCCAACCGCTGACATTCTGCGGCTTGCCCAAACGCGCCGGTGCTTGAAAAATTTCGCCCGCCAAATCGAGCGCACCGGGCAAAAGCGCGCCGCCGCCTGTTAAAACAATGCCCGCAGGCAGGCGATTGAGCAAGCGGGCATCGCCCAACATTTCGCGCGCCATTTCAAAAAGTTCGCTCATGCGCGCTTCGATAATTTCGCCCAGCACGGCGCGCGGCAAGCGCAAACGCTCGCCACTGCCAGCGGTCATCACTTCGAGGGCTTCACCGTGCGCAATCAGGCTCGGCGAAGCGACGCCGCGCTCAATTTTCAAGCGCTCAGCGATGTCGAAGGGCGTGCGCAAGCCGATGGAAATATCGCGTGTAACATGGTTACCGCCAACGGAAATTACGCCCGAAAACGCGATGCTGCCTTCCACGAAAACCGCGATGTCGCTGGTGCCGCCACCAATATCAATCAAAGCCACGCCGAGGTCTCTTTCATCACTGGTGGCGACGGCTTCGCTGGTGGCAATCGGTTCGAGAACGAGCGATCCGACTTTGAGATCGGCGCCTTCAACGCACTGCACCACATTTTGCAAAAAACTGGCGGTGCCGGTGACAATATGACTTTCGACTTCGAGGCGCCGCCCGCGCATTCCTACCGGACGGCGCACACCGCGCTGACCATCCACGGCAAAATAGCGTGGCAGAGAGTGAATAATTTCGCGTTCGCGCGGCACATCCAAAGCCGCCGCTTGCAAAACGCGCTCGACATCGGCGGTGCTGATAATGCCATCTTCCCCTGCGACAGTAATCGTGCCACGCAAGTTGGAGGATTGAATATGATCGCCCGTGACGCCCACAGCTACCGAGCGGAAATCGTAGCCCGCCATATGGCGCGCCCGTTCGACGGACTCACGCACGGCGGCCACGGTGTCTTCGACATCAATCACCACGCCCTTGCGCATCCCGCGCGAAGGCACAAGGCCAATGCCCGTTATGGTGATTTTCCCGTCGGCGTCGCCATGCCCGACCACGGTGCATACTTTGGTGGTGCCAATATCCAGCCCCACCGCTATTTCTTCACGCGCCACGCCCCGGCCTCCGCAATGATCTCATAAAAATGGTTCGCCAAAAATTTGAATGGATTGTCGTGCGCCGCCAACGGCCAGACAGCCGCATTTTGTGGCGCTTTAACAATCTTATCAAACGCAGCTATCTTGCGGATAAAAATGCGTGGATTTATAGAGAATGAAAGAAATTTTCGGCGACTGGGCCGAAAAACGTGAAGAGACTCAAGAAGAAGCCGACAGCGCGGGACGTTCGGCGGCATCTTCGCGCCCATTAATCTCCATCTGGCTATCCGCGAGGTTTTCTGTGACTTCGTCCGGTTCCACAGGGTGAAAGCGCGTTCGCAAGCGATCAATTAACAAACGGCGCAGCACGGCCAAGTTATTAAAAATACGCGACGAAAAAACCACAACGGCGCCAATCATCATAATGGAAATCTGCCCATCGGCAAATCCGGCCTGCAAGCCGAGTCGCTCGCCCAAAGCCACTAAGCCAGCGGCTAAGATAGCGTTCACGAAAAATCCCGAAACGAAAACAGGCTCATCGAATTCATCAATGAGCCAAGCGCGCCAGCCGCCTAAAACGGTGTCCAAACCAGCCAAAAGCGCAATCGCCGTGTAAGGCGCCACATTTTCGGCCAAAGAATAGCCGCTGAGTGGAATGTAAAACAAAATAAATCCGGCCAAAAGTGCCAAAAGCGGCAAAAGAAACATTGAAATCTTTCTCCCAAATACGAACTTACTGCCAGCTTACAACGCCATTTTTTTATCGCCGCGAAATGTCGGCATACCTTCCATCGCGGGCAAATCCATGCCAGACACAGTGCTGATTTTTACGCTTAACGTTTGTTGTTTGAGATTTTCCACAATGCCGCCCGGTGTTTCGAGGGCGCTTTTCAAAGTGGCTGGTTCGCCAAGCGCCATCACGGTAAAAGGCGCAGCGACGGGCTTAAAATTCACATAAATCGTCGGCCCGACGCAGCGAATCGGCGTGTAACTTGTAATGCGAATCGGCGCGCCGCCCGCGCCTTTGATAGCAATCGCTTCGGCTTTAGCCGACAGCAATTCGTGAACCACCTGCTGCAAATCGAAATCATGCACCAATCCCGGCAAAAACGCGCCCGCGCCGGCCTGCGCCGCTTGCGGATTGTCACTCAAGCGAATGGTCACGCCTTCACCTGTCAGAGGCGTCAATCCGGCCACGCGCCGCGCATCCTGCAACTGCGAGGTCAATTGCTGCACGACGCTTTTCGAAACATAGCCTTCTTTGACTTTGTTCGCCAAAACACGCAAATCGCGCTCGGCTTTTTCTTTGGCGTCGCGGTCTTTTTTTACTTGCTCCTGCATCGAAGCCAAACGCACTTTGCTGATTTCATTGCCTTTGGCTTCCTGCACGCGATTTTCACGCGCCTGCTGCACGGCGCGCACTTGCATCGCCATCAGGCCGCCGAACAGAAAACAGATGACCGTCAACGACAAAATCCAAGTCGGACGGCGGCGCACAGGCGGTGCCCCGTGATAATAAGAAAGGCCCGCTGCATTGCGAGATGCAGCGCGCGGCGTAGGCAAAATGTCTTTCATAAATCCTCCAGCGAAAAAGAGTGACAATCGAAAAAAGTCAACGCGGCGCGGACGCCCAAAAGCATTGCCACGTTCCGGCATAGAATAAAGACGCGATTACAGCGTGTTTCACAACTCGTCTTTGGCCGCCGGAAGTTTCAAATTCTGCGAAGTTTTGATTTGCACGCCAAGGCCAACTTTGCGGGCGCGGTCATTGATGCCATCGGGCATTTGTAGCGCGTTTTTCAATTTCGTCGGGTTGCCCAAGGCCATAATTTCATACGGTGCCACCATAGGTTGAAAATTCACTAAAATCGCTGGCCCGACACAGCGAATCGGCGTGTAAGTGGTAATGCGAATCGCGTCGCTGCCCGCACCTTTGATGGCAATCGCTTCGGCTTTGACCGAGAGCAATTCATGCACGGTTTGCTGCAAATCGAAATCGTGAACCAATTCGGGAATTTGAGGATTATCAGAAAGCGTGATGACCACACCCGCGCCTTGCACTTCGGTTAAAGCCGCCACGCGTTTAATGCGGCGCATTTCGTCATTCAACTCCTGCACGGCCTGTTTTGGCACATAGTTTTGGCGAATTTCCGCTTTTAAATGACCTAATTGAAAGGCCATTTGCCGCCGCTCGCTTTCTTCTGCTTGCAATTGCTGGCGCAACGACGCGACAGCGCGCAAAGCATTTTCGTTTTGCAGAGTCTTTTGCGTATGGTCAAAGCGCGTTTGTTGTTGCGTTTGCTGCACGGCGCGCACTTGCAGAGCGCCTAAGCCGCCACAGAGAAAGCAAATCGTTGTCAGCGATAATAGCCACGACGAGCGGCGCGGCGTCTCAACAGTGCGAAAAAGCAGTTTCGGCAGGGAGTTAAAAAGATTCACAAGTTCTCCGACAAATTATATTTATCAAGCGGTAATTTAACACAAAGGCAAAAATAAAACGCCCGCCACGAAAAATTTCGCGACGGGCGCTGAAAAAATTAGACCTCTTGCAAAAACATTAGTCGGAATCACGCCGAGATTAGGACTAATCGCACCAAGATTAGTCCCAATCGCGCCAAGATTGGGACTAATCACACCAAAATTAGGACTAATCACACCAAGATTAGGACTAATCACACCAAGATTAGGGCTAATCCTCGTGTGATTCCACCTAATCTTGGTGTGATTCCGACTAATAATCTGCTTGCAAAAGCAGGAAAAGCGGGCCTAACTGCACTCTTCCGCTTTAAATTACGCTGGATGGTTGTCCGAAGCAGCCTCCGCCGTTTTGGGATTTTCTGCTGGTTCTTGGTGACGCGGCGTCCAAACGGGGCGATTGGCTGACATAAGATTCAACGTTTCAGCTTGCAGACCTTTGGTTTGGAGCCATGCCATCGCCTGTCGCGTGCGCTCTAATTTTTTGTCCCACGGGCCGGTGCCTAAATGCACCAAAGTGCGTTCACGCGCCTCGCCCAAACGCAGCGAGGCAAAGCCATGTTCATCGAAGTAAATCGCCCGCAAAGCCCAATCGTGGCCTTGCTGCTTGTCTTGCTGAAGGGCCTGCGCAAATTCAACAACCGGCGTCCAATTATCGGACTTCAATTTCTCGCCCAGTTTGGGCTGCAAGGCTTTGCTGCTGACCGCATAAAGTTTGTCGTCTTGCGCCGTGGCGGGACGAAAAGGCACGCCACTTTCATCTACAACCCACCACGTGCCGCCGTTATCCACCCGTGCAAACGGCTGACGCTCTTCGATGTTGATATGCAAACGCGGCGGCCAATCAATTTGGCGCGAAACGGAAACGCTTTTCACACTGGGCAACGCCGCCAAATTCTTCGCGGCGGCTTGCGGGCGCACGCGGAAAAAATTCTGTCCCATCAGCGAGGCTTTAGCGCCTTCAATGGCCTCTTCCGGCGTGATGTCAACCACATCGTTGCTAATTTCCTGCACCGCAAAACGCGGCGAAGTAAGAGCCGCCGCGCCGAATTCTGCGCACGCCACAGCCACCAAACATAAAGCCACGGCGCGAAAAAAACGCCAAAGCGGAGGACGCTTTTTTTTGGGTTCGGTGCGCCGCACATCAACGTGACGCCGCCGGGCGCGGGCTGCTAATTTGCGGGCACGGCGACGCGATAATTTGCGCCCACGATGCGCCATTGTTTCATGCGCTAAATCTTCGAGTTCGGCGGCGCTCCATTGCGCTGGCTCTGCTGAAGTCGCCACTTCTTCGGCGTTATCAGGCAAGTCATGGGGCAAGTTCCAACGCGGCGCACGACGCGCATCCACTCCGTGCGGCTCGTGATGTTCGCGGGGCAAAGGCTCACGCTGCGAGGGCGCGCGATAACGCTGCTCCCAACGCGGCGTGGCAGGCGATGCTTCAGGCTCCACGCCTTCGGTGCGCGTGGATGGCAAACGAGGGGGTAACGACGGGTTGTGTTGCGAGGGTTGATGCGGCGATTTGTCTGACGACTTTTGTGGGCTGCGATGCGGCATAGCGCCTCCTGCTGCGATGAAAGCTGTGATGAAAACGATGATGACACGAAATCGTGTTTTCTTATTTTAGCGCGCTCTGGCTCGCTGTGGGGGCCAAATTGAAAATTTCGGGGCAAAAATTATTTTTTGAGGGCGCTTTCGATCAAAAATTCCAGCAATTGCGGAAATTCAAGCCCCCGAACCCGCGCCGCATCGGGCACAAGGCTCATTTCGGTCATGCCGGGCAAGACATTGATCTCCAAAAAATACGGTGTGTCGCTTTCGTCCACAATAAAATCGGCGCGGGCCACGCCCCGGCAATTCAAAGTGCGATAAATCTTCAAGGCGTAATTTGAAGCCGCTTCGACAACAGCTTTTTCCAAGCGCGGCGGATGCAAATGCAGCGAGCCGCCTTCGGAATATTTCGCTTCGTAATCGTAAAAACCGCCCGCACTTTGCGGCACGATTTCCAAAACGGGCAAAGCCTCTGCCTCATCGCCCGCACCCAAAACCGCGCAAGTGATTTCGGTGCCGGACACGAACTGCTCAATCAACGCGCCGCTGCCATCCAGTAAGGCGATTTCGACGGCACTTTTGACTTCGCTCATGTCGCCGCCAACGCGATTTTTCAAAAGCGTCACGCCCACTGACGAGCCGCCGCCCAGCGGTTTGACCACGCACGGCCCCTCGAACGATAAGGTTTGCAATTCTTCGACGCGTTGCACCGTCACACCCGCTGCGACGGGAATGCCCAAATCGCGCGCCACGGCTTTGCCGACTTGCTTATCCATCGCGATAACGCACGCGTGCGAGGCCGAGCCGGTGTAAGGCACGCCCGCGATTTCGAGCAGGCTTTGCAGCGTGCCATCTTCACCCCAACCGCCATGCAAAACTGGCAACGCCACGTCGAAACTTTGCAGCGTGGCCGCAAGATTGGCCCACGTCACAGGTTGAACATTGCCGGGAAAATCATAAATATTCTGCGCCGCGTGCGTGGCCGATTTCGCCACATCAAAAACCGTGACATCGAATTTTTCAGGCGACAACGCACCGAAAACCGACTTGGCGCTGCTCAGTGCCACAGGACGCTCAGAGGAATCGCCACCAGTCAAAAGGGCGAGGCGAATTTTGGAATCAGACATGAAGGTAGATTTTACCGCAGTGACGCGCAAGCGCAGAGACGAGAAACGACGAATGGGCCACGAAAAATCGCAAAAGACACAAACTTTTCATTCTTTTTGTGTCTTTTGCACCTTTTTGTGGCTATCACTTTTTTCTGCGTCTCGGCGGTGAAATGAATTTAAAGCAGGCGCGCTTCGCGTTCGAGGCGGACGCCGGTTTCGCTGCACACAATTTCTTCAACAGAAGCCATCAACGCGCGCACATCTTCGCCCGTAGAACCGCCTTTGTTCACAATAAAATTCGCGTGAATTTCACTTATCGAGGCGTTGCCCGATTTATGGCCTTTCAGACCGATTTTTTCAATTAACGCGCCCGCGCCCAATCCAGCAAAGGGGCCTTCGGCAATCTGCGGATTTTTCCAAATGCAACCCGACGAAGCCGCATTAACAGGTTGCGTTTCGCGGCGAATTTTCAAAAGCTGCGTGATGGCTTCTTTATGTTTTTTGGTTTCGTCTTCGCTCAACGGCTTCAAAGCGAAAGTCGCTTCGGTCACGATCAGCTCGCCGAGCGATGTGCGGCGATACGAAAAATCGATTTCATCGCGGCGCAAAGTATGGCGATTGCCGTCACGGTCAAAAGCGATTAGCGATTCGAGGTCGGCAGCGCAATCGCGAGCTTCAAATTCGCGTCCGTTAAAACCGCGCGCTCCCGCATTGCCCCAAATTGAACCGCCTAACGTGCCGGGAATGCCGCAAGCCCACTCGAAGTTGCCCAACCGGTTTTGATTGGCGACGTGCGTGAGTTTGGGCAGCATCATCGCGCCGCCCGCCATGAGGCGATTGTCTTGGACGCGAGACCAGGCGAATTTTTGTCCTAATTTCAGCGCCAAACCTCTAAAAGTGTCATCCGAGGGGATAAGATTCGACCCGGCGCCGAATAATTGCAAAGGCGCACCCGCTTGTTTCACAGCTTGCAGAACGGTGCGCAATTGATCTTCGGTTTCGGGTTCGACCCACCACGCCGCATGACCGCCGACTTTCATCGTGGTATGCAAACCCAATGGTTCACACCGCCGCGCCGCGCCTTCTTTTTCCAGCACCGCCAGCACTTCAGTGGCGCCCGATAAAGCAAACGGGTCTTGGGCGGCTTCGCCCGATTTTTCACAAAGTGAGATCATGAAATGTTGAAGGGAACGGTTGCCATCCAACGGCGCAGCGGTTCCCGCGTGTAAATGTTCTTGCCAATGATTGGAAGTCGTCATGGTGTGAATGATTCAATCTTTCAAAGCGTCCAAAAGTTGAGGCCCCAGCGTCGTGATGTCTCCGGCTCCCATCGTCAGAATGACATCGCCGGGCCGCGCTTTTTCTACTGCCAGACGCCGCGCTTCGTCCAATGTTTCCGCGTAAGACAAAGCCTTGTCCGGGAAGGCCCGTTGCACGGCGTCATGCACAATTTTTCCGCTGACACCTTCGATTGGTTCTTCAAAGGCCGAATAGAGTTGGGTGATAATCACTTCATCGGCAGCGCCAAACGCCGGGCCGAAGGCTTCGCCGAGTTGCTGCGTGCGCGAATAACGATGCGGCTGAAAAATCACCATTAAACGCCGCCCCAAAAACTCTTTCGCGGCCAGCAAAGTCTTTTCGACTTCGGTGGGATGATGGCCGTAATCGTCATAAACTAAAATGCCGTTCGCTTCGCCTTTGCGTTCAAAGCGGCGCAAGGTGCCGTGAAAATCTTTCAAGGTGGCGGCGCTTTCTTCGGGCATCACATCAAGCATCAACGCAGCACTAACTGCGGCCAGCGCATTGGAGACATTATGATGCCCCGGAACACCCAAAGCGAAACAACCAACTTCCTGACTGCAATCAACAAGTTGAAACTTGGTTTGGCCGCCCTGCATTTCAACCTGATTGGCGCGCACATTACTTTCTGCACCAAAGGTAAAAGTTAAGGGCTTTTCTTGATCTAATTCTTCCGTTTCCAAACGAGAACACATTTCTTCGTCTTCGGCGTTCAAGACACAACAAAATTTAGCCTGCCACGCAAATTGTTCAAACGCTTTCCATAATTGCTCTTCGCTGTCATCGTAATTTTCCAGATGCTCTGGTTCGACGTTGAGAATGACCGAAATCGTCGGATGCAAAAGCGTGAATGAGCCATCCGATTCGTCGGCTTCGACAACGACCAAATCGGGGTCGCCGATGCGTGCGTTAGAGCCAAAAGGCGGATAAACGGCGCCTAAAATCGCTGTTGGATTGTGGCCGCACTCCGTTAAAATGTGCGCGATCATCGCACTTGTGGTGCTTTTGCCATGTGTGCCGGAAACCGCGATGGATTTCTTCGCCGAATTGACAAAATACGCTAACAATTGCGCGCGATGCCACACAGGAATGCCACGTTTTTCGGTTTCTTGGCGTTCGGGATTGTCGGGCGCAACAGCGGACGAAAAAATCACCGCCTCGCACGGTGCGCCAAGCAAATCAAGGTTCTCGGCGCGCTGTCCGATGGCAATTTTGGCTCCAACTTCGCGCAATTGTGTGGTGGTTTTGCTTTCTTTTACGTCCGAACCGCTGATTTGATGGCCGCGCGAGGCCAAAACGAACGCCAAAGCGCTCATGCCAATGCCGCCGATGCCGATGAAATGAACCCGGCGCGGCGTATCGAAAAATTCAGAAGGAAGTGGCGGCAGGGAATCGAAGTCGCGCCAACGCATGGGTGCGATTTTACTGTTTGACAAGCCGAACGGCAATACAATTTGAGAGATTTGATCAATTATTTACGCGGTATAACGTTTGTGTGATTTGCCACGCATTGCCTTTTGGGGTCAGATTTCCACCATTACAACCTTCCAAATGCGACAGTTAGGAATGCGGCAATTTCACATTGCTCGCCAGCGGCAGCAGCAAAAATGTCAGCGCATCGAAAGCGCCATGCGCGATGACAGCGGGCCAAATAGAGCGATGGATCAATGTAATGGCGCCTAATGACAAGCCGAGAACCGCTGTCATGCCAACCGCGATCCAGCCTTGCACATAATGCGCCATGCCGAAAAACAGCGAACTCATCACCACGCCCAAAAGTTGAGCCATGCGCACGGATAACTTGGGCGTTAGCAATTTGGTGCAAGCGGCGATCACCGCCACGCGCCACAATTCTTCGCGCAAGCCCGCCACGATGAAACTCACCCACGTCACCATCAGAAACAGATAAACAGGATCGTTGCCGAGCGTTTTCAGGCTCACCATACGCTCTGGCGTGGGGCTAAAACTTTTTACGAAGACGGTAATTTCAGCGGGCGTGATGCCGCTTATCAAGGCGACCATCATCACAAAGATTGCAACAGCCGCGATAACGAAACGGAGGCCGATAGAATAACCTAAACCTATCACTATGTTTTGCCATGTGCCGCGCCAGCGCAAGAACAAATCGTCGCGCGACGCACGCGAAAAAGCCCACGCCACGCCCCAAAATACGCCGAAAAACAACAATTCGATGGAAGTTTGTGACAGCAATGCGCCCGATGTAGAAGGCAAAATGGCCGTGTCAGGTTTGAGAGCTTTGCCCGCCAACCGAAAGCCGCTGACGGCAATCAGGCTGATGAAACCCATCAAAACAAAAAGCGCTACGCCATGACGCCAGCGGGGTATTTCGCGGTTTGGAATTGTTGCAGGCGGCTCGAATTGAAACGATTCCAGGGCGTTGGGTTCAATTTCTAAAGGCATAAATATTATTTTAGAGGCAAGGAGGCGAAACAATTTGGCAGAAAAATGATTTTACACACTTTTCTGCCGTCTCCTTTTGCTTTGCGAATTCGTTTTAGAAATCGGTGTTTGATTCTCCGATGTTCATTTCTTTAATCCACGCGTTGCGATAGCGCACATCGTGGCCTTCGCATTGGAGTTTGAGGCCTTGCGGCGTGTCGGAAATGCCTTTGCCGCCGTCGTTGCCGCCGTCTACGCCGGAATTGGCGCCACCCCAAACTTGATTGATATGCACGTTGCGATGCACCTTTTTGCCGTTGAAATACATGGTAACGAGGGCTTTTTCGGTTAATTTGCCATCGGTAAAGCGCGCGGCGCGAAAAACGAAATCGTAAGCATTCCAGCGGCCCACGCCGTTGTAAGCCCAATACGGCGATTCGCTTTCGTTGATAACTGCGCCCATGCCATGTTTGGTTTTGTCGCCGTCGAGAACTTGGATTTCGTAGCGGTTTTGCAAATACACGCCGCTATTGCCGCCGGGTTTGGCGATGAAAAACTCGATGTGCAGGCGAAAATCGCGATAAGCCTTTTTCGTCACAATATCTGCCGCGCCATATTTGCCGCCATCGGCGGCGCGGTCATCGGTCATGAGAGCGCTGCCGCCATCAATCGGGTCGTCCACGATTTTCCATTTCACCGGCAGAGACGAAGCAAAACGCGGCCCTTGCCAGTAAGTCCATTTGTCATCGAGCATGGGGCGCGTGCCATCAATTATTACTTCGGCGCCGTCAATCGGTTTGGCGCCAACGCCCACTTCGGGCGATTGCGCGGCGTGCAAAAGCGGCGCGGCAGCAAGAAACAGCGGGACAAGAAAACAGTTTTTCAATTTCATAAAGCCTCAGACAAAAAGCGCGCCGGTTTAGTCGCGTTAGACTACAGTGCGGACCATAAAACATTATGGAAAACCCAACGTGCTACCTATCGAATCCTGATTGCCCGCCCACCTTCCAGCAGATAGGTGGCAAGCCGGCCTATTTTACGCTAATTTTTCACGGTTTTGCCCAAAACCGCGCCCCAATCGCCAAGTTCGGCCCCGAACTTAGCATTTTCGGCCCCGAACTTGGCAATTGGGGCGCGGAACTTGGCAATTGGGGCGCGGAACGGGGGAAGTTCGGTCTGGAAAACGACGACTGCGGCCTCGAACTCCTCAAGTTCGGCCTCCCAATTCCCCTGTGGGGTGCCAAACTTGTCGTTTGGGAGTCCCCCTTTGCCATGCCTCACGCAGAAGTTGAGATTTTCCAGACGGCGAGGGCGAATCAGGACGCCCTTTTGGCAAGGAGCACACATCGCAACGCCGCCAACAGACGGCCTGCCCCAAGGCGTGTATTGAATCGTTCGGAAGGACGGCTACTGAGAGTTGAACTCTTGGCTAAAACCCCACCAAACGGGTGGCAACTTGGATTATGGAAAACGAACACACAGGTCGCAAAATCTGGCTGGGCATCATCATGGGCAATTTGGCGGGGTGGATTGCCGTGTTGGTTGTGCCGCTGACAGTGCAACTATTGCGCGGTTTTATTGGCCAATCGAACAGCGAGTTTTATTCGTTGGTCATGTCGCTTGGCGTGCCCTTTGCGATGGGCGCGGTCAGTGGATTCTTCTGGCAGCGCGGCAAATTACCGGCAGCGAATTATTGGGGTTATACAGCAGCAACAACTGTATTAGCCGCGTTTGGCTCGGTTTTTGTTTTGAAAGAAGGCTCTATTTGCTTGATTATGGCGTCGCCCTTGTTGTGGGCAATGATTACTTGTGGCGCCTTTGTCGCACACGCCCTTCTCGAACGCTATCGTAAGATGTCAGTGCATCTTTTGCCGCTTTATTTTCTGCTGCTTTTGGGCGATGTTTTAGCGCCGCAGAATTTTCAAACCTCGGTGGCCGATTCGGTTATCATCAACGCGCCACCGAGCGCGGTTTGGAAATATATCGGCGAATTTCCTGTCATTACAGCGCTGCCGCGTCCGTGGATTTTTAAATTGGGCGTGCCGCCGCCGGTTCAATCGCGCCTGAAAGGGCAAGGCGTCGGCGCGCGGCGCGAATGCGAACTGCGCGGCCCGATTCTCATCGAAGAAAAAATAACGCAGTGGCAGCCGCATAAACGTATGTCTTTCGACATCACGCGACAGCCGCCGCATCCCGAAGTCATCGGCCACATCACGTTGCAACGCGGCCAATTCGATTTGCAGGACAACGGCGATGGCACCACAACTTTAACCGGCACTTCGTGGTATGCCTTGCATATGTATCCGGCGGCGTATTACGATTGGTGGGCCGTTCAAGTCGTGCACGGCGTGCATTGGCACGCTTTTGCGCAAATCAAAAAGTGTGCCGAAGCAAACTAAAAACGGCGCTCATAAATCGCAAAAACCCGCCTCGAAAACGAATTCGAGGCGGGTTTTTGAGTCTTTGGAAAGCTCTTAACGCTTGTCCATGACGGCCATTGAAGCGGCGGAGGTGTCTGGTTCGATGACGAGTGAGAATTTGCCATCGGTGTCAGGCATCACGGTTTGGTTATTGATCGTCACCGTGGCGCCGCTGGCAACTTCGCCCGAAATCGAAATCTTCTGCACGCGATTGTTATCAATCATGCGATGCACGAACAATGCGGCTTCATCGCGGCGCAGGTTTTTCATCGGCATGAACAGGTTGCCCGGCACGCCGCGCGCCAACGTTTTGTTATCCGTTGTGCGCAACTGCGTGGCGATGTTCACATAAGGCACGGCCCAATCGGGAATGTTCTGATAATCCAGAAAACCGGGGTCAATACTCTTCATTTTCAGCGCCGCATCTTCCAAGCCCATAGCGCGCACAATGATCGCTGTAGCTTCCACACGATTAATCGGCTGCAAAGGCTTGAAAGTGCCATTGCCGTTGCCTTTGACCAAGTGCTGGTTCTGCGCGATGGCTAAATAACCGGCATACCAATCGGAGGCTTTGATATCAACGAAAGTGGGCTTGCCCAGCGGTTCCAGCGGGCGCTGCGGCATGACGTTGATATAACCGCGCAGCGTGGTGGATTGGCCTTTGGCATCTTTGGCCGTGCAAACGTAGGTGTAACGACCCGGTAACACGTCACCGGCGGGAGAAGTGCCGTTCCAAACGGCCATGTGTTCGCCGGAGTCCAAGTTTTTGTCTTTCAGCAGTTCGCGAACTTGACGGCCCAAACTGTTGAGAATCGTCAGCGTAACTTTCGACTTTTGCGCCAGCACAAACTTAATCGCGGTCACATCACGCAGATCGCGCAAGTTCAAACCATTGAGCGTCATCACCGTATATTCGGCGCGCAGGGTGTCGGCGCCCGGCATGAACTGCCCTTGTCCGCGTCCATCCGGCGATAATACGCCGAGACGCACCAAGCGGTCAATTGTCGCCAACGTTTCAGGATCGCTCACATCGTTGATGAGAGTGCCCTGCTTGCCTGCCAAAATGCGGTCGGGCAGCGCGAATACGGTCAGTAGCGGGCTTTTGGTGAAGCCATACGTCAGCGTGTTGCTGGTAACGACGACTTGCGAGGCGTCTTCGATGGTCGCCGCCGCGTAAAACGACTGCGGGCGATCAACGGGCGCCACGCGGAACGAAACCGAACGGGCATCCGAGTTGGCGGCGAGTGTGCCAACGTTCCATGTCAACGAACGCGACATCGGGTCAAATTGCCCGCCATTGGTGGCCGAGTTGGTGACATAAGTAATGGCATCGCTCAACACAAAACGCACTCTTGCATCCTGCGACGCGCTGCTGCCGCGATTGGCGAAGTAAATGGTGAACAGCGCTTCCAGAGGATTGTCGTCTGCGGGCACAACACGCAAAGAAATCGCAAGATTCGAGCGCGCCGCCACAGAGGGCACAATCGAACCTGCGGTAGCGGGCGAATTGGAGCCGGAAGGCAAAGTCACAGGCTCAGTCGTAATCGGCGTGACCTTAGCCGATTCGGCGGGCGCACTGTCCGGCACACCAGCAGTCGAAGCAATGACGGCCTTGGAGTCGGGCACCACGGGCTGCGGCACTTCGAGAATGGCTTCGGTGTTGGATTGAAGGCCGGATTCGACCCGAACA
This sequence comes from Abditibacteriaceae bacterium, assembly GCA_031372065.1. Classification (GTDB taxonomy): domain Bacteria; phylum Armatimonadota; class Abditibacteriia; order Abditibacteriales; family Abditibacteriaceae; genus DASWNL01. The sequence goes on along the minus strand of JANMKN010000058.1, from coordinate 23,142 downwards.
GCAAACAACGAACGCTTGTTGTCGCTACTGAAAACCTGAACAAACGTTGTCCCGGCAGTAACGCCGTGCAAGCCAGCGCGCCCATTGCGAAAGTAGCCGCTCACGACGTCGTGGTCGTCCGGCACAATGCGCTTTACATCTGCTAAGGGCAGCAAAACATCTTTTTCCAGTGGCACGCGCAGTGTGGGCACGGCGCTGGGCACAGTCGCGGCGGGCAAGGGCAGTTCAGCGGCGCGCACGCGCTGCAAATTGGCCGAAACCAGCAAGGGCGCAAGGGCGAGGGCGCATACCAAATGCTTGCGCAGCAGTTTGGCAGTTCGATATTCTTGCAACGAGGAATTCATGCAGTTACTCCGTGAGAAACAAAGAAGTTTTGGCGTTTTGCCAGAGTTTTCCAATAATCAATAAGTGTGGGCCTGAAAATTAGGGTTTATCACGCCCTAAACCCCGCCACTTTTGCCAACTATTATGACATAAGCCCGCTTCGCAGTCCAGAGAAATTTGAAGTTGGCCTCATATATAATACTTTTATAATACTTTGTCGAGATTTACCTACAATCCAAAGTGGTGCGATAAAACTCATTTTGAGACTGAGAGTTTGGAACTTCCCGGCTTGACAGCAGGGCCGTATTTATCGAAAAGCCAAGATGGCACGGCATCGGGCGCATAACTTTCGATGTTCAATTCCAAAAGCGCCTCCACAACCGGCACGCCGTAATCTACTTTGCCGCCGCTGCGATCTACCAGAAGCCCGATACCCGCCACTTCAGCGCCTGCCGCGCGAACTGCTTCGACGACCTGCAAAACCGAACCGCCCGTGGTCACAATGTCTTCGACGACCAAAACGCGCTCGCCCGGCTTGAACTGAAAACCGCGCCGGAAAACAAAACCTTTGCCTTCGTCACCGCGCTCGGCGTAAACAGCGCGCACGCCCAAATGTCGCGCGGTTTCAAAGGCCAGAATAATACCGCCCGTTACCGGCCCGGCCACGCATTCGATGCGTCGCGACTCGAAACGCCGCGCGATTTCACCGCACAGTTTGCTTGTGACACGCGGCTGTTCCAATAAGCGAAATTTTTCGATGTAACGATTGGAATGGCGCCCGCTGGCCAGCAAAAAATGCCCTTCCAATAGCGAGCCGCTTTCGTTCAGCAATTGTTCGACTTCTTCTTGTTTCATAATCGCGGGCTATTTTAGCAGAAACTTTGGCGCGGAATGCCAAAACTTTGGTGAGAAATCACGAATGGCTCAAAACCGACGGCAAACTGTTGCTTTGGAGTTCAAAGCGCAGCTGGTAATCGAGATTGTCGGCCCATTGGCCGGTGACAAAGAACACGCCTTGCACTTCTCTGTCGCTTTGGTGAATCTGCGCGGCTTCAATATCAAGGCCCAGAGAAGCCATCGCGGCGGCCATGCGAAAAACGGCTAATTTATTTTTCGTGGTGCGAATGGCGATAGTTTTTTGCCCGTTTTTCTGCCCGTCTTGCGAGACATTTTCGAAACGCACTTCTAAAACCTTTGGAGCGCGCCTTAAAATAGGTTGCTTGAGCGTTTGCCCCAATACAGAATGGCCGTCAAGCAGTCTTTCCAACTCTGCCCGAATTTCTTTTTGCTTGCTAACTGGCAAACGCCGATCATGGCCGAGATAAGAATCGCTGATTTGCAGGGTATCTAAAATAATCGCCTTGCCATCGCGCAAGGTAAAAACCGAGGCTGTATGCACTTTTACGTTGAGCGCAGCCAAAGTGCCGCAGATTTTCGCCAATAAACCGGGGCGCTCGGCATCGTAAGCACACAACGATAAATCCGTGAGAAAACTGCCGGGCGGGCGCAAAAATTCGATAATGCGCTTTTCCTGTGGCAGGCGCGCAAGCAGCGCGCTATGCTGCTCCATCTGCGCCGAAGAAGCGTTTACAAAATACAAATCAGGAAGGCGTCCGCGCAAGTCGTCCGCCGGAGTAGAAACCATTCTTTACTCTTTCGTCAGCCTCAGTATGCTGCGATTTTTGAGGACTGACCAGACTGTTTTCAATCATTGGTAAATGCGCTTTTTCAGGCCTTGCAATCGTCTTAACGCCTTTTACAGATCGTGTTTTGCTATGGCATTTCGACTAATAATCGCAAACCGGGCAGATATACTGCAACCAGCGAAGACAGGAAGACTTTCGTATCATTTGTGCCAAACCCTATGTTGCGCCTTTTGCTTTTCCGCCGTTGGCAATCCCACCGCTGGCAGCAAGGCCGTGCAACGATTTTTATCGCTGCCAGCGTCTTCGTTGGCGCGGGATTGTTTTCTGCGACGCGCCCGGCCACGCGGCTCGAAAACCTGACGCGTGATTGGCGCTTCCTGCTGCGCGGGCCGCGTCCTCCCGAAAATCCCATCGTCATCATCGCCATTGACAACGCAACGTTAGACGATCCTAAGTTTGCCGAGCCGCTCGTTTTCTGGGGTTTTCATCATGCCAAGCTGTTCAAAATTTTGCACGAATTCGGCGCCAAGGCCGTTGGTTTCGACATCGTGCAAACGCTGCCACTGGCCGATTATGCCGATCCCAATCCCGATCAGGCCGAGGCGCAAGCGTTAGCCACAATGCCAGAAATGGTTTTTTCGTTTAGCCGCAGCGCGCTGCCAAATGGCTTCGTGAAATCAGAACCCAATCAGCAACTGATGATGGCGCTCACTATCGGACGCGGGCAATCGGGTTTTGCCAACACCTCGCCTGATGCTGACGGTGTGGTAAGGCAAAGCACCTTGCGCGATGTGGACGGCAGTTTGTCGCTCGCACTGCAAGTCGCGGCCACGGCGACGGGCAAAAAGCCGCGCTTTGCGCCGAACGCGGTCACTTTAGGCAAGCGAACGTTGACTTTGGACGACGAATACCACTGCATCATCAACTTTGCCGGGCCGGACGGCACATTTTCGCGCATTTCCTACCGCGATTTGTTGAGGCATCCTGCCGCGTTTGCCGGACAAATTAAAAACAGCATTTGTCTCATCGGCACTACCGGTTATGAGTTTCAGGATTATCATCTGGCGCCGTTCGCACAACGCGGCAAAAATTCGCGTGGGCACTTGATGGCGGGCATCGAAATTCAAGCCAACGCGTTGCAAACCATTCTAAACGGCGACGGCATCCGGCGCAGTGGCGCGGCGACGATATGGTTGTGTATCGCGTTGGCAGTTGTCTTTTCGACGCCGTTTTGCTGGCTACCGAAGATTTATTTTGTGATTCCCGGCCTGCTGGCACTGGCGCTTTGCTGGACGGCAGTTTGTGTGCTGGCCTTCACGCGCGCCGCGTGGCAGTTGCCGCTGATTCCGGTGCTGGCGGCGCTGGCGGCCAACGGTTTTTTATTGACTGTCGCGCGCTTGCGTCTCGAAAACAGTCAGAAAAAATGGACGGAAGAGCTTTTTGGGCGCTACGTTTCGCCTGCCGTCCTCGAACACTTGCAGCGCACGCCCGGCGCCGTCGAACTGGGCGGGCGGCGTCAAGTGGTAACAGTTTTATTTTCCGATATTCGCAGCTTTACCGAGATTTCGGAGAAACTGGAGCCGGAGCAGGTCACGCAGTTTTTGAACGATTACTTTGAAAAAATGGTGGAAATCGTTTTCGACAACGGCGGCACGGTCGACAAATTCGTCGGCGACGGCATCATGGCGGTTTTCAATTGGCCCATTGAGCAGCCCGACCACGCGCGGTGCGCGGCGCGCACGGCGCTGCAAATGCAAGATCAAGTCGCAGCGGCGCAAACGCAATGGCAGCGCACCGGTTTTGCGAATTTGCAAATCGGCATCGGCATTCATAGCGGCCCGGCAGTGCTGGGCAACATCGGCTCGAAGCGGCGCATGGAGCAAACCGCTATCGGCGACACCGTCAACGTGGCGTCGCGCTTGGAAAGTCTCACCAAGCAAATCGCCACGCCGCGCGGCATTCTCATCAGCGCCACCACTGCCCAAGCCATTGGCGACGACTTTGCGTTGCTTCCCGCCGGAGAAACCGAAATTCGTGGCCGTCAAAAGAACATAGCGTTATTTGCGCTGGACGCACCAACGGGAGAAAAATCATGTTGAAAAAATTGTTGTGGTTAGCTTTGGCGACGACGCTGCCAAAGTTCGCAAGCGCCGCCGAAGTGGGCCTGCTGGTGGCAGTGAAAGGCAACGTGCAAACCTTTCGTCCGGCCAAAAACAAGTGGAGCAAGGCCTCGGCCATGGAAAGCGTGGCGGACGGCGGAAAAATCAAAGTCGAGCCAAACGGCGAAGCGACTATCGCGCTTTTTAAAAACGGCGCGCGTTATCAACTGGCGCCCGGCAGCGTAACTCTCGTCGCGCCGGATTCGTGCAAAACCGCATCCGGCCCGGCGGCCAAAGCGCTGCCCGCAGTGGCGCTGCGGCAGATAAAAGACCTCGCGCACAGCCGCATCGCCACCGGCAGGCCGGGCGGCACCGTCATCCGTGGCGGCCCGCACGACATCGAATTACAATCGCTTTCCAACACCGCAATTCTCGCGCGTCCGGTTTTCAAATGGCGCTCGGTGGACGGCGCGGCTTCGTATAAGCTGAAAATCTGGGACGAAAAAGACGAGCAAATTTGGCAAAGCGAAGTCTTCGCTTCCACCGCGACTTATCCGGCGGATGCGCCGCATTTAAAGGCGGGCATTGACTACATTTGGCGCGTGAGTGCGATGGTCAACGGCGTGCGCTTCGACGCCAACGGCATTTTTCGCGTGCTGACCGCAGACGAACAGACAGTCGTAACGGAGGAAATCAAGACGCTGGCCGCCGAGGGCGACCAAGCCCTCAATCAAGTGCTGCGCGTCGAAGTTTATGCGCGCCACAGCTTGTGGGACGACGCCATCGCCGCCTACGAATCTTTAGCCGCCGCCTATCCCGAATCCGCCGCAGTTCACGGGACGCTGGCGAACCTGTATAACGAGCAGGGCCGCTACGCTCAAAGCCGCGCCGAGCAACAACTTGCTGAACAAAATGATTTGTAAGGACACGCTATGGCGTGTCCCAGCACGCATCCGCCCTGAGGGCACCCGCCGTGCCCCGATAAAGCAAAATCACCATGCGAAACACGCGAACCAATCACTTCATCACCCTATTATCTTGCGTTGCCTTGGTGCCCGCCGCGCACGCGCAAATCGCGACGGACGGCACGTTGGGCGCGGCGACATCGCTGACTGGCCCCAACTATTCAATTCCCAGCACGCTCGGCCAAACCTTTGGGCCGAACCTGTTTCATAGCTTCCGCGACTTTAATTTGGCGATGGGCGACTCGGCAACATTTGGCGGGCCAAACAACATCGCCAATATTTTGGCGCGCGTAACCGGCGGCAATGCTTCAAACATTGATGGCCGTCTGGCTTCCACCATTCCCGGCGTGAATTTTTTCTTTCTTAATCCCAGCGGCGTGGTTTTCGGCCCGCACGCGCAAGTGGATATCGGCGGCTCGTTTGTCGCCAGCACAGCGGATTTCGCGCGCTTGAAAGATGGCGGCGTGTTTCACGCGCAGAACCCGGCGGCCAGTGTTCTCACCAGCGCGCCGCCAGCGGCATTTGGCTTTTTGAATCCGCAGCCGTCGCCAATAGAAATCAACGGCAGCACGCTGCAAATGAAAGCTGGAAAATCGCTTTCGCTGATCGGCGGCGATGTGCGCATAAAAGGCGGCGCACGTCTCGAAGTTTCCGAAGGCGGCTCCATCATGGTGCGCGGCACAAATTTGTCGCTGCGCAATGCCGAACTTCAGGCAACTAACACCATAACGCAAGGCGGCGGCATTGATATTTCGCTGACCAGCAACTTAAAAATGGGGCAAAACTCCTCCATCGTGGCCGCCACCGAGGGAGTTGCCGACAGCGGACACATAACGATTCAGGCTGATAGCGTCATTCTTGATGCAGGAGGTGTTCCCGACAGTGCGATAATTGCCACGCAAACTTTGGCGCCCGTCAACGGAGGCGCCAGCGGCGACATTGCGGTGACGAGCCGGGTGCTGCGCCTCGCCAACGGCGCCGTAATCACCACCGACACCGAAAGTGCCGGCAACGGCGGCAGCGTCATAATTCAAACTTCGGCTCTGCACCTTCTTAATGGTGGCGAAATTTCCGCTGACACCGATGGAAGTGGCAACGGCGGCAGCGTGATTATCTCGGCCAACAACGTGATTATTGACGCGCAAACTGACACCGATGTGACCGGCATCAGCGCCGAAACCACCGAACCCGAAAGCGGCGTAGGCGGCAGCATCACCATCGCGGCGCGCACGCTGCAAATTCTGGGCGGAGGCAGCGTTTCCACTTCCAGTTTCGGCGCAAAGCGGAGCGGCGACATCACGATCATTTTAACCGACGGCACGCTGCGCCTCGTCAACGGCGGCAACGTTTCCAGCAACGGTTTTGGCGACGGCGCGGGCGGCAACATTGTCATCAACGCCAACGAGGTGCTTATTGACGACATGAACGGCGAAGGCTTGACCGGCCTGACTTCCGACAGTTCCGGCATAGGCGGCGGCGGTGGCATTACAGTGACGGGCCAGGCGCTAAACGTTGTGAACGGCGGCGTGATTTCCACCGACGCCGATGGCCAAGGCAACGGCGGCACCGTCAATATAAACGTCACGTCGCTGCGTCTTTTCAACGGCGGCGAAATCTCCTCCGACACTGACGGCCAAGGCGACGGCGGCAGTGTCATCATCTCGGCCAAAAGCGTGATTTTGAACGGTCAGGGCGATGCCGAAGCAACGGGCCTCAGCGCTGGCACCAAGGCGACAAATGGCGGTAAAGGCGGCGACATCCGCGTGAATGCCACCAACATTCACATACTCAATGGCGCCAGCATTACCGCCGCTTCCGAAGGCAACGGCGACGCCGGGACAATTGAGCTGAACGCCGCCAACGATTTACTGCTGCCCAATCATGGCTCCATTGGCACAGCGGCGCCGCAATCGAACGGCGGCAACATCAATATCAAAGTGGGCAACATGGTGCGGCTTTCGCGTAGCAGCATCGTCAGTCTCGCGCAGGGCGACGGCGGCAACATCGCCCTTGATTCGCGCTTCGTGATTCTCGACAAAAGCCTGCTCAAAGCCGACGCCATCAACGGTAGCGGCGGCAACATCAGCATCACGGCGAATGTGTATTTGCCTTCGGCGGACACCGACATCAGCGCGTCGTCGCAGTTCGGTGTAGCGGGCAATATCGAAGTGCAATCGCCCAACACCAACGTCGGCGCCTCGCTCGTGCGGCTGACCACTAATCCGCTCACGGCAGAAAGCTATCTTCAAGAACGCTGCCTCGTGCTGCGGCGCGGACAGTCGAGCAGTTTCACCGTGCGCCGCCAAATCGCCGCTCCGCCGGGGCCTTCGGGATTGCTGCCGAGTGGTGGAAAGTGATTTGCGGGGCTTGCGCCCAATGGCATTAAGTTAAGGATTTCGAGAGCATAGTTCCTCCCCTTTGGGCGGGCGCCCGCTTACTGCGGGCAGGATTAGGTGGGGGTTGAGGGCGGCTATGCCGCCGTTATGCCCTCCCTCAGTCCCGCCCGGAGGGAGGGACGCCACGTTTCTGAATCGCTTAACTTAATGCCATTGGGCGCAAGCCCGCCCCTTTTTGGAGAACCATTTCTTGAATCCAACAATTGCGCTGACACTTGGTTTGCTACTCCTTCTCCGCACCGCGCCGGGCTTGGCGCAGTCGTCTTTTGGCGATGCCCACTTCGCAAAATATCGCTTCGCCGCGCCCACACCATTGCCGGTCAACGCGGAAATACGTCTGCGCGATAGGCCTCTTGAATTTCCCATCGCCATCGAACGCGCCCGCGTGTGGCCGGCGCAGCAGCTTTCGACGGCAGAGCGCGTTCGTGTGCGCGAGTTTCATTTCGCAGGCAACACCGCCTTTTCGCAGGTGGAACTGGCAAAAGTCATCGCGCAATTCTCCAACCGCGACGTGACCGCCGAGGAGTTGGAAGAAGCGCGCCGCAAATTGACTTTGCACTACGTCAATCACGGCTACGTCAACTCTGGCGCCCTGCTGAAGGAGCAAAACTCCGCCGAGGGTGTGCTTACTTTCACCATTATCGAAGGCACGTTAGCGGAGATTAAAATCACCGGCAACCAGCGCTATCGCACCAATTATTTGGCCGCCAAAATCGCGCGCGGCGCCGGACGACCTTTCAGCGTGAATGCGGTGCGCGAAGCGTTGCAAGTGCTGCGGGAAAACCCTAATGTGCGCCGCATCAATGCCGAAGTGCAACCCGGCGTGCGTCTGGGAGAAGCCTTGTTGAAAGTGGATGTGGACGAAAACAGTCCCTATCAAATCGCGCTGGAATTCGATAATCATCGCCCGGCCAGTATCGGTGGGGAGCGGCTGCGATTGGTCGCCGCCAGCAGCAATCTCACGGGCCGCGACGACCTGCTGCAATGGAACGCCGGGCTGACGCAGGGCGGACTCCATCAATTCAGTTCGCCGCTGCGCGACTTCGCGTTGACCTACAAATCGCCGCCCAGTCGCCGCAATGCGAATCTGCAATTCGCGTATTCCAAAGGCGACTCGGCGGTCATCGAAGAGCCGTTTAAATCGCTGGACATTTCCAGCCGCTCGGAAAACGTGGACGTTGGTGTGCGGCAGCTGCTCGGCAAAACAACGCGACGGGAAACCGCCTTTTCGCTGATGGTTGAACATCGCCAAAGCCAAACTTTTTTAGGCGGCGTGCCGTTTTCCTTTTCGCGCGGCGACTTTAACGGCAAAGCGCAAACCACCGCGCTGCGCTTCGGCGGAGAATTCTTAAATCGCGCGCCACGCGAGGTTTTCGCAGCGCGTTCGCTGCTCAGTTGGGGCGGCGATTTTTCCGGTTCCACGCACAACGCACTGCCGCCGAACGGCAGGTTTTTGACGTGGCTCGGCCAAGCGCAATTTGTTCGAGTGCTTGATGAATCGGGCCGCCAATTGGTGTTGCGCGCCAATGGTCAGTGGTCTAACCGGCCTTTGCTGTCGGTGGAGCAGTTCGCCATCGGCGGCGCGAATAGCGTGCGCGGCTACCGGCAAAATCAATTGGTGCGCGACAAAGGCATCGTTGCCTCGGCGGAACTGCATTTGCCCATCGTGTTCGCCAAATCTGGCAAGGAAATTCTTGTTTTAGTGCCCTTCGCCGACTTCGGTCACGGCAAAAATCTATCTGTCAGCAGTGCGCCGATACTTACCGGCAGCGACACCATCGGCAGCGCGGGACTCGGCCTGCTTTACACGCCTAACCGCCGCGTCAACGCCCAACTTTTTTGGGGCCATCCCTTCCGCAAAATCAGTTCGCCTGGAGGCGATTTGCAAGACAAAGGCATCCACTTTTTTCTGTCGTGGAATTTGCTTTAACTCACGCAAAAAATTGCAACACAAAGACGCAAAGACACAAAAATGACAATCTCATTTGCTCTTGCTCCTAATCTCCCCCACTCCCCCCTCTTCTTATCATGGCGTCTTTGTGTTTCAAATACTGTGTCAAAGCCAATTTCCAATCAATAAATACGGCGACCAGAGCGCCGGATGTTGGAAACGTTTGTCTTTGAGCAACGCGATTTGTGACATGCGTAGCGCCGCCGCTTTCGAGAGCGACGGGTCTTTTTTCAAGGCCGAATAAAACTGGTTCATCAGTTCGGCGCTGGCCTCGTCGCCCACCGACCACAGCGTCGCCAGCGCGCTGCGCGCTCCCGATTTTAGCGCAACGCCGGCCAATCCGAGCGCGGCGCGATCATCTCCAGCGGCGGTCTGGCAGGCACTGAGAACCAGCAATTCCACCGGCACACCACGATATTGATGAGGCCGGATCACGTCCTCCAAATCATTCAGCGTCAGCCTGCCATCGTAGGTCAGCAAATAGGTTTGTTGCGGGTCGCCGTTGAACTCGCCGTGCGAGGCGATGTGGATAATTTGATATGCGCCTTCGGCAATTCGGCGCTGCACGGCGGCTTTAGTAAAGTCGGCGTTGAGCAATTCTTTCGCATCATAATTTTGCCGGATGTGGCCCAGTTCGCCGGACACGCCCGGCAGCGAATCGAAGCCTTGCACCGCTTCCGACACGCCGCCAGCCAACACCGAAATCTTGCCGCGCGGCAGCGGGCGAGGGTCCATCAGCGTCAGGCCGGGCACAACAGCGACGTTAAATTTTTCAATCAAGAATTGCTGACCGTCATGCAGTGCCGCCAGCGGAATGGCGCGCAATGCGCCGTCCGGCACAAAGACGAGCGTGCCGACTTTTTCGGCGCGCAGCGTGGCTTCGAGCGGGCGAATCAGCGCCTCGTAAAGTTCTTGCGCGTAAATCAGATAACGGTCAGACGAAGGCCGTTCGAGGTGCAAACGCAGTCGCCGCGCTTTGGCATTGAGCGCGCCCGCGCCCATAGCAATGAAAAAACGCCGCCAGCCCGACGGCAAGCCAAGCAGAATTTCGGTGCGATCCGGCAAAGGCACATAGTAAATCGCGGCGGCGTTTTGCAAAACCGCTTCGACATCGCGCACTTTGGCCTGCCCGACGGTCACGCAAATGTCATGAAAATAGTCTTCGATTTCGGCGGTCTTCAAAATCTCCAACGTGTCGCGCGCCTCGGCCAGATTTTTTTGCGCGTCGATGCCAGAATTCGCACGCTGCAAAAGCAAATCGGCCAGTTGATAATAAAGCGGGCCAACCGTTTCACGAAACGAAGCGGGCGCGTCGCCGCCGCAGCCGGCGCAATCGCAGAGCGTGTGATGCGTCTCGACGGCGCGGCGATAGGCGCCAATCGCTTCGTCCGTCTGGCCCTGCGCTTTGAGCAGCCGCGCCATTTGCCATTCCCATTGATAAAGCAAATGCGGCGACTGCGTTTGCTGCGCGAGGAACCGCGCCCGGCGCGTCAGTGGCACGGCTTCGGCGTGGCGACCCTGTTTTTCAGCAATCGCACCCAAATAACCGAACGCCGATGAAAGCGAACGCGAATCACCGATTTTTTCGGCGATTCTCTGCGCTTCGCGGGCTGGCTGCGCGGCATTGTCAAGCAGTTTTTCGTCGCGTCCGGCCAGTGTTTGAAATAGATAGGACACCGCAAGACAAAGCTGCGCTTTGTCGTGGGAATCGGGCAAATCAAACAGATTTTTCCAAACACGCTCGCAAAAACCGGAGGCTTGTGCGTTTTGTCCTTCACGCGCTAAAAGTGCGGCCAAATTCAATGTGGCGCGCGACGACAAGACCCAATCGCGCAATTCCGCTGCGAGGGCTGTGCAACGCAAATAATTCTGCTGTGCCAGCGCGTCGCGTTCCTGACTGGCGAAAAGATTACCGAGATTATTGGCGACCAAAGCGATGCCTATCGAGTCTTTTTCCTGCTCCGCCAACGCCAAACTTTCCATGAGCAGCGGCTCGGCCAAAGCCGATTTTCCGCTACGCGTATAAAGGCTGCCGAGGCTGTTTTTGATCGCTATCAGACCGCGTTTGTCGGCGCTGCGTGTGGCCGCATCGCGCGCCATTTCCAAAGTCGTCAAAGCCAGTTCCGGCCTGCCCAATTCTTGATAAGCCTCGGCCAAATTCACCAGCGCGCGAATGCGACCCGACGCATTACGATTGGCCTCGTAGCGGCGCGCTTCTTCGCGCCACGCCGTCACAGCCGCCTCGAAATCACCGCGCTCCACGGCTGCTTCGCCCGCCGATTGCCGCTCTAAGGCGCAGAAAGCCACGCCACCGTTGAAACTAACAACAATAACGATCAAAGCAAAGGCGCGAAAAAAAGCTAATGGAAATTTCAGCAGGACGTCCGGCGAAGTATTTCCCAAAGCCGGTGTGCCCTTGTAATACTTAAAATGAGTCACATATTAAGTATAAGAATTTCTTTTGAAACAAACGGCGCATTGTGCCGTCTGTAGGGGCTGTTGAGTGTGAAATCATGTCGAAATTAACGAAAATCCTGCCTTTTGCTTTGTTTTTACTGAGCATTTTTGTAATGCCAGTGCCTCCAACGCAGGCATCCAACCATCGTATTCCATCATTGGAAGCCCAAGGTGGTAAGCCGGCGCCTAAGCCAACGCCTAAGCCAACTCAACCCAAAGGGCCACCTCACAGCAACGAGGATTGAGTCGCTTTTAACGCAACGTCAACTCGAAAACCGCGTTTGAGATTGATTCTCAGTCGCGGCTTTTTTGTGTATTGTGCATATGTTATGAAACAAGCCTGCTTTTGCAGCGTCGGTTGGGCGTTGCAAAACTAAAGGTGATCTTACTGTCAACAAAGTTGACGCTCAGATGCCGATAGGCCAGACTGTTTGCGACGAATTGAGGACGAACGATGAAAAAATTTCTTTCCCTGTTGCCGCTGTTGGCGGTGATTTTTACATTGAATAGCGCGACCAAAGCAGCGCCCACCAAACATCAAATTTCTGGGGCGACAGAGGTGCCGATGCAAGGCAAAGGCGGAAAACCCGCCCCGGCTCCCACACCAACTCCCAAACCGCGCATTGGGCCACCAAAAAGCAACGACGAATAACAAAAAGGGCATCAGAATCAAATTCTGATGCCCTTTTTGCGTTTGGCTTTCAATCCCAGCCGCTGAGAATTTTCAAAGTCTCATCCAAGTGGCCCGATTCGTCGTCGGCCATATCTTCAAGGCGATTGGCAAGACCAACTTCGCCGAGTTCGTCGGCTTGCTTGGCACGCATCGAATAATTGTTGCGCGCCGTGCGTTCGGCTTCGACAATGTTTTCCAACATCTTTTTGACATTGGTTTCCTGCGGCACAGCTTCGGGCGTCACACACGGAACGCCGCCTAAAGCGGCGATTTTGTCGGCCAAATACTGGGCGTGCCGCGTTTCGTCGGGAATCTCAGCCGCAAAAAAGTTTTTGAGTTCCTGACGATATGGCCCGGTCACGCTGGCCGAGTATTGAATGTAAGTGATGATCGCCTGATATTCGCGCGACAGGTCGCCGTTTAGCAATTCTACGAGTTGCTCTTTGGAAGCGCGCTCCACTTTTTGATCGCCGACCATTAAATCTTCGGACATGAACAGTTCTCCTGAGATGTGATTTGTAAGGCACAAATCAGGATGCAAATCAAAAGCCGTAGTGACCCAAAATCAGTCAAACCATGTCGTCTTTTGCGAAGCTGCTGCGCGCGGGCCGGGCGAAGCCTCAATAGCGGGATAACCGATCAAAAGAAACGCGACAATTTGCGTTTCGGGCGGAGCACCGATAAGTTCTTTAATGGCATTACGCGGTTTGGTGTAAGTCGCTTCGCCGGTGCGCCAATAAGCGCCCAAGCCCAGCGCGTGCGCAGCCAAAAGAATGTGCTGCGTTGCCACCGAAGCCGCCGAATAATTTTCCAGAGTTTCGATTTCGCTTTGGCCCGCTACGCTGCTCACGACAATCGTCACTGGCGCCGCCAGAGCGCGCTTGGCGCTTTTTTCGCCCGGCCCAGACAGTTCATCGGGCATGGCCTCAGGATGATCCAACCGATAATTTTCGCGAAACGCATTCGCCAATTTTTCGCGTGAAGCGCCGGTAAACACGGCAAAACGCCACGGCTCAACGCGTTTGTGATTCGGTGCCCGCACAGCGGCGTCCAAAAGCTGCTCGATCATTTCGCGAGGCACTTCGTCCTCACGCAACTGCGCAATGCTGCGACGTGTGTGAATTGCTTCAAAAATGTCCATTTTGACAACTGACTAAATTACGACCTCGTTTTTCAATTCAACAGTAATTTTTCATCCAGCACGGCCAACAACTGCACAATATGGCGACGATTTTCGCCAAAATCGCCTTTGCCGAGGCGCGAAGCGCTATGCACATCCAAAGTCACGCCGCCGGACACTTCTTTTAAGGTGACGATCAAATCGTCGGTAAACAGCAAAACCGGCACTTCGGCGCGCACTTCGTTTTCTTCGTGCGCGACAATGTGCCACGCTTTGCCATAAGTGCGCAATTGCGGAATCACGGTTAGCACGACTTGATAAGCTTCGGTCAGCGAGGTTTTGTAGTGACGCGTGCGCAAACGAGGATCAGCCGATTCGGGCTGCGTTTGTGCCACGTTGCCCGGATTCTTCGCGCCCAAAATGATAATGCCGACGCCAAACACAGCCAAAGGCGCCAGCCAGAGTGTTTTGTTTTTCATTCGATATATAAAAGCCGCCCGCAATTGTCGCATTCGGGCCACGCTTTGGTTTTGGCGTCCTTGAGATTAAAAGGCGTAATCGTCATGCCGCACGCCGAGCAGTTGCCTTTTTCAGGATGCGCGACGGCCACGCCATGATGCCGCGCGGCGAGGTCATTATATTTTTCCAGCGCATCCGGTTCGATACTCTGCGCCAGAGCATCGCGTTTGGCTTGCGTGGCGGCGATTTCGTTTTCGATGCGCTCGGTTTCGGCTTTGAAATGCGCTTCGGCTTGCGCGGTTTCGGCGCTTTTGTCTTCGAGTTGACTTTGCAACTGCGCAAGATTGGCCTGACCGGTTTCGTCTTCGTCCATCAGAATCAGAATCGCTTCATCCAAATCGCCGCGCGCGCGGTTTAGTGCTGTAATATCGCGCTGCAACGCGGTGACTTCGTGTGTCGCCGTGGCGCTCATCAAGCGAGAGTTTTGCCGCGCGATTTTCTCTTCGGCGGTTTTGAGTTCCAGTTCCTTGTCGGTGCGCTCGGCGTGCATTTTTTGCAAACGCACTATTTCTGCATTGACAGCGTTTTGCAAGGTATCGCGCTCGCCACGCAGCGAAGTGGCGTCGTCTAATTTCGCACGTTCGCGGCGCAAGCGCGCCATGTTGTTGTCGGCTTCTTGTAAATCAAATAATTTGCGATCCATAAAAATTCAATTTGGCATTGCCTCGAAAGGGTTGGTGTCCACGTCACAAATGTCCACTTGCAAACTGGCCACAGCGCGCAAAACTTCGGCGATCAGCGGCACAGCGGCGCGTTCGGTGGCAGTGTGCGTGGCATCTATTAAGGATAACCCCAAAGCCTGCGCCTTGAGGGCGTCGTGATGCTTAATATCGCCCGTTACGAGGCAATCGCAGCCATTTTGAAACGCGTCATCAATATAACTGGCGCCGCTGCCGGGCACACACGCTACACGCCGGATGTCGCGCTTTGCGCCCTGCACCACGCGCACATTCGGCGCCCGCAAGGCACCTTTCACTTGCGCGGCGAAATCTGCAAGCGATAGCGGCGCGACTAATTCACCGGCGCGCGCCGAGCCATAAGGATGAATCGCGTTGCGCAGCGGATAAACATCGTAAGCGACTTCTTCATAAGGATGCGCCTTGCGCATGGCCGCGATGGCCGCGCCGCTTTGCGCTTCGGGCACGATGACTTCCAAACGCCATTCGTCCACTTCTGCGCGCTGCCCGACTTGGCCTTCAAAAGGCTTCGCGCCCGGCAAAGGTCGAAAGGTGCCCTGCCCGCGCAAACGAAAACTGGCTTCGTCGTAAAGTCCGATTTGCCCGGCGCCCGCGCCCCACATCGCCATTTGCACGGCTTCCAAGTGACTTGGCGGCACAAAAACAGCGATTTTACACAAAGATTCGCGGCCCGACGGCGCTAAAACGCTGATATTTTGCAAATCGAGTTCATGAGCTAACGCATCGCCGAGCGCGCCCGGTTGTTTGACGGAAAGCGGTGGCGCGTTATCGAGCGCTGTATGCACCGCGATGACATCCACTTTTTGCGCGATGCAAATCCCCACTAAATTCGCGGTGTGATTTTGAAAATCAAGGGTTTCCAGCGCGCGGAAAATCAGCGGATGATAAACCACCAAAGTGCAGTTTTCTTCGATTTGATGAAGCACCGTTTCGGTCACTTCATGCGCCACGAGAACACGCTGCACTGCGCGGCGCGCATCGCCAACTTGCAAGCCAACTTTGTCCCACTTTTCGGCGCGGGACAGCGGGAAGGTTTTGTTTAATGTGTCGAGCAGGTGTTGAACAGAGAACATAAGCAAAACACGGCGGCATTTTTCAAAAGCATATCACGAATCCGAACTTTTCGGGGCGGTTTTTGCATCAAATAGGTTGCACGCATTTTTGGAGGTCTTCTTATGCAACGCCGCGCTTTTTCCTTGCTTGAAATGTTGGTCGTTGTCGGCGTTCTCGCCGTTATCGCCGCGATCTTGTTTCCGATTTATGCACGCCGTGAAAATGTTCATGGCCCCACTTGCCAGAACAACATGAAGCAAATGGCGCTTGGTTTCAAGCAATACATCAACGATTTCGATGAGCATTATCCAGTTTTTAGGGTGACGAGCGGTTCATCGAAAGGCGTGCCGCCTTACGGCTGGGCCGATGCGCTGCAACCTTACATCAAAAATACGCAGGTTTATCAATGTCCCGTTGATGTCAACGGAGGCGATGATGACCCGACCAAGCCCGGTTACAGCGACTACTGGTATAACGCCAATTTCATGGTGTTTTACAAAGGCAAATGGACGGGCGCGGACGAAGATATGCTTGGTTCATCGTCGCAAACAGTCATTGCGGGCGATGGCGGCAACACAACGGGCACGCCGACAGGCGATGCGCGCTACAATCAGTGTGGCGACGGCACTTCGCTTTCCCAATTCGGCCAACGCTGCGCGCCTTCGCCCGCTGGCGTTGCCACTTATCCCGCTGCGCAAATTCATTTGGATGGTGCCAACTTCGCCTTTGCCGATGGACACGTCAAATGGCTGCGCAGCAATAATCCCACGCAAAGTGCCAATATGTTGAGCAACGGCCTGACGCAAAAAACCATAGAACAAACGCCAAACGCTGGCAAAAGGACCTTTTCGCTGCTCTCAAAGTGAGATAGCGGCGCTTGGCAGGATAAAATTGCAGAGCGCCTCAAAGCGCATAAAGGGTTGGAAGCGATAGAAAATAGCATCAGCGCCTAATTTATAGCCTTCAGCGGTTTATGTGCGATCTGCAACGCTTGGCCGCTTTCCTATTACTCCACTCCTCTGTCATGCGAGAGCCTTCCGATGCCGTGTGGCGGCACTCATATGCTTTGTGGAGGCATTCCCATGTTCTGTGGAGGCACTCTTATGTCTTGTGGGTGCGCACTTATGGTTTGCGGGTGCGCACTTATGTGTTGTATGTCCACACTTATTGATAAGTGTGCGACCACAAACGATAAGTGGGCACCCACAAGACATAAGTGCGCACCCACAAGACATAAGTGAGGGCACACAAGACATAAGTGCGCGCCCACACGAGATAAACGGGCCGAAACACGCGATTTGTAGGGGCATGGCCTGCCGTGCCCCTTTGAACGACATCATCCACGCCAAAGGGTAGGGACAAGCCCTGTCCCTACAACTGTTGCACGCGCCTTCGCAGACCAAAAGTGCCCCTTCACAGGCGATAGGAATGCCACCACAAGCTAAAAACGCCCTTGCCCGCTCGCAAAAGAAGCGGGCAATTCGTTTCATGGCGTTCGATTGGCTGCCATTTCACCGCAATATTGGCCTGAAAAGGCGGTAGGAACTCTCTGGCAGGGTCAAATTACGCCGTCTCGCCTTTTGTCAGAAGAGAAATCTTGCTAAAATGCTTGCCGTTGCATCGTTCCCTGTTGTTTTGCCGTTATTCTGACTTCCCATCGCAAAGGACATCGCCGCCATGCCACTTCCAGAAAACCTTGCCGCGAATCCCAACGACTTTCTCGATTATTACAATTTGCTGGATCAACCTGCCGATGCCACCACAGCGGCGATTCGGGGCCGCATCAACGATTTGTATGCCGAAGCGCAAGCCAATCGTGACCATCGCAACGCGCAAAAACGCCGCGAGTATTTGTTGTGGCTCGATTTACTGCCCGGCGCTCGCTCCATTTTGACCGACGAAACCAAACGCGCCAAATATGACGAATATCGGCAGAAACTTCAAGCGGGCGAAAGCGTGCCAGCTTACCTCGATTTTCTGCGCGTGGTCGAAGGCAAACCGGCGAAATCCGAAGAAGAAGCGCAAGTTTTGGGTTTGCGCACCGAAACGCCAAAAACTCCTGAACCCGTCGCGAAACCGCTGCCCACTTCTGGCGGAGGCAGCTCGTCCACGGCGGGCATTGCCGCGTTGGTGGTGTTGATTATTGCCGCCGTTATTGGTATTGCGATGAAGCAAGCCGCTTTCGGTCTGATCGGCGGCGCGATTTTAGGCGGCATTGTTTTCATGATAATGCGCGGCAGTGGCAACAAAGTCTCGCGCTAAATCCACGCTGCACAAAAAAGCAAAAAGGCCGCTCTGGATGCAATTCCAGAGCGGCCTTTTGCGGTTTTTGGTGATTATCCGGCGCACTTGCTGCATATGTTCTGCGCGCCGTAGATGTCCGCGAAGCGCAATGGCGAATTTACTTTATCAACCGCCACGAACACATAGGGTCGCACCGTTTGCGGCTCATCGTTTTTGGTTTGCGTTTCAGCGACGCCCAACCACGATTTTTCGTCGCTCAACAGGAAATAAACCACCGTTTCTTGCGTTCCGCGCACCACTTGCCCCACTTGCAAAGATTTTCCATCGCTGCGCTCGCCCGACAAAACGGCAATCACCGTCTGACGCAAAAAATCAACTTTCGGCAGGCTTTGCGCATCGGCGATGTTCTGCGTATGCACGCCCCACACGCGCTGCCATTCGGCTTCATCGTTTATGGCAAACAAAGCACGCTTGGCGCAGCCACTTTCGCTGCCAACGCCCAGCGTCTCGAAAGGCACGACAGCAAAGGTTTTCTCGGTGCCGTCCGCTTGTGCGGGCACAACAAAACCGCACGGCGCCCATGAAAGGATGCTCGCCAGTGCGGTGCAAACAACAGTTTTGATGAAAAAATTAAGTGGCGTTTTCAACGTCGTCAACGGTGTGAACTCCTAAACTTTTGGCTAAATCCTGCAAAGCCTCGTCGTTGGTTAGAATGCGGGCCAGCCCAGCTTGTTTCGCCGCGCGGCGAATTTCGATTTCCGCGTGTCCGCAGAACCCTACAACGCGCGCCGCCGGAAATTGTTGCAAACAAGATGTTATAAGTGCGATGCCCGGCAAACTGCGCGAGCCAAGATTGATGATAACCAGTTGCGGCGATTGTGAAACAGCGGTTTCGGATTCAGCTAATGGTTCGGGCAAGCGCCGCGCGATTTGCACGCGATACTGCATCTTTTCCAACTGCGAGCGCACACGCGCTGTCGTCATCAAATTATCGTCCAACAGCAAAGCGGATTTATTCATTGTTGTCTTGCAAAACTTCGATGACAGCCACAGTCGAAGCGCTCAAACCTTGCAAATCGTAGCCGCCTTCGAGCAGGCAAACCACGCGATCATCGCACAGTTTTCCCGCCCACTTTTTGGTGTGTCGCATTAATTCCGCAAAGTCCGCGCTTTCGAGTTTCATGTGGGCCAACGGGTCGCGCGTGTGCGCGTCGAAACCGGCGGAAACCAAAATCAACTGCGGCTGGAAGGCTTCGATTTTCTCACCTAAATCGTTCCACACGTCCAAATACTGCGTCCGGCCCCCACCAGCGCGCAGCGGATAATTGATCGTCGTGCCGACACCTTTACCCCGGCCTTTTTCGTCGGCGCGGCCTGTGCCCGGATAAATGCCCCATTCATGCACGCTGGCAAAAAAAACTGAGGCGTCTTCGTAAAAAATCTCTTGTGTGCCGTTGCCATGATGGACATCCCAATCCACAATCGCCACACGGTCAAGGCCATGCGTTTTCTGGGCGTGGCGCGCCGCAATCGCGATGTTGTTGAACAGACAAAAGCCCATCGCCTTCGAGGTTTCCGCATGATGGCCCGGCGGACGCAGTGAACAAAAAGCATTTTTCGATTCTTTTTTCAGAACAGTATCAACCGCCGCGCACGCCGCGCCCACGGCCAACGCTGCGACTTCAAAAGAGCGTGGCGAAACCAAGGTATCGCCGTCAATCATGCCACCGCCATGCGCTGCCATTTCACGAATCAGAGTAACATGGTCGCGCGGATGGCATAGCGCGATAGTTTCTTCCGTCGCGCTTTCAAAAGCGGGCCGCCCTAATTTGTCTTGCCATGCCTGCGCCGCCAATTTCTGATTGATGGCCTCCAAGCGTTCGGGACGTTCGGGGTGACCGGCGAAATTTTGATGTTCCTTGAACAGTGCGTGCGTGAAATATGCAGTAGCCACAATCCCAGTTTGCTTCAAAAAATCAGACGGCGCTATAATGCACTCTCATAGATGCGCTTTAGAACATAACGCGACTTTTCCCGTCCGCAGAAAGCTTTCAATTGAAATAGAATTGAATTAGACAAGGGGTGATTTTTCATGCATTGGCTTTTGCTTTTAGCTTTACTTTCTTCCACAGGAGACCTGAAAAACGTGGGCGGCACAAATGACGCCCTCAATCGCGCGGCGGAAACTTCGCTGCGCCGCCAACTGGGGCCGGTGCGTTCGCTACGCGTGGATGCGGTGCGCAAAAGCGCGCGGCAGCCGGGCGATTTCGATCACTTCAACGTGTCACTCGACGGCGCCTCGCTGGATAATCTGCTGGCTTTGGCCCAGCGCGCCGAAACGAAGCGTCTGCAAGGATTGCAAAGCAATCAGGCGAATCTGCGCGGCAGCGTAACCCGCAAAAATAATTTCGATTTGGGCGATATTTTTGGCGGCGACGGCGGCGATTTGGGCAATATCTTCGGCGGCGATTTAGGTGATATTTTTGGCAGCATCTTGGGCGGACAATTGGGCGGGCAAAACGGGCGCATCGGCAGCGTCAAACTAAACTTGACTAACTTCACCATGCAAGGCGTCGGTTATGATCGCATGGATGCCAATTTAGGCGAGATTCGCTTTGATTTTGTCAAAGCGCTGCAAGGCGATTTCGACATTAAATCGTGGCAACCCGGCACACTCAATTTGCAACTGCGCGCCGATCAAGCGCAAAAATTCATTGTGCCACGCTTGCCTTCGATCAAGGACGCTTATTTGAAATTCGATGGCGGACGCGCTTGGGTAGGCGGCAAAGCCAATTATTATGGCATCAGTTTGCCGTTCCAAGCCGGCGGGCTGTTGAGTGTGCAATCGAATCAGGTTCGCGCTGAGAATTTGGCTTTGTCCGTGGCTCATTTGCGCCTGCCCAGTTTTATCGTGGACGAACTGACCAAAGGGCTCAATCCGCTTTACGATTTCGACCCGCAAAAACGCTGGCCCGTCGCGGTGAATCTACAAACCGCAGGCGCGCAGGGCGATATGCTTTCGCTTTCCGGCGGCTTGCAATGGGTTGGTTTTAATCGCAACGCCCAAACCAACACACAGACAAACGAGCCGGTTTACCAAACACCAAACACGCCGGTTTATCAACCACCGTATCAAACGCCTTATCCCGCCCCCCAAACGCCGCCGATTTATCGCGCGCCGGATGTGGTGCTGCACTAAATCAAGAAAGAAAAAATAAAAAGGACACGCCAGAGCGTGTCCTTTTTATTTTTATGTGCTGGCCTTTTCCAATTCTGGGGATAGCACAATCGCACTTTGTCGCGGCGGGCCGATTTCGACGCCGATAAGGCAAATATCGTCCGGTGAGGGCAGCCCAGCCATCCAGTCGTTGACATCTTCGCAAACTGCCCGGCAAATGCGCGCGATGGGATGCGTAATCTGGCGGCGCACCGAGCGACACAATCGCGCGGTGCCGAACTCTTCCCTATCGGGCGCTGGGGCCTCGCTTACGCCATCGGTAAACAGCAAAAACGCCTCGCCGGGACGCAAGACGCGGGTGTGGCGCGTATAAGTGCTGTCGCCATCTACGCCCAACGCGGCATTGGCGTGTTTGACATCTTCATAATCGTCGGGCAGCAGCGGTTCCACCCGACTATTCTGCCGATCCATGATCAAAGGCGAAGGATGGCCTGCCGAAGCGAAATCTACAGTGTGTCCGATGGTGTCTATCACCATGCAAAAGGCTGAGGCAAAAACGAATTGGCCGGTGCCGCGCAAAATGCCCGAAAAGTGATGGTTGATTTTTTCCAAAATATGCGCCGGGTCGTCCTCGCGTCCGGCCAAATCTTGCAGAAGCGTGCGCAGAATCGCCGTGACCAGCGCCGAACGAGCGCCGTGTCCCATGACATCGGCGATGAAGACTCCGGCGCGGCCTTCGGAAACTTTAAAAACATCGAAGAAATCGCCGCAAACACTGGTCGCGGGCTGATAAACATGATGAAAACTCAAACTCAGCGCGTTTTGCAGGCCTTCTTCGGGCACTTCGGGATACTCGCGCGGCAAGAGCGACTCTTGAAATTCGCGCGCGATTTTTAAGTCGCGTTGAATTTCACCGGTCTTGGCGCTGAGTTCGCGTTCGAGTTGCTCGTGGTAGGACAGCACGCGCTGCGCCATGATGGCGAAATCGGAAGCCAAGTCTTGGATTTCATCGCGCGTGTTGATTAATTTCAATTGCGCTACTAATTGCCGCGCTTTTTCTTGGGCGGCGCGCGCCGCACCTTCTTCTTCAATGCGGGCTGTCGAAGCCAAACCTTCGGCGGCGCCGCTCAAAAGGCGCAGGGGCGTCACCAATTTTCGTTGGGCAATCGTCAAACCCATCACCATAAAAACGACTATCAACAAAACCCCGGCCAAAGCCTGCATTTTCAATTGGTCATAAATATGATGAAAAACGTGATCGGTGTCGTTATAAACCAAAACAGACATCGGCGTTAGGTTTTCCAAGGCATTTTGGTCAACATTTTCGAGGTGGAAATGCAATGTGGCAAAGCCAATCAGGTCTTCATGACCGGAGGTATTATTGTGCCGCGCACTGTCTTTGGCAGGCGCGTTTTGCCGATTACGGCCATTCATGTCTTTTTCATCGCGACTCGCCTCTGTCGGCGGGGCCTCTTCCTGCTTCGGACTGTCTACGGGCGCCAAAAACCAGCCATTATTTTTTTCAAAAAAACCATTCGACCTACGTTCTCCGGTAATCGCTTGCGCAGCGGATTCGGAAATATGCTGGGTCAAGGGAACATAACTTTTATCGGTTAAACGCACCAAAATGCGCCACGCATTAGGATCACGTTGCACGACATCATGCCGCAGCCCTTCTTCCTTAAGCACAGTAGGCACTTTGGAAAACAACTCTGAGACATTGAGCGAGGCTTTCACGACACCGACAATGCGTTTTTCGTGGCGAATCGGCAAACAAATCGTGAGTGAATACACCGTCGCGCTGTCATCGTAAGCAATG
>JANMKN010000049.1:0-39964 GCA_031372065.1 Abditibacteriaceae bacterium | reverse complement strand
CCACTGACCACTGACCACTGACCACTGACCACTGACCACTGACCACTGACCACTGACCACTGACCACTGACCACTGACCACTGACCACTGACCACTGACCACTGACCACTGACCACTGACCACTGACCACTGACCATGAATCTATGGCATTGCGGGCGCTTTTTTTTGCCGCTCGGCGCGAAAACTTATGTGATGGGTATCGTAAATGTCACGCCTGATTCGTTTTCGGGCGATGGCGTTTACGATTTGTCGCGCGCCCTTGACCACGCGTTGCAAATGATCGAAGATGGCGCGGATATTCTCGACATTGGCGGCGAAAGCACGCGGCCCGGCGCCCAAAACGTCGGGGCCGATGAAGAATTACGGCGCGTGATTCCGCTCATTGAAAAGCTGGCCGCCTCCAATATGCCGCTTTCGGTTGACACCACCAAAGCGCAAGTCGCCGCCGCCGCCTTAGAAGCGGGCGCCGCTATTATCAACGACATTTCCGGCGCCACTTTCGATGAAAATATGCTGCCCACTTTGGCCGCTTCCTCTTGCGGCGTCATTTTGATGCATCTGCGCGGCACGCCGCAAACGATGAATTATAGTTCAAAGTTCCGTGATGAACGTTCAAAGTCGGGGGATGTCATTGAGGAAATCTTGCAGTTTTGGCAAGAGCGCGTGGCAGCGGCGCAACAAGCCGGGATTGCGTGCGAACGCATCGCGTTGGACGCGGGTTTTGGCTTCGGCAAATCTGTCGAGGAAAACCTTGCGATCTTGCGACGTGGGCGCGCGTTGAGCGACTTTGGTTTCCCAACTTTATCCGCCACCAGTCGCAAATCTACTATCGGAAAAGTATTAAACGACGCGCCTGTGGAAGAACGACTTTTCGGCACTGCCGCGACAATTGCCAGCGCCATCGCAGGCGGTGCCGCTATCATTCGCGTCCATGATGTCAAAGCCATGAAACAAGTCGCTCAAATGACCGATGCGATTGTGAGAACCACGGATGCATCCGCCCAGAGGGCGCCCGATGAACGCGCACCTACAAGATAAAAACACATCGTCACAGGCTACGAATGCGGTTCTTAAGATTATGGAGGTGGATAGAAATAGATTTAAAAGCCGCGCGGCGTTGCTTTATGCGCGCAAACGCAAAAATAAGTCACCCCTATTTTTCCTCTGTGTTTATCCGTGTTCATCTGTGGTTAAATTTCCATCAGCATGGATCGAATTTTATTGAACGGCCTAACATTTTTCGGAAAACACGGCTGTCACGCGGCGGAAAACGAACTCGGTCAGAAATTCATCGTGGACATCACACTGGATTGTGATCTGCGCGCTGCTGGCGCGTCGGACGATTTGGGCGACACGCTGAATTACATCGCGATTTACGAGGCAGCCAAAAGCATTGTGGAAGGCGAAACAGCGAAGTTGTTGGAACACATCGCCGAAAAAATCGCGAGCGCGGCGCTGCAACACGAAATGGTGCAAGCCGTGACGGTGCGCATTCGCAAACCGCATATCGCTTTGCCCGTCGCGTTGGAGTTTCTCGGCGTCGAAATCAAGCGCGAGCGCCACTAAAATGAAATCTGTGACGGCTTATTTGGCCTTGGGCAGCAATCAGGGCGAGCGACTGGCGAACTTGCGCAAAGCGTGCATGATGCTGGAATATCATGCCGAAATCACCGTGGCGGCGCGCTCGAAAATCTATGAAACGCAAAGCGTTGAGGGCGGCGGCGCAGAGGATTTTCTCAACGCAGCGGTGCGCATTGAAACCACCCTGTCGCCCCGCGCGCTTTTGGCGATGACTCAAGCGATTGAATCCGCTTTTGGTCGCTTGCCCGATGCCAAAAACCGGGGGGGCGCCCGCGCGATGGATGTTGATATTCTGCTATTTGGCGATCTCGAATGGAACGAAGACAACCTGCAAATCCCCCATCCGCGCGCCCTGCGCCGCGCCTTTATGGTCAAACCACTGGCGGATGTCCTCGAAGGCGGCTGGGTGCGCGAAACGGACGCGGAATGGTGAACTTTTAACCTTATAGAGTGAGAAGCAATGTTAAGAACGATGTGTAAAGGCAAAATTCATCGGGCCACCGTGACGGATGCGAATCTACATTATGTCGGCTCGCTGACAGTTGATGTGGATTTGCTCGAACGCGCCGATATTTTGCCTTATGAGCAAGTCCAAGTCGTGAATGTCAACAACGGCGCGCGTTTGGTGACTTACACCATTCCGGGACATCGCGGCAGTGGAACGATGTGTCTCAATGGCGCCGCCGCGCGCTTGGGACAAAAAGGCGATATTATTATCGTCATCGCCTACGGGCAATTTAACGACGCCGAAGCGCGTTCGCTGCGCCCACGCGTGGTATTGGTGGACGAAAACAACCGTCCGATAGAAACGCAGGATGCGCCGCCACCTTTTGCCGACGAAAGTGCTTTCGATGACGATGAACTGGCGCTTTTAACTTCTTAATCATGTCTTTTGAACTGCCCCTTTTTCCTTTAAATGTCGTGCTGTTTCCCGGCATGGCGCTGCCGTTGCATATTTTCGAGCCGCGCTATCGCTTGATGATGCGTCGCTGCCTCGAAAGCGATAAAACCTTCGGCGTGACGCTGATTGCCGAAGGCGAAGAAGGCCAACAGAACACAGCGCCGTCGTTGGTCGGCACGGCAGCGGAGATTATCGAAGCCACGCCATTTCCCGATGGCCGCCTGAATTTACAAACCATCGGACGCCGCCGCTTTCGCGTTATTTCGGTGCGCGAGGAAGACGATTACTTCATCGGCTTGGTCGAGTGGCTGGACGATGTCGAAAGCGAGCGCGCGGTGCCCGCTTATGTCGTCAAAGTGCGCGCCATTTTGGAGCGTTATTTGAAGTTGCTGATGCTAAACGCCAAAGTCACCGGCCTTGAAGTGGAATCGGTAGATATTCCACGCGACCCGGCCACGTTATCGCTGACCGTCGCCGCGCTTTTGACACTGAATAACGAAGAAAAGCAAGAGCTTTTGGAAATGACTTCCACAGCGGCGCGCTTAAGTTACGAATACGCCCTTTTGCGCCGCGCCGAAATCGTGCAACTCGCCTTTGCGCATCGCGTGGCATCCGGGCAGGCCGTTTCGCCCTTCGATGAATCACTTGGCCCCGCCGCCCGCTATTTGTCGTCGAATTGACGACTTTTTTATCGCACGCAAGGCTTTGTTAAACTTACGTTCATGAATTCGCTTGCAAAACGCCCCAAAAACCTCTGGGGCGTTTTTGTTTGCAGCCTTAATAATCGTCAGGAGAACTTTCGCATGATTTCTTTCTTGTCGCACCGTGTGAATCACGGTGCGTTAAAGGTTGTGGTGGCCTTTTTTTGTGGTCTGACTGCCCTTTCTGCAACGGCGCAGACCAAACCCAACACCAAAGTGCCCGTTGAGGAAAAAGCCGATGCCAAAAGCCTTGTGCAAATGCTGCTGAGGCAAGGCAAAATCATTCGCTCATCCGAAATCAAGCGCGGAATGCGCGGCGTAGCACGCAGCGTGTTTCAAGGCACGAAGATCGAAGAATTTCCTGTTGAAGCGCTGGGGCGATTGGAAAAAGTCAATGGCGGTGGCGACATCGTTTTGATTCGCATTTTAGGCGGCCCGGTTGTCAAACGGCAAAGCGGAATAATCGCGGGCATGAGCGGCAGTCCGGTTTATTTCGGTGGCAAAATGCTCGGCGCCATTGCCTTTGGTTGGGGCTTTCCCAAAGAACCTATCGGCGGCGTCACACCGATCACTTCGATGATCGAAACCTCGCTGCCCGACAATTCGCGCACGAAAATTAATCTCAAGCAGGAAATTGCTTATCGTCCCACGCAAGCGCTCAATCTGGCCGGACATGACATCAATAAAGTGGTCATCTCGCGCAATCGCGAGCGCTTGGCTTTGGCCGGCAGCACCATGACTTTGCGGCCCGCGACGACGCTTTTACAGCTTTCCGGCTACTCCGAAAAATCGCTGCCGCGCCTCAAACAAGCGCTGGAACCGTATCAAATTGAGCCGATTATTGGCCCATCGTCGAAGAAAACCGGCGTTAATCCGCCGTTTATCGAAGGTGGCGCCATCGGCGTGCAATTGGTGTCCGGTGACATGGATCAAACCGCCATTGGCACCATTACCTTTCGCATGGGCAACCGCATTTTGGCCTTCGGACATCCGATGTTTGGCCTCGGTGCAGCTTCTTTGCCGATGACAACGGCGTATATTCACGACATTTTTCCCAGTTACGAGCGCAGTTTTAAATTTGGTTCGCCAGTCAAAGCCGTCGGCACATTGCAGCAGGACACGCCCTTTGCGATTGGCGGCACAGTGGGTGTTCAGCCCGATATGCTGCCGATGACGGTGACATTGCGCGATGACGAGCGGCAAATTAAGCGCGTGATTCGCGTGCGCGTCATGAAAGACCCGATGCTCACGCCGCAATTGGTGATGTCTACGGCAGCCGATGCCATCGAATCGGTTTTGGGCCAGCCGTCCGACAAAATGGTGCGCATTAGTTTGAATGTTGAACTCGAAGGCGCTTTGCCGATCAAACGGCATAATTTGCTGTATTCGCAAGACCCTATTTCCAACGCGGCGATGGTTGATCTCGCGCAGAGCATTTCGCTCACTCAAAATAACGAATTCGCGCGCGGCAATTTGAAACGCATTGATTTAGCGGTCACGGTGGAACCGAAGCGCAGAACCGCGCTTTTGAAACAATTGGTGGCGAACCGCAACAAGGTAAAACCGGGCGAAACAGTGCAAATTTCGGCGATCTTCGAGCCAACCGACACGCCGGGTAAAACCTTTTCGCGCACTTTTGATTTCAAAGTGCCTGATAACACGCCAAGTGGCGCAATGCGCATTGCAGCGGGGCCGTCCACCAGTTTTTGGACGCTGCAAACCCGCGTCGGCGGCGCGCCGCCCGACCCGACCACCTTGCCAGAATTGGTCAAAGCCTTTGGCCGATTGGGCGCGTTTGATGAATTAATGGTGATCGCTTCCACGCCAGACCTTTATTTGCAGGTTGACCAGCAAAAACTCGCTTCGCCGCCGCCTTCGTGGGCACGTTTGGTTCGCACGACGCAATCTACCGGCATCGGCGCTTACAATGAGATTGATGAACGCCGCGAAAAACTTGATTACGTCATTTTAGGCGCCCAGCTTTTGGCAATTCCCATCGAAAATCCCGATGAAGCGGCGCGTCCACGAACCACGCCGTCGTTGTTGCCACCGGGCATTCCTCGCCCCGACACGCCGCCGGGAACCGCGCCGCGCCCTGCGGGCGACATGGAAAGCGCGTCCTTGCTGCCACCAGACGTTTTTGTGGTCAATCCGAAGGCCGATTTCGCTGACTGGTTGCACAACGCGCCGTTTTTGCAACAAATAAAAGCGTTGCAAATGCAAGAAAAACCGGACGACAAACCAAAGCCTGCGCCACAGCAAAAAGATATAACAGTGCCACCGCCGCCCGGCAGCGGCGCGACGGTGCCGCCACCGGCCAATCCTCCAGCAGTTGAATCAAAGCCGACTCTGCCCCCCGTTGTGTCGCCAAAACCCACGCCAATACCCGACCCAAAAACGATTGCCCGTCCCGCGCAAGCGTGGGTGCAAGACAACGGCGCCGATTTCCTGCAAGGCCGCTTTGAACACGCTCTTTTAACCAGTGACGGCCAGATTCGCCTCGCGCCGAACACCAAAGCGATTGTCAACACGCCCGAACCATTTGTTTGGAGCATCGCGGGCGATAGCGCGGGCAACGTTTTCATCGGAACCGGCAGTAATGCGCGCCTTTGGAAAATCGCGCCCGCTGGCACGCGCACGCTGCTTTACAGCGGCAATGAAGTCGCGATTACGGCGCTAACCACCGATAAAACCGGCAATCTTTACGCGGCGCTTGCCCCCGGCGGGCGCTTGCTGCGCATGGCCACCGATGGCACTTCGCAGACGATTTTCAACGCCGGTCAAGATTATATTTGGGCGCTGGAATGGGATGAACAAGGCCGCTTATTGCTTGGTAGTGGCGGCAAAACCGGCAAGATTTTTCGCTTGAGCGATGTGGCCACGCGCACGCAAATTTATCCCAGCGACGCCAATTCCATTGCGCAAGGCGGCACCTTGCTGGCAACCGTGCCACAAAAGCACATTCGCGCCCTGTCAGTGTGGAAAAACGATATTTTCGCGGGCACCGGCGATGATGGCGTGCTGCTAAAAGTGGATGCCTCAAATGGCGCCGCGCAGGCGCTTTTTGAAACACCGTTGGCGCCGAGCCGTTTGCTCGACGGCGAAGTCGTGGCCGTGGCAGCGGCGCCCGAAGGCGTTTATTTCGGCACCTCCGGCAACGGCACCATTTATCGTTGGACGTCAACGGACGGCGTGCAGGAATTATACGCTTCGCCGCAGCAGGCTGTTTTCGCCATGCGTCGCACGCCGGATGGCAGCATTATGGTCGCGACGGGCAACAAAGGCGTGGTTTATCTGGTGGCGCCCGGCAAAAATGCCAATGACACCATTGCCGCGCGCGTGTTGGAAGCCGATGAACAGCAGGCTTTGGCCCTCGCTTTAGTGCCGGACAGCGATTTGTTAATCGGCACCGGCAACAGTGGCGCCGCCTATCGTCTTTCGCTGCGAGAGCGTGGCGCAGGCACGTTTACTTCAACAGTATTAGACGCCAAAAGCATGGTGCGCTGGGGCGCGCTACGTTTTACCGGGCGCGGCGTGACATTGGAAACGCGCAGCGGCAACACCAACGAACCCGATAAAACTTGGAATCCGTGGCAAGCGGCTTTAATCAACGACCTCGGCGAATGGCGCGTGGCCTCGCCGGACGCGCGTTTTTTGCAATATCGCGCCCGCCTTGATGCCGCCTCCGCTGCGGCGGCCCTAATTCGCGTGGAAATTCTTTATCGCTCGCGTAACAGCCCGCCAATTATTAGCGTAAATACGCCAAAAGGCGGCGAATTTTGGAAAGGCAAAAAGAAATTCACATGGACAGGCAAAGACCCCGATGCCGATTCGTTGCGTTATGATGTCTTCATCTCCGCCGACCAAGGCACCAACTGGAAACTGCTGGAACGGGCGAGGGAAACTGCGGATTACGAACTTGATACCTCCAAATGGGCCGATGGCACCTACATCGTGAAAATCAAAGGCGACGATGAAGTACGCAATCCCGAAGACCCGCAACACGACGAATCTATCAGCCTGCCATTTACGATAGACAACACGCCGCCGCGTCTTGAAGTGGCGCTCGGCTTGAAAAATAATCAACTGTGGCTCACGGGTGTGGCTGTGGATGGACTTTCGCCCATCGCAGGCGCCGAATGGCGTTTTGTCAAGGAAAAATCCGAGGCCAAAGCCGAACCGAAAGCTGACGACAAAAAGGAAGAGGCCAAAGGCGATTGGCAAGCGGTAGCGGCGGTGGATGGATTGTTCGACTCGCGACGCGAAGCGATGACGGCACTAATTTCCTTGCCCGAATTGGCAAAAGGAGAGGCCGCGCCGCGCAAAATTGAAGTGCGCGTCGAAGATGCCGCTGGCAACAGTGCGCTTATAGAAATATCACAGCCAGGCCGCTGAGAACAATTTGGAAAGCGTTTTTGAGCAGATTTATAGAAAGCGCGCCGCCGAAAACACGTTTTAGCGGCGCGTTTTTCTTGCGTTTTACAGTTTTTGTTTGACACGCAATATCATGGCGTTTATAATGTTAAATTGATGTTACGAAGACATTGCGATGGTGTTTCGGAGTAGCAATCGTTCGGAGTTGAGGATTGAACTTTGCCTTTGGAATTGGAATTCAGGGCCTTTTCCACCAGTAAAGTGATTCCCCGAAAGGAGGGGTCAAATTCTCGTTTGCCAGATTCGAATATTCTGCGCACACAAATAAAGCCGAATCTCAAATCATTTTCAGTGAAGGTCTCAGTAGCAGGAAACGTGGACACTGCCTCTTTGGACTCTTTGCTGCATTGTGAAACCTGATATTCGAGTGGATTTTCTGTCGCAGCACAAACCAACTGGCACACAAACAGGCTTTTTCGTGCAGCCATCGTAGTCATCGTTGCAATCAGCATGAAAAGGGGATGTAGTTCACATGAACAAGTCGTTCAAAGCCGCCATTGCGGCAGTCGTAACACTCGGTGCATTGTCCGGCGCACAAAGCGCACGGGCCGATTTGACAGTCAGCGGTGCAGTAGGCCTTCCGCTCAACCCAACCGCGCAGATTCCCAACGAAGGCGGCATCCGTCTTCAGGGCAACTACTATGATCTTGGCAACCCCGGTGGCGGTAATGTCAAGCTCTACGGTCTTTACGCCGCAGGTCGTGTTAGCGATAACATCGAAATCAGCGGTGGCATTGACAAGCTGAGTGTTGCTGGCGGTGGCGCGTTGGATCGCACCGGCGGTGCTATCGGCGCGAAATACCTCATCACCAAAGAAAGTGATCCCGCAGGCGTGCGCTTTGCGGTGGGCGCTGGTTACGACCACGCTTTGGTGAAGAATGCTCATGTTTACGCCGTAGCGAGCAAATATCTGGGCCAGTTGACCGACGGCAAAGCGCCGATTACCGGTCACTTGGGCTTGCGCTATGATCGCTACGATTTCGGTGGCGTGGGTGGCGACAGCAAGAAATTATCGGTTTATGCCGGCGCGGAAGTGCCTGTTACCAAAACCGGTGATTTTCAACTCGTTGGCGAAATTCAATCGAAGAACCTTGATTTCGCGGGCGCGAAGATTCCGTATTCGATTGGTGGCCGTTACCGTCCGAAGGGCCAGCCTTTTGGCCTGAGCCTCGGCTGGGCGCGTCAAGGCGTCACCACCGATTCGGGCTTCTTCGTCCAAGTCGGTTACACCTTTGACACCAAATAAGGCGTAAGCTAAATTTGGTCGAAAAAACGCTCCGCGAAAGATTTCGCGGAGCGTTTTTGTTTTGCATTTTATTTGACGAATTTGTTCAACAACCAGCGCACCGGCGCTTTTTCGAGCGCGTCGTTGAGCGTGTCCTGATAAAACTGATTGCCCGCGCGATGACCGATTTCGGAAAGCGTCGGGTAAACGTGAATGGTTTCCGCCAGTTCTTGCAAGAGCGCGCCGTCGCGCACGGCAGGCACAAATGTGTGAATCAGTTCGCCAGCCTGCGGGCCGATAATATGCGCGCCGACTAAGCGTCCGCTGCCCGTGCAAATCGCTTTCAAAAAGCCGGATGTTTCCCCTTCGATAATCGCGCGGTCTAAACGCGAAAACGGCACTTTGTAACTCTTCGCTTCGCCGTGTTCCTCACGCGCTTCTTCTTCGGTCAAACCAAGATGCGCCACTTCGGGATCGGTAAACGTCGTCCACGGCACGATGCGATAGTCGGCTTTGGCTTTGACTGGCAAAAGCGCGTTTTGCGCGGCGATTTTGCCTCCATATTCCGCGACGTGCGTAAATAAATAGGCGCCCGTTATATCTCCGCAAGCCCAAATATGCGGCGCGGTGGTTTTCAGATTTTCATCCACAATCACGCCGCGCTCGTGCATTTGCACGCCAGCGGCAGCGAAATTGACCGTATCGTGCGCTTTTTTGCCGGTGGCGACCAATAAATGCTCGCTTACGACAGTTTTTTCGGCACCGTCTGCTTCAAAAATCAAACGAATGGCTTTATCTTTTTCGACGCGTTTGGTTTTGGCATTCAGAAAAATTTGCACGCCGTCGTTTTGCAAAAGTGTTTGCAAAGTCGCCGATATTTCGCTGTCTTCTTTGGGCAAAAGGTGCTCGCCTTGCTGCAAAATCGTGACTTGGGTGCCAAAACGCGCGAAGGCTTGCGCGAATTCGCAGGCAACCGGCCCGCCACCTAAAATCGTCAGCGAACGCGGCAAATCAGGCACATCGAAAATCGTTTCGTGCGTGAGAAAATCCACATCGCCAAGACCGAGAATATCAGGAATGTTTGCCTTCGTTCCGGTGGCTAAAATGAATTTATGGGCGCGCAATTGCGTTGTGCCGCTTTTGTCAGTCAATTCCAGCGTGTTGGCGTCCAAAAAGCGCGCCGTGGCTGTGATGAAATCAATTTTCGTTTTCGCCATTTCGACGCGTTCGAGTTCTTTGATTTCATCGCGCACCGCCGCCAATCGCTGCTGAACAATGTGCCAATCAAGACGCGCGTTTTCAACCTGCACGCCAAATTCCGCCGCGCGTTTGACGGTTGCAAAAACCTTGGCCGAGCGAATCAATGCCTTGGAAGGCACGCAACCTGTCCACAAGCACTCGCCGCCCATGCGCGCTTTTTCAATCAGCGCCGTTTTCGCGCCCAAGCTGTCGCATAAAAATGCCGAGACTAAACCACCTGTCCCGGCGCCGATAACAGCAATGTCATAAGTTTCTTGCATGAATGAATATGAATGGAACACGGATTTCATACACAGAAACGGCACAGATTGTCACGGATTTTTGAGAGATTCTTAACTCCAAATAACCTCGTTTCCAAAAACAAGGCTGTGTCAATCCGTGTCTTTTCCGTGTATGAAATCCGTGTTCCATTTGAAAGTCGAAAGCGAAAATGAATTACAAAACCTTCGTTACATCCATCAAGCCGACGCGTTCTTCGTTGGCGGTTTTAATGGCGTCGGATGAACCCATCACGACAACGTGGCCGCTTTGCGCGACTTGTTCTAAAACGTCGGCGAAATTTTTGAAATCGTCCGCGCCGGTATTCAAAACTTCGTCGCGCATTTGTTGGCGCCGCTCGTCGGTTTCGCCGATGAGATGGCGCATAAACGATGACCAACCTTTGGCGTCGGGCAAGCGATAAGTGTCCATGTCGGAAATCACGCCGATAATGCTGCGCCGCAATTCGATTTCGCTGATGTCGGCTTCCCGCAAAAAGTCAGGCGTGCCGTCGTAAATATCTAACGTTTTGAGCAAATTCGGGTCGCGATACGAGCCATAAGTGAACACGCCGGTCAATTGATCGAAACCGCAAAAACCGCCGTAAGCGCCGCCGCGCATTCGCACGCGCTCCCACATCCATGTGGTGTTGAGATAATTGCTAATAACCGCCGCCGAACCGTGGCTTTGGTAGTCCAGTTCAAACAAATTCGCGCCTTTGCCGACATAATTCACTTGGGCAGGGATCGTCAGGCCTTCGCCGCGTGGCGGAGAGGGAAAATCCCACGCGTCCGGCACCGGATTGTGTGCGGGCAGAGTGCCAAGAAAATCAGCAAAGCGCGGCGCGAATTTGTTATACAAATCGTCGTCAGCGGTTACATGACCGTGCGCCGAACTTTTGTTGAGCCAGTGCGAGCGCAGGCTTTCAAGAGATTCTAAAACTTCGCCCCACTCCGAATCAATTTTCGCGCACAGTTCACGCAGGAAGAACAAATAACTGACGCCGCCGAGTGCTTCATTTAATCGTCCGGCTTCTGAAAAATGAGCGCGCAAACGAGTGGCGACATAGCCGTGACCACTCGGCACCAGCGAAGATTCGAGGCGCGCTTTTTCTTCCATCGCCATTTGCTTGAAGCGTTCCTGATTATCCAATTTGACGGTTAAGAGAACATCGCGCCAGATGTCGAGCATATCTTGCGCGCGTTCGGGCACGGCTTTGCCACGCAAAAACAGCCACGCGGCGGCTTCGGGATGGTCGCGTTTGGCCGACAAAAACGTGGATGCGCCAATGCCGCCGGTTTTTTGGCCGATGCGCTGTGTTAGGCGCACGAAATCTTCATTTTGCGTGCCGATTTGCGTTAAAGCGCGGCCAAAAAGCGAAACATACGGCAGCAAATGCTGCGGCACGTTACGCAGATTGAAACCAATATCAGCGTAAAGAATGCCGTTGGTGAACAGTGGATTATGAAAAACCGGCACGCCCGCCAGATGTTTTTCTTCGCGCGGCGTGATTTTGTTTTGCTTGTCCAAATCGGCCAGTTCCAAGCCGGGAATGAGAGCCAAAACTTCGGGCGGGTCGGGCGTTTCCTGGCGGCGCTTGAGTTCTTGCGTGTCGAGAATCAGCTTTTGAATTTCATCGGTCGAGAGCATTTCGCGCGCGGCGCTGAGGCGACCTTTTTCGTCAGCTTCTTGGCGCGCTGTCAGTGCGGCATCGGGCGTCAAAAGCACCGTTGCGCGATGGCGGTTACCCAGCAATTGCCCGGCGATCATCGTTTCAAAAACGCGTTCGGTTTTGAGGCGCGCTTTGAGTTCTTGCAGCGGCTTTTCAAAACGCAGCGGCTCAATCGGGTCTTTGTCGTGCAGCCATGTGTCGAGCGACCACAGCATCAGCGCCAAGCCGCGCGGAAAGCCGCCGGAATTGTTTTCGCGCAGATGAAACTCGAAGGTGTTGACCGCCGCTTCGATGGTTTCGGGGTCAATGCCGTTTTGCGCCAAGTCTTCCAGCGTGTCCACAATGAGCGCTTCAATTTTGGCAGCATTTTCGGCTTCGATGCCTTTGAGTCCGGCGCTAAAAGTGGGCTGGCGCAGCGATTCTTCGAGGCCGCCAGTGACGTTTTCGCCGAGGGCTGAATCAATCAGCGCTTTGCGCAGCGGCGCGGCGGGCGTGGACAGCAAAACGTAACTGAGCATTTGCCACGCGAGTGCTTCGTCCATGCTGGTTGGTTCATCCAAAACCCAGCCCATTTTGAGATAGCTTTTGCCGTCGCTGTCTTCGTCCGTCGCGTAGGTTTTTTCGACAGAGCGCGGCTCGTTCCAGCGCGGCTGAAAACTCACTTCCGATTGCGGCTGCGTTTTCTCGAAGGCACTGAGCCATTCGTCCAAAATGGCGAGGCGCTTTTGTGCATCGTCGTCGCCGTAAAAGAAAATGCGCGCGTTGGAGGGATGATAAAGGCGCCGATGAAATTCTGAGAGTTGCTCAAAAGTGAGATTGGGAATCACCTTCGGATCGCCGCCGGAATCCACGCCATATTCGTTATCGGGATACAGCGCCTGTTGCAAATGTTCGCCGAGCAAGCCATCGGGCGACGAATAATTGCCTTTCATTTCGTTGAAAACCACGCCCTTAAATTCCAAAGGCGCGTCCGGCGTTTCGATTTCGTAATGCCAGCCTTCTTGGGCCAAGGTGTAAGGCGTCAGGTTTGGATAAAAAACCGCATCCAGATAAACATCCACCAGATTATAAAAATCTTGCAAGTTGGTGGAAGCGACGGGATAGCAGGTTTTATCGGGATAAGTAAAAGCGTTGAGGAATGTTTTTAGCGAACCCTTCGCCATTTCGATGAACGGCTCTTTGAGCGGATATTTGCGCGAGCCGCACAAAACCGAATGCTCTAAAATATGCGCCACGCCGGTGGAATCTTGCGGCGGCGTGCGAAAATTGATGCCGAAACATTTGTTTTCGTCATCGTTTTCCATTGACAGAATTTCCGCGCCGGTGGGCGTGTGACGATACCATTTCGCCAGCGAGTTGAATTCCGAAACGTGTTCTTCACGAATGAGTTGAAAATTGTTCATGAGTGGGATTTATCCTTCGAGATTTCCAGTTTAATAGGCGCGAACCGCGCCCGCTTGAGGCATCTTGCTTAGAGGGAGCGCGGGCGTCCCATCCATAAAAACGCCCCGCAAATTTTCGCGGGGCGTTTTGTTTTGAAGCTTTATGCAGGCAATTTGGCCGCTAAGACATCAATTTGTTCAATGCTGGGCGGCTCGGAAAGCAGTTCCGGCGCTTTTTCCATCAACCCGGCAGCGACTTTGCCGGCCAAATGCGCCTGCCGTCCGGCGTCATCGGGAAAGACATCGAAAATTCCAAAAGTGCTCGGCCCAATTTTGATGGCGAACCATGCAATTGTGTCCGGCTCGGCTTCAACCAACGGCGTGGCGCTCGCCAAAAACTGCGCTAATTCGTCTTCCTTGCCCGGCTTGGCTTTCAACATTACCCAAAGTGCAACTTCAACCATGATTTTCACTCCTGTGCGCCGCTTATCAGGGCAGTTTCAGGGCCACAAAAAGGGCCAAGCACCTCAAAATCGTGCGCGCCCATCGCCAAACCGCCGCCCACATCGAACGCAAAGCGGCTTTGACTGGCACAACGGCCACGCCATAGCGTGCCCCGACGAAAAAACGCCCCACGAATCAATTTTCGCGGGGCGTTTTTTGCTTATAGCAAGTAAGCCTAACCAGCTACAAGCGGGTTTCAATCAGCTTTGTCGTGCGTGAAATGTTTCAATCCAGCGGAGGTAATTTGTCAGCAGGCGTGCTTTTAAAACGCATCCATTGCGAGATTAAAAGACCAATCACTGCTCCCAAACCTCCTGACAAAGAAAGCTTTAAAATATGCCGGTTCTGAACACGATCAATCCAATGAGCGGATTCATCGTAAGGCAAACCTGTGATGGTGGTAAAAATCAAAAGAACAAGCGTGACTGCTACAAATTGAAAAACAGCCCACCGAAACATGGTGAGCCAATCGAAAGCCTTTTTGCCCTGCCGGGTGCCAACCACAACAAACTTCATCGGATTACCTCTATTTCTATTATGCCATCGTGTAAACGGAGCGCAACACAATATCGCATTTGCAAAACCGAAAGGCGTCTTTAGGACTTACAAATTAGTAAGGGTGCAGGATGCAAACGGTGTCTTAGTCGCTGACACTTTTACAAACTGCGATGAGTTTAGCCGTTTATGGCGCATCCATTCATAAAACGCCCCACGAATCAATTTTCGCGGGGCGTTTTATTTTTGCGGCAAATTAGGGGCGGAAGATTCGTCCATCGGTTTGGCGCGCTTCTTGTTGCATTTTCTTCTGCGCCGTCTGTGGTGAGGAGGAGAAAGAATACTCGCATAAACATCAATTAACGCAGCAGAAAACGTGGCGTGATAAGATTTCAAGCGACAAATCACAATTTTAGGAAAGAGTTTCTTTCATGTCCGAATTACGCAAAGACCCAATTATTGATCGCTGGGTGATTATCGCCGCCGAACGGGGACGGCGTCCGACTGATTTCAACCGCACGCCCGACCCACTCAAGGGCGCCTTCGACCCGTTTGCGCCCGGCAACGAAGGG
Source organism: Abditibacteriaceae bacterium (assembly GCA_031372065.1). GTDB lineage: Bacteria > Armatimonadota > Abditibacteriia > Abditibacteriales > Abditibacteriaceae > DASWNL01. The sequence goes on along the minus strand of JANMKN010000049.1, from coordinate 24,979 downwards.
CGCACGCCACCCGAAGTGGCGGCGTGGGGACGCCCCGACGGTGCGGCGCCCAATTCGTCGGGCTGGCAAGTGCGCGTAGTGCCCAACAAGTTTCCCGCGCTCTCCGTCGAAGGCGAGCTTGACCCCAAAGGCGTCGGGATGTTCGACATGGCAAATGGCGTCGGTGCGCATGAAGTTATCATTGAGCATCCCGATGGCGATTGGGATTTCGATCAAGCGCAAGGCGACGAGATGAATCTGGTCTTGCAGGCTTATGTGGCGCGTATCAATGCCCTGCGCGAAGACAAACGTTATCGCTATGTCATTGTGTTTCGCAATGTCGGCGCGCAGGCCGGGGCCACGCTTTCGCATCCGCATTCGCAAGTGATGACGGTGCCGATTTTGCCCAAACTCATCAAAGAAGAACTCGAAGCTGCGCGCGATTATTATGAACGCAAAGAGCGTTGTCTTTACGCGGATGTATTGCGTCAGGAACTGGAATCGGGCGAGCGCATCGTCGAGCAAAACGAGCATTTCATCGTGCTTTCGCCTTTTGCGGCGCGCTTTCCGTTTGAAGTGAAAATTTTTCCGCGCCGCCAGTGCCACGATTTCACATTAATCTCCGAAGTGGAAATGGAATCTTTGGGCGATGTGCTATCGCGCACCTTACGGCGCTACAAAAAGGCGCTCAATGGCCCGGCTTACAACATGATGCTGCAAACCGCGCCGTTCGTGCAGCCTTATTTGGGCACCATCGAAAAAGATTTCTGCTGGCACATTGATATTTTGCCGCGCTTGACCAGCGTCGCCGGTTTCGAATGGGGCACGGGATTTTACATCAATCCCGTTTCGCCCGAATCCGCCACCCAGTTTTTGCGCGACGCAGAATGAAACGGCAGTTTTGAGTTAAAAATCTGTTTCAACTCAAAACGCAAAACTCAAAATGTCCCTCCCCGTTCGTGAGTTACTCGCCGGTTACTTGCAAAAGCGCCATGATGCCATTTTGCGGCGTTTGATGACGCAGGTGCAAAGCTCGCCTGATCTCGATGAATTGCGGGCGATGTCGCATAACCACGATTATCAACAATCCGTTGGCACGTTGATGACGTTGTTAATTCGCAACATCGCCGATCCGGGTGACCGGCGCGCTTTTGTTTATTTTGGCCAGCGCGCTTCCGAGCGATTTCGCCAAAATATTGCCGCCGTGCAAATGCTGCGTATTATCGCCATGCACCGGCAAATTCTGCACAAAATGGTCGGGCGCCAATTTGCCGAAGAGCCGGGTGTATCGCGGCGCATGATCGAAATTATAGACGAGCAGTTCGGCGAACTGGAATTGACCCTCACCAGTTCTTATCAAAGCCAGCGCGACGAACGTTGGCGCGTTTCGGAAACCAAATACTTCGCGCTCTTTGAAAACGCCAGCGAAGCGATTCTTTCCTTTCGTCCGGGCGAAGGCCTCGTCATCGAAGCCAATATGCAGTGCGCGCGGCTCATAGGCTGCGAGCGCAACGCCTTGCTGGATATGCCGTTCGCCGAGATTTTTACTCCCGAACATCGCGAACAAGCGCAATGGCTGGTTGAGCATCAGGCGGGCACCGCCAATGTGCGCGTGGAAGACATGACCGTGCGGCGCGCGGACGGCTTGACGGTGCCGGTTTCGCTGTCGTGCAATTGGTCGCAAATCGAAGGATTAGGCGGTGTGGCGCAGATTATCATGCGCGACATCACGCAACTGCGCCAGATGCAGCGCGAACTGCGCGATTACGCCGATCAACTGGAAACTCGCGTGGCCGAACGCACGCGCGAATTGCTGCAAAGTCAGGAAAGTTTTCGCTCACTGTTTTTGCAAGAGCAACGCCGCGCCCAGCATTTATCACTGGTCAACACCATTGGCAAATGCAGCCTCGAAAACATACGCTCCGCCACGCTGATGACTTCCTTGGCGACCTCACAAATTCCGCAGGAAATCAATCTCTCTGGCGATGGCAGCATTTCCGATTTTCTGCACAGCGTGGCGCAAGCAATACAAACGCATTTTGCCGATTGCGATGCGTCGATTTATTTGTGCGAGCACGACTACGCCGACTTGTTGGAAAGTCGCGCGACACCACGCACGCAACCTTCGACGCCCGACGAATGTGGCGATTTGATTGTGGCGGCCCAAGCTGGCGGCAGCGGACTCGCACCTCATTTGGGCACGCGTCATCTTTTTGTGCAAGGCTTGGTCGGCGCCGCTGCCAAAAGTGGCGATGTGGTTTTGGTGGAGCGCGAGGTGACGCAGGATGAACGCTATGTGCGTCCGCCCGGCACGCATCGCGATGCGACTTCGCAATTGTGCGTGCCCATGATGGTAGAAGCGGCTGTTATCGGCGTTATCAGCCTGCAAGCCACCATTGAAAACGCCTTTGAACTGCGCGATGCCACTGCCCTGCAAACCGTGGCGGGCATTATGGCCGGCCATCTGCAAGCCTGCCGCGTATTGCGCGAAATGCGCGACTTGTCCGAGTTTCATCAATCGCTGACCAATACCATGCTGCATTCGCTGGCCGTCACCGGCTGGGGCGAAACGATTCGCGTGGTCAATGAGCGCTTTTTGCAAACCATGCGCATGGAGCGCGGCGACGTATTGGGGCACTCGTTGGACGAATTCCTCGGCGAAGCGATGGCACGCCATAATCTGCGCGAAATCATACGCGAAGTGCGCGCGACAGGCATTTCACACGAATTGCAAGACGTTCATGTGCGCGTGCGCCCCCACGGGCAACCCGATTATGGTTTGGTCTTCGACGTGCGAATGTTCCGCATTTACTTTCGCGGCGAACCGCAAGTCGCGTTGCTGATGATTAACGTCACAGCGCGCTGGCGGCGCGAGCAGGAAATGCGCCTGATGAACGAAACCGGGCGCCTTTTTCAGTCCTCGTTAGATGTGGATACCGTGTTGCACGCCGTCTTGACTTGCATGACCGCCGGCTCGGCTCTGGGCTTTAATCGCGCCTTTGTTTTTTTGCGCGAAGAACACGGCGATTTATTGCGCGCGGCCAGAGCGCTTGGCCCTTCCTCCTACGAAGAAGCGCAACGTATTTGGTGGGAACTTTCGCAACAACAAGTGAGCCTTCAGGAATTGCTTAAGGAATCGCCGGTTGATGCGCCGCGCACACCTTTGCAAGAGCGCGTCGCCGACATGACGCTTGATTTGTCCAACCCGACCCTACCCGCTCTGGCAACCGTAATTCGTGAGGGCCGCGCTTTAAAAGTCACGCCCGATGAGATGTTCTTGAAGCCGGAATCGGTTTTTACGTCTTTTGCATCGCACGCGGAAGCAGACGATGATGGTGCCGCCGCGCGCCGCGACGAGGAATTCTGCCGCGAGTATTTAATGGCGAGGGAGCTTTTCACGGCGCCGGAAATCGCCATCGCGCCGCTGGTTGCCAAAGATCGCGTTGTGGGGGCCGTGTTAGCCGACAACCTGTATGCTGGCACTCCGATTGACCATCAAGCTCTGCAAACGCTGGAAACGCTGGCGCATCAGGCTGGCCTTGCCATTGATAACGCCCGCACTTATCGCGCGCTGCAAAGGGCGCAAAACGATTTGTTGGCGGCTGACCGTTTGGTCGTCATCGGCGAATTAGCGGCGCGCATTAGTCACGAGATTCGTAATCCGCTGGCGACCATCGGCGGCTGGGCACATAATCTTCAACGGAGTCCGAACGACCCATCTTCGGTCATGCGCAAGGCGGGTATAATTGTCGAAGAAGTCAATCGTCTCGAAGGCTTGCTCACGGATGTGCTGGGCATGGCAAAAGCGCGGCCCTTGAATTTGGAACCGCAGCAAATCAACGAAATCGTTGAACGCGCCCTCCTATTAGCCGATGCCGATATTCGCGCCAATAAAGCGGAAGTCGTCAAAGATTTCGGCGATTTGCCGCCGACTTTGGTAGATCGCAGCCGGATTTTGCAAGCGTTGCTGAACCTGATCCGCAATGCAGCGCAGTCCATGTCCGATAAAGCTGGCGGCATTGTTCATTTGTCCACTCGCATTAGCGCGCCGCCCGAATCGGTATTGATAGCGCGCCCCGACGCGCCACCACTCATCGAAATTGAAGTGCGCGACGAAGGGCGAGGCATTTCGGCCCAAGCATTAAAGCAAGTTTTCGATCCGTTTTTCTCGACACGCCTGAGCGGTTCGGGCCTCGGACTTTCGGTCACGCGGCGCATTGTGCAAGATCACGGCGGCGAAATTTCAGTGGAGTCACAACAAGGCGAAGGCACAACTTTTGTGCTGCTTTTGCCATTGCGCTCGTTGCCCGAAGAGATCGAAAAGCCCGAAAATAATGAAGAAGCAACGTTTTAAAGAAATCTTCTCCCGATAACAACCCACTGGCTTGCAAGGCGCTGTTAAACTACGCCCGTCAGTCAAGCTATTTGCATAACAGTATTTGCATTCTGTGTGCAAATCACGCAGTGGAGCAGAAACGGAGAAAGAGGCAAAAATGGAACAGAAAACCGTCCTTGTGGTGGAAGACGACATCAATCAGCGCGAACTTTACGCGGAGGAATTGAAGTGCGAAGGCTACAACGTCTTAAGCGCTGCCAATGGCCGTGACGCACTGGGCATCGCGCGCGAACAGCAACTTGATCTCATTGTGATGGACATCAATATGCCCGGCATGGATGGCTTGGACACGCTCAATCATCTGCTGGAAATCAACCGCCAGATTCCGGTCATCATCAACACGGCCTATCCGAGTTATCAGGATTCGTTCACCGCGTGGTCAGCCGATGCCTACGTCGTTAAAAGCGGCGACCTTAGCACCTTGATGAACAAAATCAAAGAACTTTTGAATAAGTAGGGAAAAGTGAAGAGTTAAGAGTAAAAATTTAAAAGTAACTGCCGCTTACTTTTCACTTTTTACTCTTCACTCTTCACTTTTTCACTCCCCCCACTGCCATGAACAATCAATCTGAAAACGCAGTAGATGGAATGAACAATGAAGTGCAGGCCGATTTTGATTTCGGCATTTATGCCAGCCCGGCAGATATGCCAGCGCAACCTGCCACCGACAGCCCGGTAGATGCATGGGCGCGCCCTGGAGAAATCCGCTACGCGCCTTCGATTGCACGCGGCATTGAGGCGCGGGGTCGTGAATCATCGCTTCAGCAAACTCTGGTCATGCTTTTGGCCGGTGGTCAAGGCGAGCGATTATATCCTCTCACGCGTGACCGCGCCAAACCCGCTGTGCCTGTCGGCGGCGTGTATCGCATTATTGATTTTGGTCTTTCCAACACTATCAACAGCGGAATGCGTCGCGTTTTGGTGCTAACGCAATACAAATCGTTTTCATTGCAGCGCCACATTCAAGACGTGTGGAATCCGCTTTTCAACCCGGTTTTCGGCGAATATATTGATGTGATTCCGCCGCAGCAACGCAGCGTGAAGCGTTGGTATGAAGGCACCGCCGACGCGATTTTTCAGAACATTTATATGCTCCAACAGGAGCGCCCGAAATACGTCGTCATTCTCAGCGGCGACCACATTTACAAGATGGATTACGCCAAAATGTTGGATTTTCATCTGAAAAACGACGCCGCGCTAACGGTTTCCTGCACCAAAGTCCCCAAAGCTGAAGCCTCGCGTTTTGGCATCGCTGGCGCTGATGCCAGTGGCCGCATTACCGCTTTCGTGGAAAAGCCGAAGAACCCGCCCGCCATTCCCGGCGACGAAGAATTTTCCTACGGTTCGATGGGCGTTTATATTTTCAACACCGAAGTTTTGGTGCGCCAACTCATCGCCGATATGAAGCAGGACACCGAACACGATTTCGGCAAAGACATCATCCCGACGATGGTCAAAGAAGGTGAACGCGTTTTCGCTTATCCGTTCGTGGATGAAAACAAGGGCCGCGAAGTTTACTGGCGCGACATTGGAACCATCGCTTCCTATTACGACGCCAATATGGATTTGACCAGCCTGAATCCGCTGTTCAATCTATACGACGACGAATGGCCCATTCACCGTCGCAATCAGCCCGGCCCGTGCGCTAAAACGCTGTCTTACGCCGCCGATTACACCGAAAGCGGCCCGGCGCGGCCCGCCATTGTCGAAGATTCGCTTTTGGCAACCGGCGTGATTATCAGCGGCGCCACAACGCGGCGCAGCATTCTTGGGCCGCGCTGCTTTTTGCATTCGTGGGCAGAAGTCGAGGGCAGTATTCTGTTCGACGACGTAGAAATTGGCCGCAATTGCCGCATAAAAAACGCGATTATAGATAAGCACGTCAAAATTCCCGCTGGCACCGTCATCGGCGAAGACCCCGAAGAAGACCGCAAACGTTTCACCGTCAGTGCCGAAGGCGTCGTCGTTTTGCCCAGCGGCCTGATTATGAAATGACCGAAGGCGAAATTCATCCCGAAAACAAAGCAAGGGCAGCGGACAAAACCAGTCCGCTGCCCTTGCGCGTTTTACTACCGCGCGCCCTTGCCGCAATGGTAATCGGCGGCGTCTCTTTTCATCTTTTAGCAAGATTTTGGTGCCTGATATTGGGAAATATGCTGTTTCCCTCAGTTTTTCCCAATGGGCGCGGCCTAATGTCGGCGAATATGTCGGTTGGCCTGACGATGTTTGGTGGCGCCTTATTTGGCTTGGTGTTTGTCTGCGCTCGCGGCAATAAATGACCCCTCAAAAGCGCGCGAAAACAGTAAAATTAGCGCAACTTGCTCCCTATCGAATCGTAATTGCCCGCCCGTCTTACACCCCCATCCGCCTTCCCCCGGCAGGGGAAGAGCTACGCCTGTGAAAGTCGAATTTAGCCTCCCTGAGCGTAACTCTTCCCCTGCCGGGGGAAGGTGGATGGGGGTTTCTGCGGCACAACTAATAGGGAGCAAGTCGGGTTAAAATTAGCGCGAAACCGTTAAAGAGCGAAAAGTAGGTCTATTTCCAGTATTCTGAGCGTTACGTCCGGCATTCTAACAGTTAAACGCTATAGAAATTCGCAGTGCAGGTTGGGTGTGGGCTATCATTCTGCGCCTGACTGCTTCCTTTTTGGCTCTGATTGCTCCCATTCTGCCTCCAATTGCTTCCTTTTTGGCTCTGACTGCTTCCAGTTTGCCTCCAATTGCCTCCGGTTTGGCCCTGACTGCTTCCTTTTTGGCTCTGACTGCTCTCAGGATGTGTCGGACTGCTCTCCGTCAGCTTCCCAGTGTTGTCGGCGTGGCTTTGACTGCTTTCCATGCAGCGTTGTTTGTAGGATTCCAATCGTTTCAATAGAGCCTTCAAAGACCGTTTGCGCCGGGCCGGTTTTCCAAATATCGTTTTGCTCGTCGAGTTCGATTATCAGCGTGCCGCCTTTACTGCGCACGCGCAGCGGCGTTTGGGCGCGTCCGGTTATTTGTGCCGCGACAGCCGTGGCACAGGCGCCGGTGCCGCACGCCAAAGTTTCGCCCGCGCCGCGCTCCCAAATGCGAATTTGAACTTGGTTTTCCGTTGTCACATCGGCCCACATAATCGAAGTGCGCTGCGGAAACCACGGATGATTTTCAATCAGCGGGCTGAGTTTTTGAAACGTTTCTTCATCGGGATGCGCGCCGAAAATAACCGTATGCGTTGAACCTGTCGAAAAACTGGTAACGTGCGGCAAAAGCGCATCGCCAACCGGCAATTGATACTCAACGGGCCACGCGTCGCGCAAAACGCCAATGGGCGGCGCGAAGGGGATGTCGCCAAGTGCAAAACTCGGTTTTCCCATTTCGACGCGCACTAAATTATTATCTAAAATGTGGGCGCGACGCGCGCCGACAAGGGTTTGCACGGTGAATTCTTCGCTCACATAACCGCGCGCGTGCGCTAAGGCCGCAATACAGCGCAAACCGTTGCCGCACATATCTTCGCTGCCGTCCGGGTTCCACATTCGCATTTGCACAGCGGCGTTTGAAGCGTCCAATAGTAGCAAACCATCGCCGCCGATGCCAAAATGACGGTCACACAACAAGGTGGCGGCGCGCGAAAAATCGAAATCATCTGGCAAAGGCTGCGCGATGGCGTCCAGCACCACGAAATCGTTGCCCAAGCCGTGCATTTTCACAAAAGAAAGTTTCATTTTTGATAAGGGGAAGTATGGCAGAGAAAAAGCCGAGGCCAACGCGCGCACTCTGAATCGGTTAAAATCGCAAGCAGATTTAACGGAAGGCATTACACTCTTCAGGAACAAATTATGCGCATTGTCATCACAGGGGGAGCGGGCTTTTTAGGCTCGCACCTGACCGAACGTTGTCTGGCCGAAGGCCACGAAGTCGTCGCCGTTGATAACCTTGTCACCGGTTCGCTCGACAACCTCACACACATTAATTCACCGAAATTTTCATTCCGTCGCCAAAACGTCAGCGAAGGCGTTTTAGTGGACGGCCCCGTAGATTTCATTTTGCATTTCGCCTCGCCCGCTTCGCCAGTTGACTACATGGAAATGCCGATTCAAACGCTCAAAGTCGGCGCACTCGGCACTCACAACGCGCTCGGTTTGGCGCGGGCCAAAGGCGCCGGACTGCTTTTGGCTTCCACATCGGAAATTTACGGCGACCCGCACGTTCATCCGCAAACCGAAGATTATTGGGGCAACGTCAACCCGATTGGCCCGCGCAGTTGCTACGACGAAAGCAAACGCTTCGCCGAAGCCATCGTGATGGCTTATCATCGGATGCACAACATTGATACGAAAATCGTGCGTATTTTCAACACTTACGGCCCGCGAATGCGCATTATTGATGGTCGTATCGTGCCGAATTTCCTCAAGCAAGCCTTGCTCGGCGAGCCGCTGACGGTTTATGGCGATGGCTCGCAAACGCGCTCGTTTTGCTTTGCCACCGATTTAGTGGACGGCATTTATCGCCTGATGAACTCGCAGGAAAATATGCCGGTGAATATCGGCAATCCGACGGAATTTACTATTCTCGAATTCGCCGAGCAAGTGAAGCGTATCACGAATTCTTCGTCGGAAATCATCTTTCACCCGCTGCCCGAAGACGACCCCAAACAACGTAAACCCGATATTACCAGAGCGCGCACCATTTTAGGATGGGAGCCGAAAATTGAACTCGAAGAAGGCTTGCAACGCAGCCTTCCTTACTTCAAAGAAAAACTGGGCGTGTAAAACGAAACATGAAAAATCGCCGCGCAAAATTTCGCGCGGCGATTTTTCGTTTGGTGATTTAACTCGCAAACTGGCCTTCAAAAAATGATTCATCTTGGGCGCGGCGGTCACTGGGCACTTCGCGCGCGCGCACCGCTTCGGGCAATTGAGCGGCATCGCCGCGCTTGCCCAGCGCAATAACGGCATGAATTTCAAAATCGTCGGGCACATTTAAACTTTCGCGCGCTTTATCGCGGTCAAAACCGGCCATGCCATGCGTGATAAGGCCGTTTTGCACCGCCGCAAGCGATAAAAAGCCCCACGCACAACCGGCATCGAATTGATGCACCGCGTTCGTCGATCCGTTGTGCGTAAAAGTCTTTTTTGAAACGATTAAAATCAAAACCGGCACATCTTTGGCCCACGATTGATTGGCGGGCATCAGAAAATCTATAAAGCGCTGACGGTCTTCTTCACTTGTGGCATAAACAAAGCGCCACGGCTGTTCGTTGAACGAAGACGGCGCCCAGCGCGCCGCCTCAAAAACGCGATGCAGCGTTTCATTGTCAATCGGCTCGTTTGAAAAGGCGCGCGGCGACCAACGATTGAGAAAAATCGCGTCAATTTCATGTTCGGCGACGCGATGCGGCGCCACTTCGTCAGCAATTTCGTTTTGCATAATTTTCCTCTTGAATTTTATTCGTGTGCCAGACAAACGATTTCGGCTAATGTCAGCACATCCAGCGCGTTGTGATGCAATATCGGAGATAACAGCCACGCGGCGCTTTGCCCGGCGCGGCGGCGCTCGACGAAATCGGCATATTGGCCGGGGATTTTGTAGCCCGGCACATCACCAACGCGGCCCCGGCCACACAAAAACTTTTCCAATGTTTGCAAGCGACAATCGGGCAAATGCCCGCGCCATTTGCGACGCGCGTGATGCAGCATATCCAAATGGAACATCGGGTCAGAAAACGGCACACCATGCCGTCGGCTACGCCTTGCGATAAACGGCCAGTCGAACGATTTGCCGTTGAACGTCACCAATCGCTTGCCGCGCGCCCTTTGATGATAGGCATTGAGCGCTGCCGCCTCTTCGTCGCCATCGCGCGCCAAGAAAAACTCTAATTTTGGTTCGTCTTCATCAAAGCGCAAAGTGCCAATTAAAAACAGCGGCGTGGCCTCATTGACGCCCGATGTTTCGATGTCCATTATCAACAAATCGTGCGCTTTGGCCCCGGCTAAAGTTTCCATCTGCGAGTTTTTAAGCACACTCTCAAGACGCGTGGCAAAGTCGCCAAACGGCGTGTCGTAGTGCTTTGCGTCTTGCACAATTTCGTAATGTGTGCCGCGTCGCGGATGCGTTTTTTCGATGCCGCACATTACATCATCGAAGCTTGCGTGAGGAGAGCATTGCGGCGGTGGCAAAAACTTCAACTCGCGATCTGTTTTAGCGGGCGGCGTTTGCCAACCCGAAGCGTGCGAAGCGGCGCGTCCGCGCTTCGCGTCTCCACGCCGCGCGCCAGTGGCTAAACCGCCGATATTGGCATCCACTGGCACAACTTCGTTGGCAATATCTTCCCATGAAGCCATAAATTTACTCCGCAAAAGGCAATGCGCAAACAGTGGCGTTTTGTGCGCCGTCTGGCAGATGAATTTCAAGTTTTTGACCGGGCGTTTGATAATCGCCGCGCACAAAGGCCAAAGCAACCGGCCCAAAACGAGGCGAAAGCGCGCTGCTGGTTGCAAAACCGGCATCGCGGCCTTCGCAAGTCAATTTCGACGGTGCGTTTGCCAGTTGCGCCAAGGGAATTTCACGTTCCAAACGTAAGCCGCAAAGCCCTTGCTTCACCTTTTGGTAGGTGTTGAGGCGCGCGATAATTTCCTGCCCGTTGTAGCAGCCTTTGTGCAACGAAATCGAAGCGTCCAAACCGGCTTCCCACGGGTTGACAGATTCGGTTAATTCCAAACCCGTCACAGGCACGCCCGCCTCCACGCGCAGCACATTATAAGTTTCGTCATCGCACGGCGGCGTAGCCGGAAATTCTTCATTCAATACGAAAAATCCGCCCTTGGGCAAACGTTTGGTAGGAATCGCGCCTTGCGCTTGCGGCCCGAAAATGCCGTGCATTTTTCCGGTGACATCTTCGATTTTCACATCTTGCCGGAACAAAATAAATTTCTCCATGTGCGGCTTGAAAATCGCGCGGCGATTGGGCGAGGTAATGACAAAAAACGACTTTTCTTCGCGCAAAATTGTCAGCCAATCCAGCACGCGGCCCTTGTGCGAAATGAGAACAGCATCGCACGCGGCGCCTTTTTTCAAGGCTTTAATATCGTTGGTCGTGAGATGATGCAAAAGCGTGGCAGCATCTTTTCCACCCACGCGAAATTGTCCGAAATGCGAAAGGTCGCGCCACGCCGATTTTTCGCGGGCGTCGTCGTAAATTTGTTGATTCATACGGGGCTAATCAAGGGCGCTAATCCAACCGCCATCAAAACGGATTGCGCGGCTTGCAAAATCAAAAGAGGCAGCCACAAACGGCGCTGGTGCGGCTGGATAACAGCCGCCGCTAAAGCGCAGAGCGGCGGGACGAGAAACAGCCACAACCGTTCCACTTCGCCCTTTACATTACCCGATAAAGTAAGAAGCAACATGGCCCACAACGCCGCTTTGCCGATTAAAACCGCGCCCTGCCCGCCTGTTAATTTCACGCGCCATGCCGCTAAACCCGAAATCACAATTGGCCAACCACAAAACATCGCGAAGAAAACCAAATTGAGCAGCATCCAGTTGCCGCGATTGGACAAAGTGGCAAAATGATGCGCCGCTCGCGCATTTTGAAAAATCTCCAGCGGCTGCATCGGAAAAATCAAGAGCAAAATCAGCCATGCCCACAAAAAACCGCCGCCGAAATAGCTGATCTGGCGCACCAAAAGCACAAGGCGATTTTTCTGCGGCCACGCGTCGAAACCCAGCACGAAAATCACAATCGCGCCGATTGCCAAGGCGCCAATCGAAATGAAACTCGTCAAGCCCATTACAAGACCAGCCAGCAAAAGCCAAAGGTCTTTTTTACAAGAAATCGCGTGCGCCACAAACGCTAAAGTCCACACCGCACCGCAGGCCACCAGAGCATCCAAAGTAAACGCGTAAAGACCGACCATCGGCACAAAAGCAAAGAGCGCGGCGGCCAGTAAACCGCGCGATTCGTTCGGAGGATTGGCAAGCGGCGCACCCGAAGCAATCCAATAAATCGCGGGCACACAAAATCCCAACGCCAGTGAACAAAGCAACGCCGCCCACAACGCGCCCGGCACCGCCGCAGTTGGCAAGGGAGCCGCTCCTTTTTCGCCCGCCGAACGTGCGGCGGTGTCGCGTATGCTAAAAGCATCAAGAGCGACGCGCTGTAAATCGGGGCCAAGAAGCCACTGCGAAAACGCCGTGATATTGTTTTGCAGCAAAGGCGAATTTTCGTAAACGCGCCGCGCGCCGTAGAAAAACAAAACGGCGCCCGGCGGATGCGTGGCGACGTGCGCTTTTTGCACAGATTTCGGCTGTTGTAGATTCGTATACTCGCGCGTAAATTGGCGCACGTCTTCAATTTGGTAAGCCGTGCCGAAATACTCGTTGGAAATATCGCTCCAGAAAACGGCGACCAGATTCGGCGCACCATCCGGCCCCAGCAAAACCCACGGCCACACGGTTGTAAAACACATCAACATCAGCACGCTAAGAATTGTAGATTGCGTTTGTTCTTTGCGCGTTTTGGCGCGTCGAAAGCGATCATAAGCCGCCAACGCCGCGATGCCGCCGAAAAACACAAGGAAAAATCCGGCGCGCAGCCATTCTTTTGGCGGCCAATAAACTGAATTCGGCGCGACTTTCCAGCCATCGTGTTGCAACGGATGGCGCCACAAAAACAGCCACACCGCCGTGCCGGTTAAAAGCGCTGCGCAAGCGAAAACCAGTTGCCAGTGGCGGCGCGTCAGGCCCATATTATCCTTCGCGGGGTGGAAATCATTGGACGAATCACGATGTCAAGCGCGCCAACGCTTCTTGATATTTGGCGGCAGTGCCACGCGCGATTTCGGGCGGCAATGGCGGCGCAGGCGGGTTTTTATCCCAATCGAGCGTTTCCAAGTAATCGCGCACAAATTGCTTATCGAACGAATCCTGCGCCCTACCTGGCGCATATTTTTGTATGTCCCAAAAACGCGACGAGTCGGGCGTGAGAACTTCGTCTACCAAAATCAATTCGCCTTCATAAAGGCCCAGTTCAAACTTTGTATCGGCGATGATGATGCCTTTTTGCAAAGCGTAATCGGCAGCGAAGGAATACAACTTTAATGAAGCCTCACACGCTTGCATCGCCCGGTTTTCGCCGACGATTTCGACAGTTTCCTGCCACGTTATCGGCAAATCGTGTCCGGCTTGCGCTTTGGTCGTCGGCGTAAAAATCGGCTGCGGCAATTTGTCGCTTTCACGCAAACCGGGCGGCAATTGAACGCCGCAAACGCTTTGCGAGGTTTGATACTCTTTCCAGCCCGAACCAGCCAAATAGCCGCGCACTACGCATTCAATCGGCAACACAGCGGCGCGTTTAACGAGCATCGAACGGCCCGCTAATTCTTCCATTTCGTTGAAAGGCGACGGAAAATCTGCAATTTCGGCGCTAATCAGATGATGCGGCAAAATGTGCTTCATTTTAGCGAACCAAAACAGCGAAAGCTGCGTAAGAATTTTGCCTTTATCGGGAATCGGCGTCGGCAAAATGCAATCGAAAGCCGAAATGCGATCCGACGCGACGATAACAAGATTGTCGCCCGCTTCATAAATATCGCGCACTTTGCCCGAATGCGCTGGTTTTAAGTCACTGAAATGCATAGGGAAGATTTTAACGGATTCGCCTCGCTTATAGAAAAACGATAAAGTAAATCTAAACGAGGCAGTTTCATGGGCCAGTGGTTAAAACTCCGCAAAACACCAACCGTTCGGTGCGCTTTCACGCTGATCGAACTCTTGGTCGTCATAGCGGTGATCGCGTTGCTGGCCGCGCTTTTGTTTCCGGTTTTTGCGCGGGCCAGAGAAAAAGCGCGCCAAACCAGTTGCATGAATAACGTGCGGCAGATAACTTTAGGCATTCTGCAATATATTCAAGATTCCGATGAAATTCTGCCGCCCGTGGCTTACGAAGATGATGGCGGCGACGAAAAAGATTGGCTCGAAATCACCGAGCCTTACATGAAAAGCCCGCAAGTTTATCGCTGCCCCAGCGATAGTCGTTTTATTGAATCGTCTTATGGTTTAAATGAACTGGCGTTTGTGGACTTAACGGACGCGCCTTTGCCCACGCCAATTTCTTTGTCGCAGTTCGCAACACCGGCGGCAACAATTATGCTGGGTGATTTAGGAACTGAAGACGATTTTGCAACGCCATTGCCCGACACCTTGAAAATGGTGGCGCCCGCGTCTTCGCTTGATGACGAAGACGACGCCCGTCCTGCGGCACGGCATAGTGAGCGTTGCAACCTCGGATTTATGGATGGACACGGCAAATCTTTGCGTTTCGAGCAATTTTACACTTCACAATCGCCCGCAAATAAGTGGTTCACGCCGTAGCCGCCTATCGGAATAGGGACTGGGTTTGGTGGGCGAACACAAGGTTCGCCCCTACAAAATGCCCTTTGCGTAGGGACGAACGGGTGCCCTCTGCGCAGGGTGTTCGCCCGCTCCTATTCGGATAGGTTCTGAGCCGCCGCTTTCCTGTGAATATTCACAGGAAAATTTAAGTTCCTTCTCAGACGTTCCAAAAAGAATTCACAGACTGGTTTTTCATACTTCGTTGTGTGTTTGGTTCAGACGAACCAAGGGCAAAGTTTCAAGGAGACGAATATGAAAAGAATTACGATGTTGGTTGTTTTGCTGGGTGCAGTGGGGACTGCGCTTTTGTCGGGTGGCTGCAATGGTGGCAGCGGTGGTGGCCTCGTGGTTGATCCCGCGAACTTCACGTTGCTCATTAATAATCCGTTTTTCCCTTTGGTGCCGGGCACCACCTTCATTTACGAAGGCACCAAGGACGGCGAGGCCGCGCGCGATGAGTTCGCCGTTACCAACCGAACCAAGGTAATTCAGGGCGTCACTTGCCGTGAAGTGACCGACAAAGCGTTTGTAGCCGGGGTGCTGGAGGAAACCACTTTGGATTGGTTCGCACAAGACAAGGCGGGGAACGTTTGGTATTTCGGCGAAGACACCAAAGAACTTGATGACAACGGCAATGTGGTCAGCACGGAAGGCTCGTTTGAAGCCGGCGTGAGTGGCGCGCAAGCGGGCATCGTTATGAAAGCCAATCCGACCGTTGGTGAAACCTATTTTCAAGAGCGCGCCAAAAACGTCGCGGAAGATCAGGCGACGGTTCTGTCCCTCAATGCCACAGCCAATGTGCCGTTTGGCAACTTTACCAACTGCCTCAAGACCAAAGAATTCACGCGACTTTCCCCTGGCGCTGTCGAAGAGAAATTCTATGCCCGTGGCGTCGGATTTGTGCTTTCGAATAAGGTGCAAGGCGGCAGCGAGCAAGTCAAGCTCAAACAAATCATCAATCCGTAAATAAAAGCCCATCTGTCCTTTGGGCAGGTGGGCTCGCCACAATAGACGCAATCCAGAGCAATGGGCGAAACTTTGGGTGTGAACGTTTTAATCGTGGAAGACGATGACGATGTCGCGGTCTTTCTGAATCAGGCGACGCAAGAAGCGGGCTACGTCACTCATATGGTCGGCGATGGCAACGCCGCCGTGCAAGCCGCGCGCTCCGTAGAGTTCGACCTGATTTTGTTGGACGTGATGTTGCCGGGTCTTGATGGCTTTGAGGTATGCCGCCGCTTGCGCGCAGGCAGCGTTCGCTCGCTTGTGTTAATCATCACGGCGCGCGATTCTCTTGAAGACAAGATCATCGGTTTGGACGCTGGGGCCGATGACTATATCGCCAAGCCTTTTCATCTGGCCGAATTGCTGGCGCGAATGCGTGCATTGCTGCGGCGCGGAAATTCGTCGTCCACCATTTTGCGCGTAGATGATTTGACGCTTGACCCCGACTCGCGCACGGCGGAACGCAGCGGCAAAAGAATCAATTTATCAGCCACCGAATATGCTCTGCTCGAATACCTGATGCACCACGCCGGAAAAACCTTAACGCGCTCGATTTTGCTCGAACACGTCTGGCAATACAACTTTGAAGGTCACGACAACGTGTTGGATGTTTACATTTCTTATTTGCGCCGCAAAATTGATAAAGGACATCCACGTCCACTGATTCAAACAGTGCGCGGCATGGGCTTTCGTTTGAGCAGCGACGGGTAATGAAAACACTCTTTGCGGCCTCAATGCGCACGCGCCTAACAATCGCCTTCACAGTGGCGACGGCGCTCTTGTTGTTGCTGTCGTGCAGCGCTATGGTCGCGCTGCAAAAACGCGAGGCGCGTGACAACGCCGATCATTTGCTAACCCAATTAGCGCGCGAAATGAGCGGCGATTTAAAAGATGCCGAATGGATTTTTGCCACGCCCGCCGCGTTGATAAAAGAAGAAGGCGACGAAATGAATGCGCGGGGCATGAGTTTGTTCGTCGTGGACGCACAAAATCGCATTCTGGCGCACAACAGAGGCCCGCACCCTGCGTGGCCGCAGCCTGACTCCGACTGGCAAAGAACCGCCATACAATGGCGCGAACACCGCGTGATTTTGGCTTCACCGTGGGAACCGCGACAGCGCGAGTTACGCCACCTCTCATTAGCTTTGCTGGGCCTCGGCACACTTGTTACTATCGCGGCCAGCGGCGGCGCTTGGCTGCTCGTCGGACACGCATTGTCGCCCATTGCAGCGCTCGCGCGGCAAGCCGAAGCCGAAATCCCCGAACAAATCCAACATCAGTTGCAAGCGCCGTCCAACGACGCGGAAATCGTCGGTTTAGTGACGACGCTCAACGGTTTTCTAACGCGCCTCAGCAAAATGTCGGCAAGCAAAGGCCGTTTTTACGCTGCTGCCTCGCATGAACTGCGAACGCCTTTGCAAGCCTTGTCCGGCCATCTCGAAGTGGCGTTAAGCCGTCCACGTTCTGAGCAAGATTACCGCGATGCCCTTCAAACAGTGCAGCGCCAAACGCGCCGTCTTATTGGCCTCACACAAGCACTTTTGACGCTCAATCAACTGGAAGCCGCGCCTGACCCGCCACCTGCCGAAACGGTAGATATGACTGGCTTGTGCGAGCAATGCCTGAATCAATTGGCCCCAGCCATCAAAGAACGAGGCTTAAAAGTGCAATCGAATTTAGAAGAAGTGGAATTGTTGGCGCCGCCCACACACCTCGAAATGCTGGTGCGCAATCTATTGGAAAATGCCATCAAATACGCGCCCAACGGCGGCCATGTGCGCGTTTGTTTGAGCGTAGATTCGACAAATGCCGCGCCGCAACTTACTATCTGGAACGAATGCGCGTTTTCTATTGAAACGGGCCACATCGAAAAATGGTTTGAGCCATTTTATCGCCCAGACGAATCGCGCCATTGGAAAAGTGGCGGCAACGGTTTGGGCCTCGCCATTTGCAAAGCCGTGACCGTTAACAATAACTGGACTTTGTCGCTGCACCTTGAAACCCAGGGCATCCGCGCCCACGTTATTTTTTCTGATTCCCAAGAAGATGAAACCCAAAGAAAAGAACGATTAACGCGAAAGCGTAACACGGGCGAACTTTAAAT
Organism: Abditibacteriaceae bacterium; assembly: GCA_031372065.1. Classification (GTDB taxonomy): domain Bacteria; phylum Armatimonadota; class Abditibacteriia; order Abditibacteriales; family Abditibacteriaceae; genus DASWNL01. The sequence continues at coordinate 7,125 of JANMKN010000049.1, read as the reverse complement.
TTTCTTTGTGTCTTTGGGTTTAATCCTCTTTGTGACCTTTGTGTTTTAAAGCGGCTCCAGCGGAATGAAATTGCTTTTGCGCGGCGGCTGGTCTTGATTATCTTGGCCGCGCTGCATAACAAGGCGCACAAGCGTCATGCCGTCTTCAATTTCGCGCGAGCCAACAGCCAAAGAGCCGTTTTGCCATTTGACGTTTAAGCGCCCACCCTTGAGGCCGATGTCTTGAATTTCGTCCCACGTTAGCCTTTGCGCTTTGCCGTTTTCATCGATCAAATGCAAACCATTTTCGTCCACGCCAATTTCGCAGTTCTGCGCGCGCCGCGCTTTTTTTTCTAATCGCCACGCGGCACTTATCAAGCGAAAAACTAAAGCGAGGCCCGCGCCCACCAACATTCCACGCACGCCATTATCGCTGCTTCGCCCCCCAAAAAACGCGACAAGTCCCAGCCCAATAACCGTGCCTAAAACTTGCATAGCAAAGCCGCGCTGCTCTTCCGGCCCCGGCGCGTAATAATGAAACGTGTGAAGCATGAAATTAGTAAATCAACTGCGCGCGGTGTTCAGCGACTTTGGTGGGCGGCATTTTTTCGACGAAGTTTTCGTAGTGTGCGCCTTCAAAAACCGCGCCGCGTTTGAGAAGGGGCAAAAGCGTCATTTGATAATCTACCTCGTGGATTTGTTGATGCTCCCATTTTTGATTCGGATCGGCAAAGGGCGCCAAAAAGTCCAGCGCGCGGCGCAAACTGCGATTATCGTCGCTCGCAAAATGCCACAAATTTATGCCAACAGCTTGGCCCAAATCGGCGAGGTTGAAAAAGGCGGAAAGGTTCATCGCGCTATAGGAAAAACCTTTGGTGCGCGCCAGTTCTTCGGGCTGTTTTCCATCGGGTTCGATTTGTTGGACAAGGCGTTTTTGGCCGCTTTCAATGGCCTTTTTTGCGATTTCGGGCTTGCCAACGAATAAAGCAAAAGCCGCGACCTGCACGTCATACCAAGTGCCGTGATTGTTGCTCGCTTTCGCTTCGTCCTTGCCGTTTTTACTGGTAAGAAGCCAGTTTAAATACGAATCGAACCATTTTTTCAAGCCTTCGACATCGGCTTTTGTCCACGACGGCGAGGTTTCTAAAAGCAGGGTGTGATCGAGCATTTGCGGCAATCCGGCGGTATCAATAATGCCGATGCCGCGCCCGCTGACAAGGCCGGGAATGGCCTGACCAAATTCCAAATTGGGATTCATTTTGGTGGCAGCGTCCAAAAACCAAGCGCGCAAGAGTTTGGCGGCGTGCGCGGCGTATTTTTCTTGGCCAGTGAAATAATAAGCGAGGGCTAAGGTTTCGACGCCGGAGCGCATTTTCCCAAAGGCGGGAGAATCGATGCCGTCACGCGATTCAGGATTGACTTCGCCATCGCGCCGGATATACGGTTTGCCGTCCGCTTTTTTCGGGTCGGGCCACCAATACGGCCCCATGCTCATGTAATCGTGCTTGTCGCCCGATGGCGGCACCAGTTTCTTTTGCATAACGGAAAACGGGCCGCTTTGCAGCGCTTTATCGGCTTCGGACACTAATTTATCCAGCGCCGGTTGCAAGGTTTGGTCGCCCGCCGCAAGGCGCGCTTTGGTGGCCGCGAGTTTGACTTCATGTAAAAGATACATTTTCTTTTCTGCGGCCCCAACGCGCGTCGCGGCCATCAAACAACAGGTCAACAAAATGAGTTTTTTCATGGGAAATTTATTCGTCATCTTAAAATTGGCGCGCCACTGCTGGCATAAAAATCACCTGTATTGATTATTTCACCATTCGCAAACTTTGACCGCGAAAAAGCAAAACCGCTTCAACTGATGCAAACTCGAATTATACTGCCTCTATAAATAAAGCACTTTGAAGGCATGAAACGGAGAGACAAGCGCCGCGCGGCCTCTTATCATGCTATTCATGCAACAAATTCAAGAAAAAACTCACGAAACTGCTCGTTGGCAGGCGGTTTTAGAGCGCGATACGCAAGCGGACGGCGCTTTTGTCTATGGCGTGACGACAACGCGCATCTATTGCCGCCCGTCGTGCCCGTCGCGGCGGCCCAAACGTGAAAATGCGCGTTTTTTCGAGACAATTGAGGAAGCCAAACAAGCCGGTTTTCGTGCGTGCCAAAGATGCCGACCCGATGAAAGCAAAACGGCGGCGCTCAAGCGTGTTGAACAAGCGTGCCTTTTAATCGCAGAAAATCTGCAAGTGCCGCTTTCCTTGGGCGAATTAGCCGCGCAAACTGGCGAGAGCGCCGGGCATTTGCAGCGCACATTCAAGCAAGTCACGGGCGTTTCGCCACGCGAATATGGCGAGGCTTTGCGCCTCAAAATTGTGAAAACCAGCTTAAAAAACGGCGATTCCATTCTCGGCGCGCAAAGCGAAGCGGGCTTTGGTTCGCGCGCGCTTTACGAACGCGCACCCACCCAACTCGGCATGACGCCCGCCACTTACAAGCGTGGCGGCGCAGGCGCGCAAATTCGTTTCGGCATCGCGCCGTGCGATCTTGGTTTTTTACTGGTCGCGGCCACGCCACTCGGCCTTTGTTCAGTTAGTTTGGGCGATGCGCCAGACGAACTTGAAAGCGCTTTGCGAAGCGAATTCCTACACGCCGAAATCGAACGCGACGATAAACATTTGCAAGCACATTTACAAACTTTATTGCGCCATCTCGAAGGCCAACAGCCGCATCTCGATTTGCCTTTAGACGTGCAAGCGACAGCCTTTCAGCGCCGCGTCTGGCAAGAACTCCGCGCCATCGGCTACGGTCAAACGCGCACTTATGCGCAAATCGCGCAGATGCTCGGTCAACCAACGGCAGCGCGCGCCGTGGCGCGGGCCTGCGCGACGAATCCAGTTGCTTTAGCGGTTCCCTGTCATCGCGTGGTGCGTGAAGGCGGCGCGTTAGCGGGTTATCGCTGGGGCATCGCACGCAAAAAGGCGCTGCTGAAAAAGGAAAGTAAGGAAAGCCAAGCACCAAAAGACGAAGGGCCGCGAGGTTCGCTAAAATAGATTCGTTGTAGTTGAGGTGAAGTTGCATGAACGAAGTCCAAAACGAATTGAAAGACGAAACCATTACGCTGCCGGAAATCGCGCCTGCCATCGCGCCAATTAAAGAAATTGACGCCAGCGATGACCATGAATTGCGGGGCGACAAGCCGTGGAACGTGGTTTTGCTCGATGACAATATGCACACCTATGATTACGTCATCGAAATGCTGCAAAGTATTTTTGGTTTCAGCTTGCAAAAAGCGTTTCTGCTGACGCTGGAAGTGGACACCCGCAAGCGCGTTATCGTCGCGACGTGTTCGTTTGAAAAAGCCGAAGCGCGTCAGCAACAAATTCACGATTACGGCCCCGATTGGCGCATTCCCGCCTGCAAAGGCTCCATGCGCGCTGTGTTGGAAAAGGTGGAATAGAACACGGATTTCATACACGGAAACGGCACGGGTTGACACGGATTTTCTAAAGGCTGTTTAACGCAAAATCCTATAAAAACTGTGTTCATCTGTGCCGTTTCCGTGTATGAAATCCGTGTTCTATTAAAAATTATGCCCATAAATTCTGTATCGCCTTTGGACGGGCGTTATCAAGAGCAAACGAGCGAAATCGCCGCGTATTTTTCTGAGGCGGCGCTGATTCGCTATCGCGTGCAGGTCGAGGTCGAATGGCTCATCGCTTTGGCGCAAAACGACGATTTGCCGGAAGTGCGGCGCTTCGATCACGAAGAAATCACGCTTTTGCGCGCTCTTGTGCGCCGTTTTACCGACGAAAATGCCCTGCGCGTTAAGGAAATCGAAAAAACCACGCGCCATGACGTGAAAGCCGTCGAATACTGGCTCAAAGAGCAGCTCGAAGGCACCAGTGTGGCAAAGGTTTCGGAATGGGTGCATTTCGCTTGCACTTCCGAAGATATCAACAATTTGGCGTATGCGCTGATGCTCAAAGGCGGCATCGAAAACGTCTGGCGCCCGGCTGCGGAAAAACTGCAAACGCGCGTTTTTGCAATGGCCGACGAACTCAAAAGCGTGCCGATGCTTTCGCGCACGCACGGCCAACCGGCTTCGCCCAGCACTTTGGGCAAAGAACTCGCGGTTTTCGCGTGGCGTTGGCAGCGACAATTAAAACAAAACGCCAACTTGGAATTTCTGGGTAAAATCAATGGCGCCGTCGGCAATTTCAACGCGCACGCGGCGGCGTATCCCGAAGCCCATTGGCCACAAATCGCGCAGAATTTCGTGGAAAGTTTGGGCCTGACTTACAACCCGCTGACCACGCAAATCGAACCTCACGACTGGATCGCGGAACTGTGCCATAATGTGGCGCGTTTCGATTCCATTTTGGTAGATTTTGACCGCGATATTTGGAGTTACATTTCGCTGGGTTATTTCAAGCAGCAAGTGGTGGCAGGCGCGGTTGGTTCGTCGACTATGCCGCACAAAGTCAATCCGATTAACTTTGAGAACTCCGAAGCCAACGCCGAAATCAGTAACGCGCTACTTTTGCACTTAGCCAGCAAACTGCCAATTTCGCGCTTGCAACGCGATTTGACTGATAGTTCTACGTTGCGCAATTTGGGCACGGCGTTGGGTCATTCTTTGCTGGCAATTCGCTCGTGTTTGCGCGGCTTGGATGCGCTTTCGGTCAACCGCGACGCCTTGGCGAAGGATTTAAACGAGGCATGGGAAGTTTTAGCCGAGCCGGTGCAAACTGTGATGCGCAAGCACGGGCACGAAAATCCGTATGAAAAACTCAAAGAACTGACGCGCGGCGCGGGCATTTCGCGTCAAGCGATGGCGGAATTCATTCGCAGTTTGGAACTGCCCGAATCCGAGCGCGAGCGCCTTTTGCAAATGACACCGGCCAATTATATTGGCTTGGCAGAAGAATTAGTTGAAACTTCTAAATAGCACGCAAATTTCGCAAATGGCCGTGAATGAACGCGAATTTCAAAAAGATTTGCGAAAATTTGCGGCTATTTGCGAAGTTTGCATGCTATTGATGGGATGAGAAATTATGGCAATTGCAGAAATTCATGTGACGTTGAAACCGGCCCTCTTGGATGTGCAGGGCAAAACTGTGTTGCGGGCTTTACAGCAATTGGGACACAGCGACGTGGAAGATGTGCGCATCGGCAAAGTGATTTACGTCAAAGTCAGCGACACTTTGGCAGGCGCGGCCTTGCAAAACGAACTCGATCAAATGTGCGCTCAACTGCTCGCCAATCCGGTCATCGAAAATTACAATATGCGCCTTTTGGCCGATCCCGACACATCGCCGGGCACCGCCGTCACAGCGCCCGCCCCCGCCACTCAAACCGGCGTTATCGCGCCACCACTTAATCCTTAATTTTGTCATTTGTCTGCTGTCATTGGTGCTTTCTGACCACTGACCACTGACCACTGACCACTGACTAAAATGCACTTCGGCATCCTTCTTTTTCCCGGCACCAACTGCGAGCGCGACTGCCTCCATGTGGTGCAAAATGTCATGGGCCACACTGGACGCATCGTGTGGCACGAAGAAACTGATCTTAGCGAATTCGACGCGCTAATTTTACCGGGCGGTTTTGCGCACGGCGATTATCTGCGCACCGGCGCCATCGCACGCTTTTCGCCCGTCATGAATGCCGTGACGGAGTTTGCTTTAATGGGCAAACCCGTTCTCGGCATTTGCAACGGTTTTCAAGTGCTATGCGAAGCCAGACTTTTGCCCGGCGCTTTGCGGCGCAACGCCGGGCAGCATTTCGTTTGCAAAAACCAGTGGCTGCGCGTCGAGGACAATCGCAACATTTTCTTGCAATTGCTCAACGCTGGTGACCGCTTGTATATGCCGATTCGACACGGCGAAGGCAGTTATTACGTTGACCCCGAAACGCTCAAAAAAATGGAAGCCAACGGCCAAGTTTTGCTGCGCTACTGCGATGGCGCCGGTGAAGTGAGTGTCGGCGCCAACCCGAACGGCAGCGTGACCAATATCGCGGGCGTGATGAACGCGCAGGGCAATGTTTTCGGCCTAATGCCGCATCCCGAAGCCGCCAGCGAAGCCATTTTAGGCAGCGCCGATGGCCTTTTCATTTTTCGCGGCATGATAACGCCACTCGCGCCCACAACCGCTGCCACGCAAGACAGCACCGTAACTGGCGTTGGCAACAATATGTTTCTGGCTTCGGATGTAAGCGCGTAAAGCAATGGTCAGTGGTCAGGGCGCAGTATTTCCTGACCACTAAACCCGAACCACCAAACACTGACATGAAAGTCTGGCTTCTCAAAACAGAACCCACGGTTTACTCTTACGACGACCTCGAACGCGATGGTGAAACGATGTGGGATGGCGTCACCAACAACACCGCACTGAAAAACATTCGCGCGATAGAAAAAGGCGATTTAGCCATTATTTATCACACCGGCGATGAACGCGCTGCTGTGGGAACCGCCGAAGTTTCGCGCGGTTATTATGTCAATCCCGAAGGCGAAGATGCCAAACTGGCTGTGTGCGACGTGAAAGCCAAAGCGCGCTTGAAAAAACCCGTCACGTTGGCGCAAATCAAAGCGCATCCTGATCTGCAAAACTGGGATTTAGTGCGCTTAGGCCGCCTTTCTGTGGTGCCCGTTTCGGAAGAGCAGTGGCAGATTTTGCAGGAATTGGCACAGGGAAAGTAAGTTCAAAAGCGAGGAGTTTGCATGACGACAACTATTTCCAAAAAGCCTGTTTCGCGCCGCTTGCGGGCGCCGAAACACTTGATATTGCCCGATTCGCGCCTGACTGTTGAACAATGGGCCGCTTTGCCGCACGTCGTGCCGCCGTATGAACTTATCAACGGAGCGCTAATTCGTAAGATGGTTACAACAAATGAACACGATTGGACAGTCGGTAAAATTTTTGTCGCTTGCAGTTTGTGGGCACAAGAATCTGGCTGGCGCTTCTTTTCGCAAGGTGCCGGAACGCGTCTTGATTTGTTTAATGGTTTTATTCCCGATGTGATGGGATTTCCACCCAGCGTGCAATTGACAGGTGACGCAACCTATAATCCGCCACCGTTTATCGCTTTTGAAGAGATTTCCAAAGGCACCGCCAAAGCTGACCGTGTAACCAAGAAGCAATC
>JANMKN010000038.1:0-5126 GCA_031372065.1 Abditibacteriaceae bacterium | reverse complement strand
CCCTCTCCCCCAATCGCTGCGCTGGGGAGAGGGAGAACTTTGCAAACCCGTTCTGCAAGCCGCACGATTGGAAAGTGCAGACTACGAGCCACAATTTGCTACGAGCGCTGCAATTATACCACGAAGCGATTTCGGTTTTATTTCGGCGGTTAGGATAAAAAAAGAAAAGCATCGCTTGCCTACGCTGGACTTTTCTGCGGTTTTGCGGGCAAACTTGCGGCGCTTGCCTAAGGCCGCTCGGCCATTGGACGCTAAGCAACTTATGAACATTTCCATCATTGGCGCCTCTGGCGGCGTTGGGCGCGAAATCGCCGTGCAATTGGTGCGTGACCGCGTTCTCGAAGGCCGCGAAACATTGCAACTGGTCGGCGGCGATCATAGCAGCGCGCACCCGCATTTGCTGCATGGTTTTCGCGCCGATTTGCTGGATGCCTGCGCCGAAATCGCGCCGAATATCGAAGTCGTCAGCGACGCGGCGCAAATCACAGGCGACATTGTCGTGCTGACCGCCGGGCGCACGTTTGCCACTTCGCCGGAAACCGTAGATCACGCCTCACGCGACGAATTAGCCGCTGGCAACTTGCCGATTTTCGAGCATTACGCGCAAGCACTGGCCGCACAAAAACGCGCTGTGCCGCCGGTTGTCATCATCGTTACCAATCCCGTCGAACTGGGCGTTCAGGTTTGCACCAAATATCTGCCGCGCGATTACGTCATTGGCATGGGCGCGCACTCCGACTCGCTGCGTTTTCGCGCTGAAATTGCCGCCGATTTGGGCATTCGTCGCCAGCGCGTGCAAGGTTATGTCGTTGGCGAACACGGCATGGGCCTTGTGCCGTTGTGGAGCAGCGTGCGCGTTTCCGGTTTCACCGCCGAGCAATGGCAAAGCGCCTTGCGCGAAACCATCAAGCCGGTGCCCGCCGAAGAATTTTCCGGCGCGGTGCTGCGCGAAATGAAAAATCTCGTCCAACTTTTGCACAACGACCCGCACAACGGCCCGGCCCGCGCCTACGAACACATCGCGACTTTATCGCCCGATTTGCGCGTGGCGGTCAAGCCGCTCGCCACGCATTACACCGAAGCCAAAACCATCGTGGCGACGGCGCACGCCACAGTGGATTTGGTCGAATGGCTGTTGCAAGGCCATTCTGTCGAAATCGCCGCGCAGTTTCAACACGACGGCGAAAACGATTTGCAAGGCCCGTTCGGAGCGCGCCTCATCATCGCTGGAAAAGTCGAACAACTCTTGCCGTGGGACAATTACACCGCTGCCGAAGCCGCTTTGCTGCACGCTTCGCACGCCGCCGTGCAAACCAAAATCACGCAGTGGAACAGCTAAAGAATGGCAAATGCAGAATGCGCGGGTGCCCTTTGGGTAGGTGCGTGGCGCAAAACTATTATGAAACTTCAATTTGTGTTGGCCCTGTTACTTGCCCTATTACCTTCATGGTCATGGGGCGAGGAGAAAAAAGTGAGCATTGAAAACGAGTTTTTGCGCGTGAGCGTGGAAGACGATGGCAAGTTTTGGCTGACAGCTTTGCCGTCGGGAAAAGCCGTCGCTTCGGGGCAATTGCAGAGCATTAAAGGCCCGTTCAAAGGCAGCGATGTCACCGATGACGTTTTAGGCAGAGGCAAAATGCTGGGCATGGCCGGAGGCAGCATCGCGCTTTATCCGCAATGGCCTTTTGCGTTTTTACAACTGAATTTGCGCAATGGCGCAAAGACCGAGCAAATTATTAATCGCCTGCCGGTTGCCACGCTTACTGCCGAGTGGCAAAGCGCGGCGAACTTGAAAACCTTGGGCACCGGCGGACTGCTCAATGCGGATCGCAATCCCGGCAGTTACGCGTGGCTGGCATTAGCCGAGCCGCAAAGCCGCAACGGTTTGGTGGCTGGTTGGCTGACGCACGACAGGGCATCGGGCGTGCTGTTTAGCAAAGTCGTTGAGGGCAAAGTGCAACTCGAAGCGCGGGGTGATTATGGCCGCTTGCGCCTTGCGCCCAAACAAAAAACCAGCAGCGAAATTTTGGCGATTGGCTATTTCGACGACGCGCGCGTGGGCCTCGAAGCGTGGGCTTATAGCGTGGCGCAGGTTTACAACATCCAATTGCCGCCGCCGCCCGTGGGCTATTGCACTTGGTATTCCAATAAACACGGCGGCGCTTCCGATGAAGCACACTTGGCCGAAATCGGCGAATATGCCAAGCAAAATCTCAAGCCTTTTGGCTTTGATTTCGTGCAAATTGATGACGGCTGGCAACAAGGCGATGCCAAAGGCAACGGCCCAAAGAAAAACTTCACGCAGTTCAACGAAACCGGCGCTTATAAATCGGGAATGCGCGCCACCGCCGACGCTTTGCGAAAGCAAGGTCTGACACCGGGCTTGTGGTTCATGCCCTTTGCCGGAACGCATAACGATCCGTGGTTCGCCGACAAGCAAGAGCTTTTTGTCAAACGCGCCGGGGCACCTTCCGAGGCAGGCACGCCGTATGACACATCATGGGGCGGCACCAGTCTCGATATGACCAATCCGCAAGCGCAAAAATATGTGGCCGACATTGTGAAACGCATTTCCAAAGAATGGACTTACAAATATTTCAAAATGGACGGCCTTTATACCGGCATCGGCGTTAAGCAGGTTTATGTCAATGCCGGTTACAAAGAAGACGATTTCGGCGACGCGGTTTTTTTCAACCCCGACAAGACCAACATCGAAGCCTTCCGCGATGGCTTGAAAATTGTGCGCAAAGCGGCGGGCAACGATGTGTTTTTTCTGGGCTGCACCATGACGCAAAATATGCGCTCGTTTGGTGGCTCGATTGGCCTTGTAGATGCCATGCGCATCGGCCCCGATAACAATGGCAGTTGGAAAGGCTGGGTCGGCGCCAGCCCGGTTTTCGGTTCGCGTTATTACTTTCTCAACAATCGAATTTGGTATAACGATCCCGACCCGTTTTATTTGCGCGGTAGCATTCCTGTCGAAGAAGCGCGCACTATTGCCTCGTGGCCGACCATTGCCGGTCAACTCAATTCCAGTTCCGATTGGCTGCCCGATTTGGCGCCCGAACGCCTCGATATTTTGCGACGCACCATGCCCTCGCACCACGCCGCCACGCGTCCGGTTGATTTTTTCGAAAACGAATTACCGCGCGTGTGGCAAGTGACGGATGCTTCGGGAGGCCCGCGCCGCGATGTGCTGGCGCTTTATAATTGGAGCGACGAAATCTCCGACCTCAACGTGTATTTGGCGCGCTGCGGATTGCGAACCGATGTCGAATATGCCGCCTTTGATTTTTGGAAAAACACCTTTATTGCGCCCTTTAAAGGCAGCTTGCTTTCTACCATTCCCGCGCATGGCTGCCGCATTTTGGCCCTGCGCGTCGTTGAAAATCATCCGATTTTACTCAGCACTTCGCGGCACATTACGCAGGGCATTATTGATGTCAAAAGCGAAAAATGGGATGACACGAAAAACACCATTTTCGGCCAAAGCGAAGTCGTTTCCGGCGACCCGTATGAACTGCGAATTTACGCGCCGCAAGGCTGGAAAGTGCAAAGCGCCGCAGACGGACAAATTTCGCAAGAAGGCACCAACGTGCGCGTCATGTTCAATCCCGCCAAAACCGGCCCGCTGAACTGGAAAGTGATGTTTGCCAAAGAATGATTTGCTTCGCTGTGGAGAAACCAAACATGATACAAAGGAAATTCTTGTTAGCCGCCGTTTTCACAACGATGGTCGCAAGCCATGCTATGTCCGACAACAACTTAACGCTGTGGTATGACAAACCGGCCAAGCCGGGCATGAACGAGGCCCTGCCGGTGGGCAACGGGCGCCTTGGCGCGCTGGTTTATGGCGGCACCGACAGCGAACGCCTTGTGCTAAACGAAAACAGCTTGTGGACGGGCGACGAAAACCCATCGGGCAATTACGACAGCATGGGCAGTTACCAAATGCTCGGCGAATTATTGCTCAGTTCCCAAGCGGGGCCGTTAGAAAAAACCGCATCGGGATTGGCAACGCTTTCCGTGCCCAGCGGGCATAAAGCCTATTTTGAAAACGAGGAAGTTGAGTTTTCCAACGACGGTAAAGCCGATACGAAGTGGTGCGTCGAACACAATGACAAACCCGTTTCGTGGCAGGTGTCAATGCCCGCCAATGCCGCCCCCGCGACGTGGTATGCGTTCACCTCCTGCCCCGATTATCCAGAGCGGGATGCGCGCGATTGGCAATTCGCCGGTTCCAACGATGGACAAACATGGACGCCGCTCGACAAGCGCGAAAATCAAGAGCCGATGGCCCGGCGCGGCGACACGCAAAAATACAATTTTACTAACACGACGGCGTATCGGTTTTATCGCCTGACAGTTCTTAAAAACAACGGCGCCAAGCATTTTCAAGTCGCCGAAATCAGCGTGACGGGAATGCCGAACGCGCAAGTGGCGCAAGTCGCCGCGCAAAAAGCGGCGCCGGAAAATTATCGCCGCGCTTTGGATTTATCAGAAGCCGTTGCCACAACGCAATGGAGGAAAAACGGCGTGACTTTCAAGCGCGAAATTTTCGCCAGCCATGCCGATGAAGTCATCGCCGTGCGCTGGAGCGCCGATAAACCCGGCGCGATTTCGGGCGCGGTGGAATTGAAGGGCACGCACGGCGAAACCACAGGCGCCAACGGCAACACACTGTCGTTTAAAGGCGCGCTCAATAATGGAATGCGCTATGAAACAATGGCGCGCGTGCTTGCCAAAGGCGGCGCGGCGCAAGTGGCGGAGGGCAAAATCGCCTTAAAAAACTGCGACGAAGCCACTATTCTCCTCGCGGCAGGCACTGATTACGTTTTCGATTACTCCAAAAAATATCACGGTGCCGATCCGCATGAGCGCGTTGCCCAGCAGTTGGAAACGGCTTCCAAAAAACCTTTCGTCGCGCTACGCGCCGCGCATTTGAAGGATTTCCAGAGCGTTTTCAACCGCGTCGCCATTGATTTCGGCACATCGCCCACCGAGCGCGCCGCGATGCCAACCGACGCGCGTAAAGTGCATTAAGCGGACAAAGGCGGCGACCCCGACCTCGAAGCCTGCGCGATCCTCGTCGCGGGTCGCACCGCCGAGGAGGGCTGGCTCGCGGA
>JANMKN010000023.1:0-3132 GCA_031372065.1 Abditibacteriaceae bacterium | reverse complement strand
CACACCACAGATGGCGGCTTTCGCACAAACACACAATAATACACGCTCGCCGGCAGTTGGTCAAGTGAGAGGAGCAGCGGGTAGTGTCCTAAAAGTGTGTTGCCGCCTTGAGTAAATCTTTCAGGCTCCAAACGCTCTTGGTTACACCCGCTTCCATCGCTGGTGTACATTTGATGGTTGAATGAATCCGGCAAAAATTGTAGAACGCGAAATGCAGGGCAAGCGCGGCTTTCAGGTTTTCCCATTTCTTGCTGAAAGCATTGGTTAATCTTGTCAGTCTGCGGGTGTGCATTCTGATGGTCAGGTTTTGCCGTTCAACGTGCGCCGTCGTCATTTGCTTAAAATCAGGCCGCCCGATAACCGCTTTCTTTTTGATGCCGATACATTCAGCCGGAGAATAACGCCGTTCGTCGCCTTCGGCAACGCCAAACATCTTGATAACTTGCCCATAGTCAACCCGCGTGCCCAAGCTGTACGAAACCGCATCAGGATACGCGCCGAAGCCATCAGTGGTTAGTTGGAAGTGTGTGCCAGTGGCCCAATACAGGTTTTCAACGAAGATTTCCGTATCTTCCGCCGTGCGGCGTCCCAGATGCCAGCACAGAATTAACTTTGTGTCGCGGTCAATCGCCGTAAAGGTGTAGGCATCGCCAAGTTGCTCATCATCTTCCAAGCCTTGCCGGTTCTTGGTCTTTTCTTTCATGCCGACAAACGCCCAAATCTCATCAGCCTGAACATTGCTCACAGGCAAATTGACGAATTTTTCAGCCATCAGCTTTTCGCACTTGTCGCCAACGGTTACGAGTAAATCAATAACAGTGTCACGATGCACGCCTGTAATACGCTCAATGGCGCGGATGCTCATGCCTTCGCAGAGCAAGTTAAGGCACATCAAAGCCTTATCTTCGGCTAAGTACATTGAGCCAAGCGGTTTGTCTTGGGGCGCAATAAAAGTCTTTTCACAAGCTAAACAGCGAAAGCGTTGATGTCCTTTTCTGTCTTTGCCGTGCTTTTTAGTTAATCCGTCGCAATTTGGGCAATTCATAAGTAACTCCTCAACTATCAAAACCTTACAAGAAAGATTCTATCATGACAGCAAGCATAAAACAAGCGAAAAACAACACAATGTCAGAGGTTTCTGCGATTTTCCGAAATTACATATTGACACACAGCTAAAGAGAAAGTAAACTGCCCATGTTTTATGCAAGTACCTTAGAAAAGGACACAAAAACCATGAATAGCTTTGAGCAAGTGTTTCCACCTAGTAAATTTATTAGGGATGAGTTAGGGGTTCGCGGTCTTACTCAAACAGATTTGGCGTTAATAACCGGGCGCACGCCTTCTGACATTAGTTTTTACCTGACACGCGAAAAAATTAGTGGTGAGTTCGCCAAAGAGTTGGCGTTAGTTTTGGGACAAACGCCGGAACATTGGTTGAATCTTGAAATGCGCTATCGCCTGTCACTTATTAACGAGCCAAACGAGGAGACGGTTCGACGTAACAGTTTCATTCAAGATTACCCTCTGAAAGATATGCAAAAGCGCGGATGGATAACAAAAACAACCGATTTTGAGATTCTATCTAAAGAAATGGAGAAATTCTTTGCGCTAGGCGTAGGCGGTGACGGATTAGAAAGAACAGCGTTTTTTAAGCGAACCATTAAAGATGAAGCCCTAAACACACCTGAGTTGGCCTGGCTTCATCGGGCGCGGCATTTAGCTAGGATGCTGCCGGATTCTAAATACGACGAGAAACGGTTGCCGGAACTATTCGGCAAATTAAAAAAGGCGATAAAAAGCTCAAAGTCGGCCCATAAAGTTGCGGAACTTTTGCAGCGTTACGGCATTCGCTTAGTGGTAATTGAGCCGCTGCCACGAGCCAGAATTGATGGTGCTGCTTTCTGGCTGGACGAAAATTCTCCCGTTGTCGCCTTATCTATTAGATTTGATAATATCGGCTCTTTTTGGTTTGCTTTAATGCACGAACTAATGCACATAAAGCATCAAGACGGCACATCCATTGATAACTTTGAAAATGCCCCCCCGAACGAAATAGAAAAACGCGCAAACGATGAAGCTGCTGACTTCTTAATAGCTCAGAAAGAATTAGAGCAATTCATTAAATCGAATAAGCCATATTTTTCAAATCATAAAATTGTTGAGTTTGCTACAAAAGTGCAAGTTCATCCTGGCATTATTGTTGGACAGCTCCAACATCGCAGAGAAATTGGCTTTAATACGCATCACGCAAGCATGGTAAAAATCAGAGACCTTGCAACAATGACAGCGTTTACCGATGGATGGAGTCATCCCGTTCCAATAGTTAAGTATGAGGAAATAAACTAATGAAACAAGCGTCGAAAAAACAAACTGTACTGAAAATAATTCAATACTGGCAAAACAAAAACAATACGCATGAGGTTGACTATAAAGCAATCACGGAATATACCCGTGACAATAACCTCTTGCCAGTGCGCCCGATTACAGTTGAGGAGCAAATTGAAGCGTCTTTGCGAAAGGCGGTAAAAGCGGCAAGGTGGACAAATCCAAAAGGGAAAAAGGTTAAAATATATGGGCATCCTCGGCTAATGTTTGACGGCGAGATAATTACATTGCCGCCTGTGGATATGCGTTATGCGCGGCCCGACATCGCTCAAACTGTCTTTGACGCTGACTATGATGATATGGCAAACGATGTAAAGAGCCATGCTATTAACCACGAATCTTACAACGATAACAACCCGTTTCAAGCCAAGCTCCAAGGATATGATTATGACTTCAATCAGATAGCGCAAGAGGCTTGTGAATCAGGCGTTTACGATGACAGTTTTGACGAAAGCGAGTTGGATGAAGATGATGAAATGTAGAAATTAGTCTTTCTGCCATCGTTTTTGTGCCGCTTTCTTGGCAATTGCAGAACGCTCTGCCGGAGTCAATTTAGTGGCCCTTGCTTTGCCGCCTTGTCGGGCAATTTGTTCCGCTTGAGTTTCTTCCTGTTCTTCGGCTTCTGTTAGGTCTATCAAGAAGTCAACAATACTTTTCGCCGCTTGGTTCACATCTTGCGGTTTGGTTGGTCGTTTCTTCATGCCATAATTTTAGCACAAGCTGAAATCTACCTTGAAACTTTCAACC
>JANMKN010000010.1:0-40508 GCA_031372065.1 Abditibacteriaceae bacterium | reverse complement strand
TCCTCTCCCCAGCGAAGCGAATGGGGGAGAGGCCGGGTGAGGGGACGAGCAGCTTTGCTGCTCTTTCCAGTGCCTACCATGAGCGCACTACGTAACAAGAGTATATAACTTGTCGGCACCCAGAAAGCTCTTGTCGGCACTAAGAAAGCCATTATCGGCACTCGGAGAGGCTTTGTCGGCGCTCGGAGAGGCTTTGCAGGCACTCAAAGAGGCTTTGCAGGCGCTCGGAGAGGCTTTGCAGGCACTCAGAGAGGCTTTGTAGGCGCACAGAGAGGCTTTGTCGGCACTTGGAGAGCTTTAATTATCGCTCGCAGAGGCTTAATCAGCATGATGAGAGGTCATATAGTGACGTTTCTATCTTTACAATTAGAGAAAATGTTGCGCTAAAGAAGAAGTTTTCGTGTTACAGAAGGTGCAAAAGCAGAAATAGTAGCGGTAAAACGTCGGAATCCACGAAAAATGAGGCAATTTCCTGCTTTCAGGTGGAAAAGTGCAGCTTAAAAGGGAATACGGCGGTAGAAAAAAGGGATCAGACGCGCTACAAGAGAAGAAATAGTAACCCAAGTTGCTACCTATAACCCACCCGTAAACGAGTGGGCTGAAAGGAATCAAAAGCCTCTTGAACGAGGCTGGACTTGCCATCTTTAGCCTCGTTTTCGAGGCTTTTGAAAGGTCAGCCCATTGCTTTAGCGGTGGGCTGCAATAGGTGGCAACTTGGGTTAGTAAGGATAAAGCAGTGAAATCTACGACAAACAGGGCTTGCGCCCAATGAAATGGAGGTAAGGGAGGAGAGAGCCGCTTCGCGGCTCATGGCGAAATCAACTTTTCATTTCCGAGTCGCCTTGCAGTTTCGAGCCGACAGGCCCACTTTGCCCCGAATACTTGCCTTTATAAGGACGGCTGGACGGCGAAGTCAAGCGCTCGAAGGTAAATGAGCAGATGCGCATTCCGGGATAAAGCGCCACCGGCATCGGGCCGATATTGCCCAATTCCATGACGGCGTGCCCCGAAAATCCCGGATAAAATAGCGGCGCCGTGCCATGCACGATAATGCCAATGCGCCCCAATGAGCTACGCCCTTCCAAACGGCCTAAAATATCGGCGGGCAAGGTGATTTCTTCAATAGTAGCCGCTAAAACCAATTCCTGCGGATGCATGACGAACGCTTCATCATCCGCCACCTGAATCACACGCGTAAAACTTTCCCAATCAATCGCTCCGCGCGGGTCAATAAAAGCATTGCGCGTGCGCTCGAAAACGCGAAATTCATTGCCCAAACGTAAATCAAGCGAACACGCGCCAAGTTGCGAGGCCAAATCCGGCTCTGGTGTCACTCCAATTTTTCCACTCGCCAACGCTGCTTGCAAATCCACATCAGAAAGAACCATGCCGTGCAGTCTAATTGAGATATGAAAGGTGCGGCGTGTCTTTTAAAAAACGCCCAGCGTCTTGTCACTAAAGCGCGTGGCGAAAGCGTCTTCCAAGTCGGCTTGCAAAATGGATTTGTGTCCGCGCCGCCACCCTATCTAAAGTAAGGCGATGCCACAAAAGCGAATTTACATCTGTTCAAACAGAAAAACGCCTTTTTTGTTGCTGACGACGACATCAAGTTTCTTATCGTCGTTGAAGTCGCCCGTCCAAAATTGCGTGGCGATGCCGCTGTTGTCGTCAATTAAATGCGGAATGAGTTTGGGGGTTTCGCCTTTGGTCCTCTTGATTTCAAACCAATACAACACGGCGGGCGCCATCGGGTCAACGTCACCTTCGGGGCCGTGCGCCCACCAGCGTTTGCCTGTGATTAAGTCTTTGACGCCGTCGCCGTTTACGTCTTCGTAATTCAGGGCGTGTGTTTGGGTGAAGGCCTCGAAAATCGTGGTGCGCGCAAAGCCTGCCGGACGTTCGGGCATTCGCTTGTGAAACCAGATGCCGCGCTTGTGCGCCGAACTGGTAATCACGTCGGTGTTGCCGTCTTCATCGGCATCAATCGCGATGATATTCGAGCAATCGTCGCCCATATTGGCGACGTGAAATTCCCACGGCGTGGTGCGCGTTTTGGCATCGGCGGGCTGCTCCCACCAACCTTGACGCACCAAAACATCGGCGCGGCCATCGCCGTTCATGTCGCCCGCGCCAAGGCCGTGATCGAATTGATTGACGCCCCACACTTGCGCGCCCGCTTTTTGACTGCCGCTAATCGGATGCAGTGTCCACGGCGCGTTGACATCCGCCGAAGGCGCGAACCACGCCATTTGGCCTTCGTCGCAACTCGCCTGCACCAATTGGCGCTTGCCGTCGCCGAAAAGATCGGCATAAATCGGCACTTCGTTGCAACTACTCGCCCACGCCAGATGCTCTTTCCAATAACCCGCTGCATTTTGCGGGTTTTCATACCATTTCACCGCTTTGCCGGGAAAACCCACCACTAAAAGGTCGCTCCAGCCATCGGCGTTATAATCGTCCGACCAGCACATGAAGGCTTCACTGTAAGAATGCGCACCATCGCCGAAATCACCGGGCTTGCGGATTTCGTGCGGCGCCCAATTGGGCGCTTCATACCAGAAATCGCCGACTAAAACGTCGTTTTTGCCGTCGTGATTCACGTCCGCCACTGTCGAGCCTTCAGAGCGGAACTTGGTGTCAAGCACGGTCTTTTTCCATTTGACCGGAGTTGGTTCGTTGGGCAAAGGCGTTTTCGGTGCCTCTTGGGCGGTCAAAAGCGAAAAAAGGGTGAAACTTAGGCAAACGACAAGGGTAAAAGGGCTTTTCATGGTCTCAGTTTACGGTATGGACGCCGCGTTTCTCATCGGCAAAATTGTGCAAAAACTTGGAAGCCGTCAGCGCCGAAAAGTTGTGAAGGGCTGTCAAAGACTAAATTGTTTTTCGGGGAGAATCATCATGTCGCGTCGTTCCATCATGCCGCTGCTCGCCTTGGGCACCGCCTTTTCGCTTTCGCCGATTGCGCCCGCAACGGCTCAAGCCGCTAAAAAACCAAATATCGTTTTTCTGCTCGCCGACGATTTGGGATGGAGCGATTTGGGTTGCTACGGCAGCACGTTTTACGACACGCCCCATCTCGACAAATTAGCCACGCAAGGCGCGAAATTCACGCAGGCTTACGCGTCTTGTCCGGTGTGTTCGCCCACGCGCGCCTCGCTTTTGACGGGCCAATATCCGCAACGCACCGGCGTCACCGATTACATCGGCGCGCAGCAGCCGGACAAGTGGAATCGCAACACCAAACTGTTGCCTGCCGCCTACGACACCGAACTGGCGCTCGAAAAAGTGACGATTGCCGAACTGCTCAAACCGCAAGGCTACGCGACGGGCTTCTTCGGCAAATGGCATTTGGGGCCGCAAGGTCACTGGCCCGAAGATCAAGGCTTCGATGTGAATAAGGGCGGCATAGATAAAGGCGGGCCATATGGCGGCAACAAATATTTTTCGCCCTACGACAATCCGCGTTTGCCCGATGGCCCGCCGGGTGAACACTTGCCAGACCGCTTGGCGAGCGAAGTTTGCCGGTTCATGCAAGCCAACCAAGAGAAACCTTTTTTGGCGTATTTAGCGTTTTATGATGTCCACACGCCGCTGATGGCGCGGCCCGATTTGCAGCGCAAATATGAGGCGCGTCGCAAGGAACAAAAACTCGAAACCAAATGGGGCCGCGACGACACGCGCGATGTGCGCCTAACGCAAGATCACCCCGTTTACGCGGGCATGGTCGAAGCGATGGACAAAGCCGCAGGCAAAGTTTTAACGAAATTAGATGAACTCGGCCTTGCCGATAATACCATCGTGGTTTTTACATCGGACAATGGCGGGCTTTCCACCAGCGAAGGCTGGCCGACTTCCAATTTGCCGTTGCGCGGCGGCAAAGGCTGGCTTTATGAAGGCGGCATCCGGGAACCGCTTCTCATTCGGTGGCCGGGCGTGACTAAAGCCGCTTCGCAAATTGATGTGCCGGTTTCGAGTCCCGATTTCTTTTTCACTTTTATGAAAGCCAGTGGCGCGCCGCCGCACAATCAGCCTTTAGACGGCATAGATTTGAAGCCGATAATTCAAACTGGCAAAGCGCCAGAGCGCGCGTTGTTTTGGCATTACCCGCATTACGGCAATCAAGGTGGCGCACCGGGCGCGGCCATTCGGCAGGGCGATTGGAAACTCATCGAATGGTATGACGATAACAGCGTCGAGCTTTTCAATTTAGCGACTGATAGCGGTGAGAAAAACAACCTCGCGGCGCAAGAAACAGCGCGCGCCACCGCGATGCAAAATGAATTGCACGCATGGCAAAAGCAAGTCGGCGCGCGAATGCCGGTGCCCAACGAAAAATACGATGCGACCAAACCGAGCGGGCGCGGCGGAGGGCGTCCGGCGGAGTTGAAAGGTCAATGAAATTTGTCAAAACTCTCGCACTCTTGCTGATAATTTTCACCATGACAAACACACTGCACGCCCAACAAAATCCGAAACGACCCAACATCATTGTGATTCTCACCGATGATATGGGTTATTCCGACATTGGCTGTTACGGCGCGGAGATTTCGACGCCGAATTTGAATGCATTGGCCGCCGATGGTCTGCGTTTCACACAGTTTTACAACACAGCGCGCTGCTGTCCGACGCGCGCTTCTTTGCTGACAGGGCAGCATCCACATCGCGCTGGCATCGGGCACATGACCGATATGCAACAAGCGCCGGGCTACACCGGCGACCTCAACAAAAACAGCGCCACAATTGCCGAAGTTTTGCGCGACGCGGGCTATAAAACGTATATGTCTGGCAAATGGCACGTCACCAAATTCGCCGGAAAAGATGGCCCGCAAGACAACTGGCCGAGACAGCGCGGCTTCGACAAATTCTATGGCACTATCACCGGCGCGGGCAGTTACTTCGACCCGACGACTTTGTGTAGAAATAATACTTTCATCACGCCGGAAAACGATGCCGAATACAAATCGCCGCGTTTTTATTACACCGACGCCATCGCCGATAACGCCATTAAATTTCTGCAAGAGCATCAGCAGAAAAACGCCAACGAGCCGTTTTTTCTGTATGCCGCGTTCACCGCCGCGCATTGGCCGATGCAAGCGTTGCCCGAAGACATCGCCAAATATAAAGGCCGTTACGATGCCGGTTATGATGCGATTCGTCAGGCGCGCTGGAACAAAGAAAAAGAACTCGGCGTGATTGACGCTTCTTGGCCGATTCCGCCGACTGTCGGCGACTGGGACAAGATGCCCCACAAAGCATGGGACGCGCGCAACATGGAAGTTTATGCGGCGATGGTTGATCGCATGGATCAAAACGTCGGCAAGTTGGTGGAGGAACTGAAAAAAGAAGGCCAATTCGACAACACTTTGATTTTTTATCTGCATGATAACGGCGGTTGCGCCGAAGGCATGGGACGCGAAGCCAGCAAAATTCCCGACAACATCAAGCCGTTTGGCCCCGACGATTTGCAGCCGCAAATTTGGCCGCCGATGCAAACGCGCGATGGCCGCCCAGTGCGCAGCGGCCCGACGATTATGGCTGGCGCCGAAGACACTTATATCGGCTATGGGCGCGATTGGGCGAACGTTTCCAATACGCCGTTTCGCGAATATAAGCATTGGGTTCACGAAGGCGGCATCGCCACGCCGTTGATTGTGCATTGGCCGCAAGGTATGGCAAAACGCGGCGCCATTGAAAATCATCCCGGCCAATTGCCCGACATTATGGCGACTTGCGTGGACGTGGCAAAGGCCGACTATCCACCAGAATTAAACGGCGAAAAAATTTATCCTTTGCCCGGCCACAGTTTGCAGCCTTTGTTCGACGATAAATCAACACCAATTTCTTATCCGCTGTTCTGGGAACACGAAGGCAACCGCGCGGTGCGAGAAGGAAAGTGGAAACTTGTCGCCAAAGGGCCAATGGGCAAATGGGAACTGTATGATATGTCCAAAGACCGCGCTGAAACAAATGATTTAGCGGCCACACATCCCGAACTGGTGAGCGAAATGGCCGCGCAATGGGGTCAATGGGCCAGAACCAACGATGTGTTGCCGTGGATTTGGAAACCGTCATACGGAGCCGAACGGCAAGCGCAAAATTTCGAATTGAAAACCGGCGATGTGCTGCTGCGCGACGACGCGCCTGATGTCGGCAGTGCCGCTTTGAAAATCAATATCGAAGTTCAGAGACGCGGCAACGGCGTTTTGCTGGCGCAAGGCGGAATGGTTCACGGCTACGCGCTCTTTCTGCGCAACGACGAAGTGCATTTCGTGGTGCGCGTGGACGGCAAATTAGCCACGCTGACCGCGACTTTGCCGCCCGGCGACCCGTTAAATATCAAGGTCACACTCAGCAAAAGCGGCGTGATGGAATTGCAACTCAGCGACGACGCGCCTGTAGTGACAACAAAAACCGCGCCCTTGCACGAAACGCCCGGCGATGCGCTTTCCGTTGGCTACGACATCAACGATGCCGTCGGCAACTACAAAGCGCCTTTCCGCTTCAACGGCACCATCGGCAAAGTTGCCATCAACGTCGTGCCTTAAAAGGACTCCATGCAATTCACACTTCTCACGCCAGAGCAGCGCCAGCAGTTTGATGACGACGGTTATTTGATCGTGCGCAAGGCGTTGGACGCCGATTTTATCGCGCGTTTGATTGAAGCGGGTGACCGTTTGATTGGTTCGGATGAAACGCGCAATCGCCAGACGATGAGCGGCAATTACGACAGTTTTCGCAATTGCATCAGCATGGACGAGGCGTTTTTCGATTTGCTGATGCACCAAACCACCGTGCCGCTCATCGTGCAATTGTTCGGGCCGAATATCCATTTGGTGACGAGCCATTTGATTTACAAGCACCCGAATGAAAAAGGCACGCCGCGCAATTTTCGTCAACCCGGCTGGCATCGCGATGTAGCCGACACGCCGCACGATTTGGGGCACGCCCAAATCCCGCGCATCGAAATGAAATGCGCTTATTATCTCACCGATACAAGCGAGCCGTGTTCCGCCGTGACGATGTTCGCGCCGGGCAGCAATCATCTCAAAGAACAATTAAACATTCCCGCAGGCGAAAAAGACCCAATCGGCGCGGTGGAGCCTTCTTTACAACCCGGCGATGCCGTCTTTTTTGAAAACCGCACCTACCACGCGGGCGCCGCCAATTTGCTGGGCCGCACTACCAAAGCGGTGATGATGGGCTACGGTTTCAACTGGATGGCGCCGATGGATTATCGCGTGCAAGACGCGGCGCTCCTCGAAAAAACCGACGCCATCGGCCAGCAACTTTTGGGCGGCCTGCAAGACCCCGAAGGCCGTTTCATCCCCGGCGCCATCACCAAGCCGCTCAAAGATTGGTGCAAAGCCAACAACGTGATTTATCATCCGGTTGGATTTTGAATTGTTTAATAGAATCAGTCCGCGCGCCAATTAGTGCAACGCGCGGTGCGGATGTTGTAAACATGGAATCGTGAGTCGTAGCGTTAAGTAACTAACCCAAGTTGCTACCTATCCCTACCCATAGCTAAAGCAATGGGCTGAACCTGCAAAAGCCTCGTAAACGAGGCTGGAAACTGTAAATTCAGCCTCGTTTACGAGGCTTTTGGTTGCTCTCAGCCCACTCGTTCACGGGTGGGGCTATAAGTAGCAACTTGGGTTAACTAAAAGGATGGCGGAAATGATAAAAACAGTTCTCGAACTTGACCTCGTTGGCTACAGCACCATTGGAGACAATCTTGAGCAAGGCTTGGATGTAACATCGGTGGCCGAACTTAACAAGCAAATTCAAGGCTTAGTTGATGTTGGTCTGACCGCCGTTAGTGCCTCGCGCGCCCAAACGGTGATGGCGACGACAGGCGATGGCGCGATTTTAGTGTTCGATGCGGCGGCGGATGCCTATCGTTTCGCTGTGGCGGTGCAGGAAGCGACTGCCGCGCATAATGCGCCGCGCTCGCAGGATTTAGCGAAGCGCGTTTTTCGCATCGGCGCGGCGACGGGCGACATTGTGATGGAGCCGAAAGCAGGTGGAGGGTTCGACATCGCGGGCGGCACTATCGCCCGCGCGGTGCGCCTTGAATCCAAAGCCGCGCCCGGTGGCGTGTTGATTGATGAGGCCACTTATGCGGCGTTGCCTGCCGAACTTAAAGGTGCCTTTGGTAAGTCGCAAATCGTAAAAGGCAAGCGCGACGAGGCGTTTACCGCCTATCCCACGCAGCCCAACGCGTCCGGCCCGCAGGATGCCGCTTACTTTATCGCATTGAAGCAGGAAGAAGCAGAATCGCGGGCCACAACGTTCAACTTTGGCCGTGATAAGCGCCGTGAAGTCCTTCGTCATTTGGATTCTCTCAAGACAAACCAATATTCGCGCTTGATTTTCCTGCTCGGTATTCCCATTAGGCAGCGGCCTTCGGAAGCGTTGGACCTTGAAACGCGCCTCAACAAAATTCACGAATGGGCAGAAGAAAACGAGCAGTTGGATGATTTGCTGGACATTCTGCGCTATTTAACGGGCGCGTCCCCCAGTTAGGCTCATCGGAAGACACCCGGCGCGAGTCGGTGGGCCTGACAGTTCCTGCGTCAAATACCATCTGGAATGTGCCGTTTGAACGCAATCGGTTTTTCACCGGGCGCGAGGAGGCGTTGCGCGACTTGGAAGCCGGGTTGTCGAAGGGCGCGGTGGCGTTGGGGCAGGCGATTGCGGGTTTGGGTGGCATCGGCAAGACGCAGACGGCGGTGGAATTTGCCTATCTTCACGCCGACAAATACGAGGCGGTGTTGTGGGTGCCGTCCGAAACCGAAAGCGAATTGGTGTCGGGTTTTGCGGCGTTGGCCTCAGAAAAGATTTTGAATCTGCCGGAAAAGGACGCAGCGCAGCAGCAATTAGCGGTGCAGGCGGTGCAACGCTGGCTAACCGAGCATGATAAATGGCTGCTGATTCTCGATAACGCTGATGATTTGAAGTTGGCGAGCCGCTTTGTGCCGCAGGGAGCGCGCGGTCATCTGCTTTACACCACGCGCTCGTCGGTGACGGGACGCTTTGCCAATCGCATCCCGTTGGAAGAGCTATCGCCGGAGCAGGGCGCGGAGTTTCTCTTGAAGCGCATCGGTGAAATAACACCGGCCACCTCGCCGCAATGGGAAGACGCCAAAGCACTCAGCGAGGCTATGGACGGCTTGCCGCTGGCGTTGGAGCAGGCGGGCGCGTTTATCGAAGAAAATCATCGCACCATCCGCGAATATACGCGACTTTATCAGCAAGAAGCCCTGCAATTGATGGCGCGGCATGGCGATTTGGGCGACGAATCGCATAAGCCGGTCACCGTCACGTTTACCTTAGCCTACGAGCAGTTGGAGCAGCAAAACCCGATGGCGGCGCGTCTGCTGCGTCTTTGTGCCTTCTTCGCGCCCGATAACATTCCCGAAGAGATTTTAGAAGATGAATATGGCGACTTAACCGCAGCCTTGGGCGGCGCTTTGGCGACGGAGTGGGAGCGCATTAACCTGATTCGCGCCGTGTGCAGTCGTTCGCTGTTGACCCGCGATGCGGCTGACCGCTCGCTGTCCCTGCATCGTCTGGTGCAACTGGTGCTACGCGAGAGTTTAAACGCCGACGCAAAGCGCGAATGGGCCGAACACGCCGTCAACGTGCTGGACGCGACTTTCGGCATGGCCGAATTTGAAGAGTGGCCGCGCTGCGAACGCTTTCTGCCGCACGCGCTATTAGCTATCGGACGCGCTGCGCAACAGGGCATCGAAACAGAAAACGTCGCCCGCTTAAACAATCAAGTCGGCTATTATCTGAAGCAACGCGCCCAATACGCCACTGCCGAGCCGTTGTATGAGCGCGCCTTGGAAATAGGAGAAAAGGTATTGGGGGCAGAGCATCCCGATACGGCCACCACACTGAACAATGTGGCAAAGCTTTATAGGGCGCAAGGCAAGTTGAGCGAGGCCTTGCCATTGTATAAGCGCTCCTTGGCAATAAGGGAAAAGGTGCTGGGCCAAGAGCATCCCGATACCGCCACCTCGTTGAACAATTTGGCAGAGCTTTACCGCGATCAAGGCAGGTTTAGCAAGGCCGAACTTTTGTATAAACGCTCCTTGGCAATAAGGGAAAAGGTGCTGGGCCAAGAGCATCGCGATACCGCCATTTCTCTGAACAATTTGGCGCAACTTTACCAAGATCAAGGCAAGCTCAGCGAAGCGGAGCCATTGTTTCAGCACTCCCTGACCATATTTGAGCAGGTGTTAGGCCCAGAGCATCCCGAAACTGCCTTCGCGCTGAACAATTTAGCGCTGCTTTATAAGACGCAAGCCAAGTTGAGTGAAGCCGGGCCATTGTATGAGCGGGCTTTAGCGATATTGCAAAAGGCGCTGGGGCCGGAGCATCCAGATACTGCCACTGCGCTGAACAATTTGGCGGGGCTTTACTACGCTCAAGGCAAGTTCAGCGAAGCCAAGCCGTTGTTGGAGCGCGCCTTAGCGATAAGAGAAAAGTCACTGGGGCCGGAGCATCCAGATACCGTTACTTGCCGCCAAAATCTGGCGATTTTGCGGGAAGAAATGGCGGCGCGGGGCGAAAAATAGGCGTGGGGCGGCGCGTTTTGGGTGTAGCGGGCGGTGTTTTGGATGAAACGCGGCGCGTTATGGTTGGATTTCCAGCGTTCTAATCAAAACTCTGCGCGTTACAACCATAACTCGCGGAGTTTTAACCAAAACTCCGCGCGTTTTAATTAAAACACTGCCCGTTACAACCAAAACACCGCCCGTTATAGTCAGAACTCCGCGAGTTTTAACCATAACACGGCGCGTTATGAGTAAAACTCCGCGCGTTTTAACCCAAACTCCGGCTACGGGAAGCATAGCGCGGCGCTTACGGGCGCAAGGTTTTCGCGCGGGCGACGCTTGACAAAGAATCTTTAATGCATAAATATTTGTTGCAGGCGTGTTTCGGCACGTCAAATACAATTTGGGGAGAGGTTTACTATGTCTTTGATTAGACCCGATTATTTGCCCAGCGGACGCGGGGCACGAGCCGGTTGGCTCAATGACTTTTCCATCAACGTTCCGCAGTTTCAAACTCCGCTGGAACTCACCAGCAACACCATCGCGACCGTGACTTATTACGCGGCGGTTTGCAATTATCTGGTATACACCGCCGAGCCGACGGCGCATATTTACTGGAACAATCTCTCGGCGTTAGTGGACGAAGTGGATACCGATAGCACGCCTAACACGTTTGTTTATCCGTCCTATCCGACCATCTCCGCGCCGCCCACGCCACCCGTCGGCGCTTCGCCGCTTTCGACGGGCATTTTCAATTATATGGTCGAGTTGGTCGGCGACATCAAGCGCCACAAAAACTACACCAAGCAAATCGGCACCACCTTGAAAATCGAAGTGCCCGCGACGCCGCCACCGCCGCCCGACGATGCCAAACCGCGCGGCAAAACGCCGGTGACGTTGCCCGGCGGCGCGGTGACATTTACGCTGGTGATGGGTCACTATCGCTTGATTGTAGGCCATATGCGCCGCAACGGCGCGAGCGAGTGGGAAAAATCGTATACCATCGTCACCAGCAAATGGACGGACACCACGCCGAACGCCAATCCGGGCCGCGCCGATTCGCGCGAATATCAATTCCGCTACTCCGACGGCATCAACGAAATCGGCCAGTGGAGCGATATTTTCGCGGTTTCGACACAGGCTTAGAAGGCCTTACCATACCCACCGCTGAAGCGCTGGGCTGAGGGCAAAAGACCCGTAAACGGGTCTAAAAATGGCGTAATTAGCCCCGTTCACGGGGTTTTTACCTCAGCCCGCTTGTTTACGGGCGGGACAGGACGAGATAGGCAGTAAGGTCTTTCACGCAAAAAGCAGATTCAAGGCTCGCTTTGAATCTGCTTTTTTTACGCCTCAAATGGCGCCGCGAAGCATCAAAGAACAATCGCAAAAAGCATTCAGGAGAAAGCATGAACGAAAAAATCAGTCGGCGGCATTTAATTAAAGGCGCGGCTTTTGGGGCAGCGGCGCTGTCGGGCGCGCGGGTTTTCAATGCGCCTTACATCATCGCGGCGGAGCCGGACAAAAAGCTGCGTTGCGCGATTATCGGCTGCGGCGGGCGCGGAGAAAGTTTTCACATTCCTTCGGCGGCCAAAGAGAAAATCGTGGCGCTGGTCGAACCCGACCCCAAGAATCTGCAAAACGCCTTGGCTCGCGCCAAAAAAGAAGGGCAAAACCCCGACGAAATCAAGACTTTCGCGGATTATCGCAAGTTTTTCGAGGCCATGAAAGGGCAAGTGGACGCTGTTTTCACCGCCACGCCCAATCATCATCACGCGCTGGTTTCCATGCTGGCGATGGAAAACGGCATGGGTATTTACGTCGAAAAACCGATGTCCTACGATATTGCCGAAGCGCGAATGCTGGCCGAAGCCGCCAAAAAATACAAAGTCGCCACGCAAATGGGCAATCAGGGGCATTCGGGCGAAGGTTATCGGCGTTTGGTCGAATATATTCAAGCGGGCGCCATCGGCAACGTGACCGAGGTTTATCACTGGTGCGATGCCGTCAACGGCGGCGTGGGGCCGCGCCCGGCAGCAACGCCGCCGCCCAATGGATTGAATTGGGATGCATGGATTGGCCCGGCGCCGTTTCTGGATTATCATCCCGATTACGTTTATAAAAAGCCGGACGGCAAAGTAGTGACGAAAGAATTGCATCCGCACGAATGGCACGGCTGGCACTCTTACGGCGGCGGCGCTTTGGGCAACAGAGGTTGCCACATTATGGACGGCGCGCATTGGGCTTTGAATTTAAACGGGCCGTGCAAAATCACGCTCGAAGACAACTATGGCGGCACCGATGAGCGCTTTCCTTTTAGCTCGGTCATTCGCTGGGATTATCCGCAACGCGGCGATTTGGCGCCGGTAAAAGTCTGGTGGTATGACGGCAAAAAACGCGGCGTCGAAAGCAATGAACCGGGCGCTTTTTTCGATAGCGCCTCGCCTGCCGCGCGCGTCAAGCCGCCGATTTTGGTGGAGATGGAAAAGAAATATGGCGCCGACCGCTTCGAGGGCAACGCCACACTTTATGTCGGCGACAAAGGCATGATGTATACCGGCTTTTACGGCGGCGGCGTGCGCATTTTGCCCGAAGAATTGTTCAAAGCCACGCCCGTGCCCACAGCAAAGTTCGAGCGCATCAAAGGCAGTCATCCCGACGACTTTTTGCGCGGCGTGCGCGACCCGTCGCACAAACCTTGTTCCAATTTCGAAGTCGCCGCGCCGCTGACCGAACTGACTTTGCTCGGCGTGCTCGGCATCAAAGCGGGCAAAGGCAACACCGTCGAATGGGACGGCAATAAATGCACGAACATCGCGAAAATCAACGACTACCTCAAACGCGATTATCGTAAAGGCTGGACGTTTTAAATCTTAGGATTGCCCTATTGCGTGTCGGAGCCGCAATAGGGCAATCCTAAGATTTAAAAGTCGGAATTGTTCCGGTGAAATTTGATAACATCAGGCGCCTTGCTATAATCAAAGGCGCTGATGAGCAATGTTCTCGAATTCAAAGAAGCCTCAATTCGCTTTGGTGGCTTAACGGCAGTGTCGCCGCTGTCTTTCGCGCTTCCCGAAGGGCAAATGGCGGCCATTATCGGGCCAAACGGCGCCGGAAAAACCACGGTTTTCAACTTAATCACCGGCGTTTATGCGCCTACGGCGGGTGAAATTTGGATTGACGAAAAACGCGTCGCCAGCGCGGGAAAATCGCTCAAGCCGCATCAATTAACGCGGCGCGGTGTGGCGCGCACTTTTCAAAACATCCGCTTGTTTGGCGATTTATCTGTCGAAGACAATGTGCGTTGCGCGTTCGCGGGCCGCGCCGGTTATGGTTTGCTGTCGGCACTTTTGCGCGATGCCAAACAAGCGCGCCAGGAAGCGTGGATAAAAGACGAAACCGCGCAATTATTAGAAATCTTTGGATTGCAACGGCGCAGCGAAACTTTAGCGCGCAATTTAGCCTATGGCGAGCAACGCAAACTGGAAATCGCCCGCGCGATGGCAACCAACCCGAAATTATTGCTGCTGGATGAGCCAACTTCGGGCATGAACCCCTCGGAAACCAACGAAGTCACCAAAACTATTCGTTTAGTGCGTGAGCAGTTCGGTTTGACAGTGCTTTTAATTGAACACCATATGAGCGTCGTGATGGGCATTTGCGAGCGCGTCATTGTGCTGGATGGCGGCGTAAAAATCGCCGACGATGTGCCGCATAAAGTGCAAAACAATCCGCAAGTCATCGCCGCTTATTTAGGCGAACCCGATGAGGGAATTGATGAGGCGATTGCGCGCGCCGAAGCCGTTACTTAAAATGAAGGGCACAACTCTATTTGTTCTTGTTTTGTCGTAGGCCAAAAACGTGAAGTTAGCGTCGTTTCAACTTTATGCAAATCGAATTTCTCGGCACAGCAGGTTAT
Organism: Abditibacteriaceae bacterium; assembly: GCA_031372065.1. Lineage (GTDB taxonomy): Bacteria > Armatimonadota > Abditibacteriia > Abditibacteriales > Abditibacteriaceae > DASWNL01. Next base: position 26,030 of record JANMKN010000010.1, on the reverse strand, counting down.
CATCCCAACTTGCATCGCCATACCAGTTGCTCCTATGTAACCTCCGTTCCCAATGCGCCTGACTGCGCCATTGTGTTGGACGCGGGAACGGGTCTGTTTCGACTGATTGGCCGCCCTTTGCCCAAACATTTGCATATTGTTCTCTCGCACGCCCATCTTGACCATGTGAGCGGCCTGACCTATTTGTTAAATCTGCTCTGGAACACCCAAACCAAAGTCACACTTTACGCCGATGCCGCCACTTTGGATGTCGTGCAAAACGATTTATTCGATTCGCCTTTGTTTCCGCTCCCCTTCGGGCATCCAACGGTCACTGTCGAACCGGATAAGCCGCTTACTATCTGCGGCGCGCAGGTGTCATCCTTTTTGCTGACGCACCCCGGCGGCTCGTTGGCATATCGCTTCGACTGGCCGGAAAAATCACTGGCTTATGTCACCGACACCGCAGGCGACGGACGTTATATTGACTTCGTGCGCGGCGTAGATTTATTAGTGCATGAACGCAATTTCAGCGATAGCTTGCACGAAATTGCCGCCGCGTCGGGCCATTGCACTTCCGAGCAAGTGCTTCAAGTGGTGCGTGAAGCCAAAGTGAAAAATATCGCGCTGACGCATTTTAACCCGCTCACCGAACACGAACCTCTCGAAGACGATTCTTTGTTTTCTGATTTGCTCGAAATTTGCCCCAATGCGATTTCGGCACGCGACGGCTTGGTAGTCGAGTTTTAAAGTCAATCGCCGCCGAAGTTCAAACCGCTGCCGCCCGAACTCTGGCTGGGAAAAAAGGGCTTCATCAGGCCCGCAAACGCGGCTAAATTGCGCGTTTGAATGAGCAGTTCGCCCGGCCCCATGAAATCGGCGACGATGCCTTCGCCCGATGTGATCGAACGCAACCAGCCCTGCGCTGCTTTGCGCAATTGATATTGCATTGAGCCTTCCCACGCGACTAAATGGCCGGTGTCCACCACATAACGCTCGCCGGGTTCCAGTCTTTTGCGATAAATCGCGCCGAAACTGGAAACCATCAATAAACCGGTGCCCATGACTTGCAAAACGAATAAGCCTTCGCCACCGAAAAACGATTTCGCGCCGCCCCAGCGCGTATCAATTTGCAAACCGGCATCGCCCGCCAAATAGCTGCTGGACTGCACAAAAAACGCCTGATTGCGCATTTCGATGGCGGCAATATCGCCGGGAGCGCCGGGAGCCAGCGTTAATTCGCCCGGCGCACCTTGCGCCGTAAAAGTGGACACAAACGCGCTTTCGCCGCCGACAGCGCGCTTCAAGGCGCCCATCAAGCCGCCTTTCATTTGCGATTGCAAATCTATGTTGCCCGACATCGAAACCATCGCGCCCGCTTCGGCTTGAATGCTTTGTCCGGCAGCCAATTGAAAAATGGCTAAAGCAAACGATGGCCCATGCGAGATTTGATAACTAAAGCCGCTGCCCTGCCCGCGTCCGTCATCGTCAATGTGAATGCCGCCGGAAGCCTGCGGCGGCGCGCCACCCGTCATGCGCGTTGGTTGATTCATGTCAAATGGTGATTGTGGATTCATGGTGTCTCCTTATTTTTAGGTTACCCCAATCGTTCAGGTGCTTCTCGATTTGATAAGATAAAAGCGTCTTTCATTTTTTTCTTTCAAAAATCTACACCAACAAGGTATTACTAATGCCCACAAAACTTCGTTTCGACGCTTGGCGTTTCCTACAAGTGATGGCTGTCTTTGCGCTTATCACCTTGCCAGTTCAGGCTCAAATTGCCCGTGTGGGCGTCACAGAGCGAAGTGTGGAAAAGCGTAGCGGCCAAAACCCGTGGCAAAATGCCAAAAAAGGGCTGACGCTGGCGCAAAATGACGCCCTGCGCACCGGAAAACGCAGCAAAGCCGACATTCTATTTACCGACGGCTCGCTGATTCGCCTCGGACAACTTTCGTCTTTGGAAATTTCAGGCGCGCGTGATGCGACGTTATCACGCGGCGCCTTGCTGTTTTCGTTTCTCAAACCGGGCCGTGTTCTTACCGGCACGGCTGCGGCGGAAATCAAGGGCACTGTCGGCGTAATTCGCGTTGAAGATGATGGCACTTCCGAATTTACACTTTACACCGGAGCGATGGATGTCGTTACCGCGAAAGAACGCATTACGCTGCAACCGGGCCAATCCATTCGTATTTTGGCGGGCGGCCTATTTTCCGCTTTGAGCAAAGCTGCGCCTTTTCAATATCAAAGTGGTGATCGCAGCGGCGGCTTGTCCACTTCGCCGGAAGATCATCCCTACTCCGGCTCCGAGGGGCAAGGCAGCAACCGGGGCAGCAATAGCGGCCCCGGCGGTGCCGATGACGTGCTGGAAACCGCGCTTGACACGCTGGGCAACGAAGATCGCTCTGGTAGCAATAGTGGCAGCGGCGGCGGCAGCGGAGGTGGCGGCGCCGATGACCCCTTTGGCGATGATAATTCGGGACACGGCGGCGGCACTCTCGCTCTTACGACATCTAAGGGTTTGCGCAACACGCGCTTTGCCGCGTTGCAAATCGCGCCCGCCGGGGCCGTTGAAAATGGCGGCACGGTGCAAGATGCCGAGCGCGCTTTGCAACGTTTGCATAGCAGCAACTTAGATCACGGCGGCACCGCATTGGGGGCCGAAGGCGGCTTGGTAGGCGCTTATGGCGATGGCGGCGTCATCGCTTATGGCGGCAGCCTTCGCGTGTTCGGCGCCCGCGACAAACTCTTTGCCGACGTTCAATATCAACCGCTGCGCCTGAGCAGCCGTAACGCTGTGGGGACGCGCACCACGCAAGATTTCAGCGCCATATCGCACGCTTCTTTGTTGTGGCGCGATGGCAAAAAAGAAATCGAAGCCGGGCGCCAGCATTTTCTCAACGGCCCGGTGCAAGCCACGCTGTTCGGTTCGATGGTGCGCGCTGGTGGCCGCAATACGATGGATGCCGTGCGCGTTTCGCACCCTTTGTCGGCCAATCAAAATATCGAACTGGCTTATTTAGTGGACGCTTATCCGCGCAATTTGCCGTTCCGCGTGGCAGGTATGCAAAATGGTGTTTACGCGCGCTATTCCACGCAGCGGGAAAAAGCCAACATCGGCGTCAACCTGCTGCATTACATCAAAAACATCAACGGCATCAACACCAAACCGGGCGCTACAGTGGACTTCGGGCTTTCGCTGCTCAATCGCAAAATGGAACTTTACGGCGAAGCCGGACGCGACCCGCTAAAGCGCACTTTGACTACCATCGGCATCACTTCGCCGTGGCTTTACGACAAAACCGACTGGGAGGTTTATCTGGAATACGCCAACTTGAAAGCCTCCAGTTTGGCCGGACGAACGCCCACTGAATTAGCACTTTTGGCTTATCGCCCACTCAGCAAAAACGCCACGCTTTTGCTGTCGCTGCGCCAGTTTTACGGCGGCGGCACCACAGCCACCATCGGCATTGCGCTGGGCGGCAAAGTTTCACGAAATTTCGAGTGATTTTCACTGTTTCGACAGCACACAGATTGTGATTACAATTGCTTCTTCGAATGCAAAGCGTGCCCTGCAAATCCACCAAGCAACCAAGCGATGACTGAGATAATGTCAAACGCCGGATGCGGAACACGTAAATATACCAGCGCCAACATAGAGATAAATCCTGCAAAGAATCCACCCCAAACGAAGTAAGCAATGTCAGAAAAACCGTTGTCTTTGCGCCCTTGATTTCTCATCCTGTGTCTTGTGCTTCACTCGCTGCGATAGGTATCGCGCTTTTCCCAGCCGGTTTTCCAGAAATCCATGAAGCCTTCCATCGGCGGATGGGCGGCGATGACTTCCTCGTCCAAATCCACGCCCAAACCGGGCGCTTGCGGCACTTCAAAATGGCCGTTTTTCACTTCGGGACGGCCAATAATCGCCTCGCGCACCCACGGCTCGACCATGTCGTCGAAGGTTTCTTGAATCTTGAAATTGGGCGTTGAAACCGCCAGATGCACCGAGGCCATGGTGCCAACCGGAGAACAGGCATTATGCGGCGCGACGGGCAAATAATGCGCTTCGGCCATCGCCGCGATTTTCTTGGTTTCCGAAATGCCGCCCGCATGACAAACATCCGGCTGAATAATATCCACGGCGCGTTCGCGCAATAAATCGAGATATAAATAACGCGTGAAAAGTCGCTCGCCTGCCGCAACCGGAATGCCCAAATGCGCCACGGCGCGGCGCACTTCCAAAAGCGCGTGCGTATTTTCCGGCGGCACCGGTTCTTCAAACCAGCCGGGCCGATAAGGCGCCAAACGATGGCACATATCAATCGCCGTGTGCGCCGCAAAGCGCCCGTGCATTTCGATGAATAAATCTACGTCCGGCCCGATAGCCTCGCGCACGGCAGCGATAATATCCACCGATTGCACTTTTTCGGCTTCGGTCATTTCATACGAACCGGCACCGAACGGGTCAATCTTGAGGCCGGTATAACCCATTTTGACGGCCTCTTTCGCGCGCCGAGCAATGTTTTCGGGTGTGCGCTCCACTTGATACCAGCCGTTGGCATAAGCGCGCACGCTATCGCGGCATTTGCCGCCGAGCAAGCGCCAAACCGGAACGCCGAGCGACTTACCGAGAATATCCCAGCACGCCATTTCCACACCGCCCAAAGCCGAGCAGACAAAGAAATCGCGCCGCCAGTATTCGTTGCGATAAACGCGCTCCCAAAGCGCTTCAATATCGCGCGGGTCTTGGCCGAGCAAGTAGCGTTTTTCCAGCGAAACCAAGTAGCCGAGCATTCCTTCATCGCCCCACTGCACCGTCGCTTCGCCGATGCCGTAAAGTCCCGGCTCATCGGTTTCCAACTTCAACAAAATCAAATTGCGCCAGCCCGACCCGATAACAAATGTTTTCAATCCGGTGATTTTCATGGTTTCCGTTTCCTCTTGGAGTGCCCTCAGTTTGGCAGGAATCGCGACACTTTTTAACCGCGCCAATGGTTTTTGGACGGCAAAGCGCGTCGAACCCGCACCAAAAAGCGCGCTTCTCACTTGAGAAACGCGCTTTTTATTTCAAACTCAGAATAGTCGCTAAAGGGACTGCCTGCTAACATAGTCTCTTGTTCTATCGCGGTTGGTCAACTTTCGCTAACCAATTTCGATGTGTAGCTGATACAGCATCCACTCAAGGTTCGGGATTTTTGTAGATTGACCACTGCTATTGAATAATCCTTCGATTTGAACGACACCATTTTGATAAACGTGGGGGCCACTCAGATCCCAATCAATTTGTAACTTTTGGCTGAGTATCAAAACCTCGAACACCGCCTTCTCTACTGTATCGCAAGACCAATCAGTAGTAAACACAATTTCATAAAGCTCTTTAGTTTTCCAGTATTGTTCACATGAAACCAAGTTGGCTTCTTTGCCAATGAGCTTTCGCATCGTGTTGAAGCGTTCGAGTGCCTTATTTTTGTTCTTGACGCGGACATAGCCACGCCATCGGACTGTGCCATTCATTTCAGAAAGTATGACACACGCAGCCAAGCCTCGCGCCGCAGCCCAAACAACGTTATTCACCCGCAAATGGGCAGCATAAAACCGCTTTTTCATGCTTAAAATAGTCGAAAATACATAGGCGTCATAAACGCCTGAAAACCGTATCCGACTACGTAAACTGCGAACACTCATAATTTTTGTGAAAAAACTGCGGTTTTGGGCTTGCCAAAGCGTATTTTAGGGCGTTAAAATAGCTTTTGAAAGTCCCGCCGCTGTGTTTTTACTGTTTCCCGTGTCGGGGCAGGCACAAAACGATTCCGGTTGAGACTTCCCCCTATAAGGGGAGGCGCAAAACAGTTTCGGTTAGAGCTTCCCCCTATAAGGGGAAGACCAAACGGAATCGGTTGAAGCCTCCCCTTATAGGGGGAAGCACAAAACAGTTTCGGTTGAGACTTCCCCGTATAGGGGGAAGTGCAAAACGATTTCGGTTAGCCTTTCCCCCTATACGGGGAGGCGCAAACCGATTTCGGTTGAGACCTCCCCTTATAGGGGAGAGAGCTTGCATTAATTTTTCTTATCAATCTTTGACCATTTCCGGCCTGTCTTGGGCCGTAATTCTTGTTTTTCAGGAGGCTCTTATGCCAAACAGCAGTATTTCTGAGGTTACAGACCAATTAGAACAGTGTTTAGAGGCCGATTTTCAGGTCGAAACCGGCAAAAGATGGAAATTCACCACCGAATTTCGTGCCGAGGTGCAGGATACTTTCGACGATTTAGTCGCCGCCAACGAAGATATTCCCCTCAGCGAAGGCAATCGGCGCACCGCCAGCGACCAGTTGAAAGTGGATTATCCCGTCGCTGAAACGATGATTCACGCCGTTTACAATCGGATTAAAGGTTTGTCGCTGACCGGAAACAGCTTGCCGCTTTTGGTGGCCTATGGCTTTGAAAGCGGCAATTTGGGCGAATTCGATCAAAGTCGCGTGCGCAGGTTTTTGGGGCAATTCATCGCCACCAGCGCCGATTTTGCCGATGTAAACAACCCCAATCACAACGCCGCTGCCGTTTTGCCCGCCGATTGGATTACGCAGATTACTCCCCTCAAAAAGCGCCTGAGCGACAACGAACTGCTGTCTTCGGTGGGTTCGCGCTCCGATTTAGTAGAGTTGCGCAAACAAAAACTGCTCGCCGCCGAAGATATTCTCAGCCGCATCTGGCATTATTTGAGTTACGGATTGCCCAAACGCGACCAAGACCCGTTGCTGCATAATTACGGCTTCGACCCGCGCAAAGAGCCCGAACCGAAAAAAGACGACGCGCAAACGCCAGTTACCGAGTTACCGTGAAACCATAGGGCATCGGCAAGATGTGACTTTGCGCCCCCTTGGAGCCTGCCAAAACAAAAAGCCCCCGAAAATCTTTCAGGGGCTTTTTGCTTTTCCAGTTCTTACGAACCGGGAACGTAATGGTCGCGCCAGTTGCGGCCATAACGGTTTTGATACCAAGCACGGCGGCGCTGCTCGGAGGTGCGCTTTTCCCAGTTTTTCTTGTGCTTGTAGCGGTTGTAGGCAACCGCAGTGCCCACGCCGCCTACGATGGCGACTTTTTTCTTATGCTTGAGCAAGCCATAAGCGGTCACAGCACCTAAAGCGACGGTCGTGTTGCGACGGCCTTTGGTGCTGGCTTCGGCGGGTTTGGCGGCGCCGAAACCAAGCGAGGTGGCGGCGATGGCCGTTGCCACCGAAAGTCCGATAAAGCGATTCTTGTTTTTCATAAGTTTTCCTCCCAGATGGTTTTTCAAAAATCGCAAATCAAATGCCGTTTTGCGATTTCTGTTCGGCGCGCAAATTCTTGCAAGAACCGAACTTTGTCAACTGAAACGCGCTGACGGCCCGGTTTTGCGCCCTGTTCACAAAAATTTCGCGGTCAGTTTCACATAAATTGGGCAAACTGGGAGCGCCGCTCAAAACATCGAAAGAATCCACTATGAACACGCTTATCATCAACGCCGATCAAGCCGGGCCAGTCATCAACAAAAATATTTACGGCCATTTCGCCGAGCATTTGGGCCGCTGCATTTACGAAGGCTTCTGGGTTGGCGAAGATTCGAGCATCGTCAACACCAAAGGTCTGCGCAACGATGTTGTGGGCGCCATGAAAAAGCTCAACCCGCCGGTTTTGCGCTGGCCGGGCGGCTGTTTCGCCGATGAATATCATTGGAAAGACGGCATCGGCCCGCGCGAAGGGCGGCCTTCGATTCTCAACACGCATTGGGGCGGCGTGGTCGAAAATAATCACTTCGGCACGCACGAATTTTTCGAGCTTTGCGAACAATTGGGCGCTGAGCCTTATATTTGCGGCAACGTCGGCAGTGGCAGCGTGCAGGAAATGCAAGAATGGGTGGAATACTGCACCTTTGATGGCGAATCGCCGATGACGAAATGGCGACAGGAAAACGGACGAGAAGCTCCGTGGAAGCTAAAATATTTCGGCGTCGGCAACGAAAACTGGGGCTGCGGCGGCACTATGCGGCCCGAATATTACGCTGATGAATACCGCCGCTTTCAAACTTATGTGCGCCATCTCAGCGGCAACAAAGTTTTCAAAATCGCCTGCGGCCCGAACGTCGCCGATTATAAATGGACGGACGTTTTAATGGAGCGCGCGGCAGGCCATATGAATGGCCTCAGCTTGCACTATTACACCCACGGCGGCGATTGGGGCGATAAAGGTAACGCCACGGAATTTAGTGACACGCAATATCATCACGTTTTACAGCGCACGCAACTGATGGACGAACTTATCACGCGTCACAGCGCCATCATGGATCGCTACGACCCCAAAAAGCGTGTGGCGCTGATCGTGGACGAATGGGGCACATGGTGGAACGTCGAAGCGGGCACCAATCCCGGCTTTTTGTATCAGCAAAACACCATGCGCGATGCCCTTGTCGCCGCCCTGAATTTCCATATTTTCCACAAACACGCCGAGCGTGTGCAGATGGCTAACATCGCGCAAACCATCAACGTTTTGCAAGCCATGATTCTTACCGATGGCGCGCGCATGACGCTTACGCCCACCTATCACGTTTTCGAGATGTTCAAAGGTCATCACGACGCCACCTCGCTGCCTTTGCACTTGTCAGGCGATGAATTTAGCAGCGGCGACCAAAAAATCGCCGCCGTTAGCGCCTCGGCTTCGCTGAAAGACGGCAAGATTCTACTTTCGCTGGCGCACACTGATAATTCGCGCGAAGCCACCATTGAATGCGAACTGCGCGGCGCCAATATTTCCGGCGTCAGCGGGCGCCTCTTGCACGCCGACAAAACGCAAGCGCACAACACTTTCGATGCGCCCAATACAGTTGCGCCGCAAGAATTCAACGAAGCCAAATTAAACGGCAGCAAACTGAGCGTTACTTTGCCGGCTGCATCCATTGCAACGCTGGAATTAACTATCGCGTGAAGCTGAAATTCTATGTCGCGTCCGAATTTACTTTTCGTTTTCGCCGACCAAATGCGCGCTTGCGATTGGCACGAAGGCAAGTTGCACACGCCGAACCTTGATCGCTTGACCGCCGAAGGCACGCGATTCGCAAATTGCTTTGCCAACGCGCCGGTTTGCACGCCCAGTCGCGCGATTTTGTTGACCGGACTTTTGCCGCAGCATAACCGCGTGGTTGGCAACGATTTGCCGTTGCCGGAAGAAATTCCAAGCATTGGAAATTTTCTCAAAGAGGCTGGCTATGCGACGGGCTATGCCGGCAAATGGCATCTCGATGGCGTGCCGCGCGGCAAATTCACACCGCCGGGGCCACGCCGTCATGGTTTCGATTTTTGGGCGGCTTATAATTGCAGCCACGATTACGCGCATCCGAAATATTATCGCGATACCGACGAACTCATCGAATTGCCCGGCTACGAGCCGCAAATCCAGACCGATTTGGCCCTTGAATTTTTGCATCAAAATCAAGCAAATCCGTTCGCACTTTTCTTGTCGTGGGGGCCGCCGCACGATCCGTATCCGCTGGTGCCGGATGAATTTCGCGCGCTGTATAACGAAGTTCAGCCACGCAGCAATGTCATCGAAAACACGCCCAACGAATTAGCGCGCGGCTTGGAATGTCGCGCGACTTTGAAAAATTATTATGCGGCAATTTCGGCGCTTGATTTTCAAATGGGGCGCTTGTTGGCTTTTCTCGACGAAGCAAATTTGGCCGAGAATACCATTGTGGTTTTCACCAGCGATCACGGCGATATGCTGTGGTCGCACGGCCTAATGAAAAAGCAATTGCCCTACGACGAAGCGATCAATGTGCCGTTTGTCATTCGCTGGCCGGGGCAAATTTCCGCTGGCACGCAAAGCGAAACATTGCTCTCCATTTGCGATTTCACGCCGTCGCTTTTGGGCTTGATGAATGTGGAAACAAACACGCTTTTCGATGGCGTCGATTTATCTTCTGCGATGCGCAGCCAGCCTTGCCAAGCGCCCGCTTGCGTGCTGTTGCAGGAACTTGTCACAACCGACGAAGGCTTGCGCCAAAACGTGCAGCCGTGGCGCGGCCTGCGCACCAAAACACACACTTATGCGCGTTTTTGGGATGGCAAAGCGTGGCTGCTTTTTGATAACATCGCCGATCCATTGCAATTAAATAATCTCGTCGGCCAGCCCGCTTTTTCTTGCTTGCAAAACGAATTGGATGAACTTCTGAGCCTGCAATTAAAACGCACTGGCGACCAAAGTTTGAGTTGGCAAGAAACGTTGCAAACGTTGGATTTGGTTTCGCTGTGGAACGCGCGCGAACAGGAAATGTTCGGCGCCAACGGGCGCTTTTTGACGGCATGAAATTCCTGTGTTTGCTTTTGCTTTTGTGCGTTTTTTCGCCGTTTGTCGCCGCCGAACCGCAATATATTTTGGTAAATCGCGCGCCGGGCAATGGCTGGAATCAAAATAATCCTGATTCATTCAAGCGAGAAGATTTTGAAGCGATAAAAGCCGCGCTTGGCGATGACAAAGCGCATAACGTGCGCGGCGGCATCAGTTTTATTTTTTCGTATTTTCACAGCGACCCGGAAACGATTCAAAAATCTCTGCGCCACTTTTTGCAATTGTCACAGGAAACCGAAACGCCGGTTTTGGTGGTTTTGGACGGCGAAAATTGGTGGGGCGCGCGGCCCGATTTGTGGAATTGGTGGGACAAAACGAGGCCCGGCTACAATCCCGATAATCGTTTCAATGTCGAATGGACGGGTTGGACGCCGGACGATGCCATTAAAATCGCGTGGCGCAATTGGGGACGGCAAATTCGCGTCTTGCCGCCGCCGAATTTAATGAGCAAACGCTATCGCAAAGAATGTCACAAAATGCAAGCGCAACTAATTCCCGTTATTCTGGATTGGGCACGCGTGCTGCCAACCGAAAAACGCGATTTATTCGTCGGCATCAAACTCGGTTGGGAATCCAGCATCGGCGTGAATTCGTTTCATTATCCCAATGGCAATGCGCTGTTGGACAAGCCCGAAAAAGACGACCCGCAAAGTGGAACGAAAGCCGATATTTTACCTTCGCGCGGTGTGCAAACCATCGGCTACGCGGCAGTGAAATCGGCGCGAATGCGGGCGCAAGGCGAAATTACCGAAGCCGATCAAGCCGAAGTTGTGCGCCGCCATTTAGCTGATTTATGCCGTCAAGCCGCCAAAATCGGCGTGCCGCGTGAAAAACTTTTCACACACGCCGGAGGTTGGAAAAAAGACGAACTGCTTTATCGAGCCGCGCTGAATCCATATAGCTGTCCCGGTTGGAGTTTTTATCAGCACGCCAATAATCCGCGCGAAGACAGCGGCGTGCAAAACGCGCTGGCAAAGTCCGATGCGCCCGCGTGGGCTGCTGTCGAATGGATGTTTTTTGGCCCGCGCGAAACCGCGCCGTGGAAAAACGCGCTGAGTAACACGATTTCCGACCCGCGCTGCCGTTTTGTGTGCCTTTACAACTGGGAAAGCATCAAAGACAGCGCGCCGATTCTCGCAGCGATTCGCCAGACGACAAGCCATATTGCACCGCATTAACTGCGCAAAAGACCTAAAATGGCTGTTTTTTGCGTCTCACGCGTTGTTTTCGCCGTCTCACCGGCTGTTTTTCGAGCGGTAAAGTTTGTTTTTGAACTGGTCGAACCTGTTTTTCAGTCGGTAAAACCTGTTTTGCGTCTGGGAAGTCTTGTTTTTCGTCCGGTCGAACCTGTTTTTCAATTGGTCGAAGTTGTTTTTGGATCAGTCGGAGTTGTTTTTGAATTGGTCGAAGCTGTTTTTAGGCTGGTCGGACTTGTTTTTAGACCAGTCGGACTTGTTTTTGGGTCGGTTGAAGCTGTTTTTTGCATAAGGCAAGGCGTTTTAAAATGCTCGCCCAATTACCAAAAAAGGAAGCCAAATAGTTGATTCTAACGGTCACGGATTCACTTGTCCCCAATAGCCACGGCTCAGTGGAACGAAAACACCAAACAATTTCGCGCTTTGCGAGACGGCAAGTCCTGCAAAGCAGAATGGAACGACGCCGCGACGTTGGGATGAGGCTTTACCTCGCCGTCAATCTCCTATTCATTGACTATTATATGATTTAACCCATGCTTGCTCCGCCCGCGCACCCCTCACTTGAAGCAACCAACGAAAGCATTTCCACTTCGCGTGGCGTGACACGGCGCGTGGTAGGTTTTAGCTTGGCGCTGGCGCTGTTTTTCGGCTACGTCATGCCGATTATTGACGTGAAGTTGAAAAACACTTACCTTGGCGCGCAGCCTTTGCCCGTCGGCGCCGTCGGCGCGCTTTTGGCGCTGCTTCTTATTGTTAATCCGCTACTGAAATGGCTCGGCGAAAAATTCGCATTTTCGCGCAACGAAGTTCTCACGATTTACATAACGTGCTTGTTTTCGTGCCTCATTCCGGGACACGGCGCGGAAAATTATTTCGTCGGTTCCACGCTCGGCCCTTTTTATTTTGCGACGCCGGAAAATGGCTGGCTCGGTGCCATCGCGCCGAATTTGAAAGCATGGTTTTCGCCCGCACTATGGGCAGGCGGCGGCGCTTACAATGGCGCCGGACGCGACCTCGTCAACGGTTGGTATAACGGCGCCGGTGTTGTTCCGTGGGCCGCGTGGATGGTGCCGATTTTGGCATGGACGAGCCTGATTTTCGCGACCTATTTTTTGTGGGCGTGCCTCGCCGTTATCTTGCGCGGCCAATGGGCACAGCGCGAAGCCCTTGCGTTTCCGCTTTTGAAATTGCCGCTCGAAATGACGGAAGAATTGGATTCTTCATCGAAGGCCAAAAATGCGCCGTCTTTCTTTAAAAATTCGCTGATGTGGATTGGCTTTTCCCTCGCTGCTCTCGCGCAGTTTATGAACGGCGCCAATTATTACGCTTCCGAGATTCCGTCGTTTCCGCTGGCCATTGATACAGGGCCGCTGTTTACTGAAGCGCCGTGGAATCAATTGGGCTGGTTTCCGATTGTCATTTACCCAATTGGCGTGGGCGTGGCGTATTTACTGACATCGGAAGTTTCGTTTTCACTGTGGTTTTTCTATTTGCTGTTCAAAGTGCAATATATCGCGGCCTATTATTTGGGTTTCATGCCGAATACGTTGCCCAATACCATCGGCTGGGCTGGCATTCCGGCCAAGACGTTTACGGCGTATCAACAACTGGGCGCTTATGTGATTTACACCGCGATTATTTTTTGGACGGGCCGCGAACATTTTGGTCACATCGCGCGGCGTGCCTTTGGCAAAACGCCCGCAACGCCCGCCGAAAAAGACGAAGCGTTGCCCTACCCCATTGCGTTTTGGGGCGCGCTGGGATGCTTTCTGTTTCTGATTTTGTGGAGCATAGCGGCGGGCATTCGCGCCGATATTGCCTTTGCGATTTGGAGCTTTTATGTGATGTGCGTCATTGTGCTGGCGCGCGTAGTCATCGAATCGGGAATGCTTTATGTGCAACAAGGTTTCACGCCGCTGGGCACTTATGCGCAATTGTTTGGTTCGGGGCCGGATAAATGGCTGTCGTCTTCGGCTTTGGCTCCGGCGGGCATTATTCAGTCTTCGCTGATTATTGATTTGCGCGCCAACATTCTGCCGAGTTTCTTGCACGGTTTTAAATTGGCGCGCGAACGCGGCATCGCTTTGCGGCCTTTGTTAGCTTTAATCGCGGCGTGCATCGTCATTACTTATTCGCTGGGCGTGTGGCAGGGCGTGCGCTTGGGCTACAGCGAGGGCGGTTTGCAGTTGCATCCGACTTATGCGCAAGGTTTGCCGCAATTGGCGGGCAATGTTTCCAAAGAACTGGCGCGCGAAGTGCCGGGGCGCAGTTGGACAAACTGGCTGTGGATGGGGCTTGGCGGCCTTGAAACGTGGGGTTTATTTTGGATGCGCAGCCGCTTTTTGTGGTTTCCGCTGCATCCGATTGGATTGATGCTGTGCCTGACGCATCCGATGTTCACCTTTTGGTTTTCGATTTTTCTGGGCTGGCTTTGCAAAGTTCTCATCACGCGTTTTGGCGGCAGCAGCGTTTACCGACAAGTGATGCCACTATTTTTGGGGTTGATTTTAGGCGACGTTTTTATGATGCTTTTCTGGTTGATTATTGACGGCTGGCAAGGAAGGCAAGGACATTGCTTACTTCCTGTTTAAAACGCATTTAAAATGCGTTAAATCCAGAACCTTCCCGTTGAAAAAACGTTGAACGCACTCCAACAGGCTCACAGCGGGAATAGAAAACAAAGGCGCGTGCAGTTACATGAAAATCGCGGCCATCACTGGCGAAAAACAAGTCGAACTCATCGAAAAACCCGATCCGCAACCACACGGCGATATTGTCGTGGTAAAAATTTTGGTCGCGCCCGCTTGCACCGAATACAAAATGTATGCACCGGGCCACAAAACCGAATCGCTCGGCCACGAGGCGGCGGGCGAAGTCGCTTTTGTGGACAAGGCGACCAACGTCAAAATTGGTGATCGTGTGGTCGTTATGCCCCAGTTCGCCTGCGGTTATTGCGAATTGTGCGTGACGGGCGATTATATTCATTGCCAGCACGGGCGCAATCTGCAACACGAAACTAAAAGCGAATGCGGCACGGCCACTTACGCGCAGTATCTTTTGAAGCCCGATTGGTTGCTTTTGCACATTCCGCCGGATATTTCTTTTGAACACGCCAGCATGGCTTGTTGCGGCCTTGGCCCCACTTTTGGCGCCATGCAGCGCTTGCGCGTGGATGCATTCGACACGGTTGTTATCACCGGCATGGGGCCAGTTGGTTTAGGTGGCGTGATTAACGGTGTGCATCGCGGCGCGCGGGTTATCGCTGTTGAATCGCAGCCGTATCGCGCTAAATTAGCGCATGAGTTGGGCGCGCGCGCCGTCATTAATCCTAACGATCCCGATGCACTCAAACAAATTCACGCTTTAACGGGCGGCATCGGCGCCGATAAAGCGATTGATTGCACGGGCGTGGCTCCCGCACAGCTTTTGCTCATCGAAAGCGTGCGGCGACGCGGTGAAGTGGCCTTTGTGGGCGAAGGCGGCGATTTGACGTTAAACGTCAGCAATCATATGCTGCGCAAAGGCCTGACATTGCACGGCTCGTGGCACTGGAATCTGCGCGACACGCCGCGCATCTGGCAAGTCATCAAAGAACAAAGCGCCGCCATTGATAAATTCATCACGCATCGCTTTGCCCTCTCGCAAGTGCGCGACGCATGGGAACTGCAAATGACCGGCAACTGCGGCAAAGTTTTGCTTTATCCGTGGGGCGAAGATTAAATTCGCACTCTAAAATCATGAGTCGCTTCGCCTTGCCATTCTACGGTTTCGGCGCGGCGCTTTTCACGCTTCTCTACTGGCAGCCGCCTTTCAATTCACCCGGCATTTCGCTGGCCGATTTAACCGCATTTCGCGTCGCAACACCTTATCAATATCGCGTATTGATGCCGCTTCTGGCACGCGGACTTTCCAGTATTGCTCCGTTTTCGCTGCCCTTCCTTTATGCGCTGCTAACTTTTGGCTTCACGCTCGGTTTGCTGCTGGCTTGGCGTGCTTATTTGCAAAAATATCTGCACGACAAGGCCGATTTTTACGCACTGGTGCTGCTTTACCCTTTGCTGTGGAACTATGTTTTCGTCAGCGGCATCCGTTATCCGTGGGATGTGCCAGCGATTTTCTTTTTCGTGCTGGGCGTTGCCTTCATTCAACGCGACCAATGGCGTCTTTATTACCTTACGTTTTTCTTGGCTTGCCTCAATCGGGAAACCAGTTGCTTTTTGATTTTCGCATTCGTTTTGCTCACTTGGAAACGCCAACCGACGCGCTGGATTATTTTCAATGGGCTTTTGCAATTGGTGTTGTGGTTAAGCGTAAAAGCGGCCCTGACGCGACTTTTTCAGCATAATCCCGGCGCGAAGATTTTTGAAAAACATCTGGCGGCAAATATCAACTTTATAACGGGCATTTTGCGCCATCCGCAAGATTCGATAGATTGGATTCTCTTGACTTTCGGCTGGATGATCATTCTCACAATGCTTTCATGGCGCGTTTTGCCAGCGGACTTAAAACGCTTGCTCTGCATCGCGCCGCCGTTTTTGTTGGGCATGATGTTAGTCGGCGATTTCGGTCAAGCGCGCATTCACAACGAATTAGTGCCCGTGTTGTTGACTCCTGCCTTGTGGAGTTTCGAGCGACTCCGCCTGCACTGGCGCGACTCCCAAAAGGCAGTTCAGTCATAATCTATAAAGTGCCGCGTGCTTGATTTCACATCCATGAAAAACGTTTTTCTTCCTCTCATTTTGTTGTCTGCTCTGCCCGTTTTTGCTGAAAATTTGCCGCCGCTGGAAACCACGCCCGTGGCGCCGATGCTTCTTGAAAGGCGCGGCGCTTATTATTTTGCGGATTTTGGCAAAGCGGCTTATGGCAACTTGCAAATCAAATTTGCCAATGATGTGCCCGCCGCCGATTTAACAATTCGTTTAGGCGAAAAACTGGCCGATGGTCAAATTGACCGCAAGCCGCCGGGCAGCGTGAGCTATCGCGAAGTGAAATTATCTTTGCAGCCGGGCACGCGCCTTTATCAATTGCAAATTCCCACCAAAGAGCGCCACAAAAATCCCGCAGCGGTTCACACGCCGCCCGAAATCGGCGAAATCGCGCCGTTTCGCTATGCCGAAATCGAAAACTGTCCCGTCGAACTGTCCAAAGACAACCTGCGCCAGCTTTGGGTTCACGCGCCGTTTAACGATAACGCCGCGTCGTTTGAATGCGACGATACGGTTTTGACTGCCGTGTGGAATTTATGCAAGCACACCATGAAATCGACCACGGCGTTTGGCGTTTATATTGACGGCGAGCGCGAACGCATTCCTTATGAAGCCGACGCTTATATCAACCAACTTTCGCATTACGCCGTTGACCTCGACCCGCGCGTGGCGCGCTACACCGTCGGCCATCTTTTAGCGCATCCGACATGGCCGACAGAGTGGAGTTTGCATATGCCGATGATGGCTTATGCCGACTATCAAGCAACAGGCGATGCCGTTTTAGCGCGGCAGCATTACGAGGCCTTGAAAAAGAAGTTGCTGATGGACAAAGCGCGCGAAGATGGCCTGATAAAAGCGGGCGCCATTGTGGATTGGCCGACGGGAGAACGCGATGGCTATAACGCAGGCAAAGCCGACCCCAATCAAAAGCAGCAAGTCGGGCCGGAAATTAATACCGTCGCCAACGCGTTTTATTATCACGCTTTGCAGAGCATGGAAACCTTGGCACGCGCGACGGGCAAAGACGATGAGGCGCATCAATTCGCCCTGAAAGCACAAACTGTTTACGGCGCGTTTAATCAAGTGTTTTTCAACGAAGCCAGCGGGCTTTACACCGATGGCGAAGGCAGCAATCATTCGTCGTTGCACGCCAATATGTTCGCGCTGGCTTTTGATTTAGTGCCGGAGGCTAAAAAAGACAAAGTGGCCGCGTTTGTGGCCGGAAAAGGCATGGAGTGCAGCGTTTATGGCGCGCAATATCTGCTCGAAGCCTTGTTCAAAGCGGGCCGCGACAGAGACGCGCTGCAACTGCTAACCGCTCGCCATGATCGCAGTTGGTGGCACATGATGGAACTGGGTTCGACCATGACACTCGAAGCGTGGGACGGCAAATACAAGCCCAATTTAACATGGAATCACGCGTGGGGCAGCGCACCGGCCAACATCATTTCTCGCTATGTTTTGGGTGTGCGCCCGCTCAGTCCGGGCTACGAAAAAATCCTCATCGCGCCGCAAGCGGGCACTTTGCATAGCGTGCGCGGCCAAGTGCCAACCGCCAAAGGGTCGGTCAACATCAGCTATTTCAAAGGCGCCACCGGCAAAATTGAATTTACGATTCCGGCTGGCACCTCAGCGCGCCTCGAATGGCCGCGCGGTAACGCGAAAAAAGCGCTTTTCGACGGCGCCAATCTCACATTAGCCGATGGCGCAACTGCGATTATCGTGGACGATGTAAAATCAGGCCAACACGTTTTAGCAACCGAATAGAAATTTCAACCATGAAAACCATTTATCGCCACAAGACTCTTGTTTTAATTTCCCTGCTCGGCGCCCCGTTTTTTGCGCCCCTCGTTCACGCCAATGATTGGGCGCAATGGCGCGGGCCAAACCGCGATGGCATTTCGCAGGAAACCGGCCTATTGCAAGAATGGCCCGCTGCCGGGCCGAAATTGTTGTGGCAAAGTAGCGATATTGGCTATGGTTTCAGCACCCCCGCCGTCAGCGGCCCGCGACTTTATTTGATGAGCAACGAAGGCAACGACAGCGAATTCGCCCGTGCTTATAATGTCGCCGATGGCAAAATCGTGTGGTCAACGCGCATCGGCAAAGTCGGCAACCCGCAGCAGAATCCCAACTATCCCGGTGCGCGTTCGACGCCAACCATTGACGGCGATTTCGTTTATGTGCTGGGTTCGGATGGCGATTTGGCTTGCCTCGAAAACGCAACGGGCAAAGTGATTTGGCAGAAAAACGTGCGCACCGATTTCGGCGGCAAAGTTGGCGTTTGGGCTTATTCCGAATCGCCTTTGGTTGATGGCGATGCTTTAATTGTCACGCCCGGCGGCGCGGAATCAACGATGATCGCGTTAAACAAAAAAACCGGCGAGACAATCTGGAAATCAGCGATGCCCGAAGCGGGCGAGGCCAATTATTCTTCCATTGTCATCGCGCAAATGGGCGGCGTAAAGCAATATATTCAGTTCCTGCAAAAAGGCGTGGTTGGCGTCGAAGCCAAAACCGGAAAAAGGCTCTGGCTTTACGATAGAACCGCCGATAAGCGCATCGGCGGCAGCATTCAAACGCCGGTTGTGAGCGGCGATATGGTTTATTCGGCGACAGGTTTAACCGGCGGCGGCTTGGCGCAAATTAAAGGTGGGCCAGAAACATTTTCCACCGAAGAAAAATACTTCGCGCGCAAAATGCCTGTCGCTATGGGCGGCGCGGTTTTGGTCGGGGATTACCTGTATGGCACCACCAATTCGGCGCTGTTGTGCGTGAACTTTAAAAACGGCGAGATTAAATGGGAAAACCCAGCCGTTGGTGCCGCTTCGCTTTGCTACGCCGATAATCGCCTTTATTTGCACGGCGAAAACGGCGAAGTCGCTTTAGTGGCCGCCACGCCCGAAAGTTATCAAGAAAAAGGCCGTTTCGCCTCGCCCAACCCGCCCGAACGGGGCCGCAGCAAAGCGTGGGCTTATCCCGTAGTCGCCAATGGCCGCTTGTTCATCCGCGAACTGGGCACGCTTTGGTGCTACGATGTGAAAAAGTAAATTATTGAGGCGCAAACTATTTGCGGGGCTAACGCCCTCTTCCAAACGGGCAGTCGCAGACTAAGAGGGATCAACTCGTTTGGAAGAGGGCGTTAGCCCCGCTCCTTTAGTCTCCTACCAAAGAACAAAGCGCAACAAAAAAGTCCGTCCCGAAAATTTCGGGACGGACTTTTTTATGTTTTACACCTTACACCTTGGTGCTGATACTCATTTCGTCGGAGTAGTCACCGAAGGCGTTTTTGCCGTCGCTCAGGCGAATCCGATAAATGCGCACTTCGGGTTGTCCGGCGACCAGAGGCGGGCGATTATCTTCATACGAACTGGCGGCGATTTTATCCAGAACTTCCCAATCGCCGTTGCCGCGTTTGCTTTCGATGATAGCCATCTTGGCACCATGACGCACAAACGAAATGTCCACTTCGCTGCCGGGAAACGCTTCGAGTTTGGTGATGCGGCCTTTGAGCGCAATCGGCGGCTTGGGCGATGCTACAATGCCCAAATCAATGCCGATAGCCTCGGTGTAATTGGGCGATTTGCGAATCTTGTTCACCAAATCGTTAATCCAGATGAACACGCCGGTTTGCAAATTCACGCCGACGGGCGCGATGGGCGGTTGGGGCAAAGTCAGCACCGGAAACGCCAACGGGTCGGGTGTGCGATCTCCTTCAAAGTTGTCTTTGAAAAGAGTGACCGCTCTGGACAGATTGCGCAATGCGCTGGTCAGGCTGTAGACCGCATAGCTGTAAGCGGCGGCTATGGCGACCAAATAATTCACGTCCGCACTGCTGACGCCCAGCGTCGTCGCATACGCGGCCAGACGCTCGGCGAAGGTGTTCAGCCACGCTGCGCGTAGCCCTTCTTCACTGGGAAGGTAATCGTAAGTCACAGTCTTGGGCATAAAATAAACAAACCTCCTGAAAATGGTCTCTTTTTTGGAAGAGACTCTCTATTGTAAATCACTTTTTTGAAAAGTCAAATTTTTCAGGCCCAAAATGACAAAAAAACCGCCTTTTTTTGAAAAAAATCACCAATTTTTTCAAAATTTCGCCAAATTTTGAAAAAAACCGCTTCCCCTGCCGAAAATTAGCGTTCCCCTTGAAAAGGGGAGCCTTCCCCTACAAAAGGGCAGTGTTCCCCTACAAAAGGGGAACACTCCCCTGCAAAAGGGGAGCACTCCCCCGCAAAAGGGGAGCCTTCCCCTACAAAAGGGGAGCACTCCCCCACGAAAGGGGAACACTCCCCTACAAAAGGGGAACACTCCCCCAGAACAAATTAGCGTCCCCCCGGCGTAGGGCACGAGGGTTTTTCTGCGCGGGACTATATAATCGGCACCGCAAAACTGCGGTTTAATTCAGAGTTGGGCGGTTGCGCGCGGCTTGGCTGCGTGCTAAAAGTTGAAGTATGAAAGTCACTATAGTCGAATACTCGTCTGCTTGGTCGCAGATGTTCGAGGAGGAAAAGACGCGGCTCCAACAAATCTTGCCTTCTTCAGCAATGGTTGAACACATTGGAAGCACTTCAGTTCCCGATTTGGCAGCAAAGCCAATCATTGACATCATGGTGGGGTTAACAGATTTCACTCAGGCTGATGGCTTGGTGTTGCACGTTCAGTCCTTAGGCTACGAGTATTGTTCGCAGTTTGAAGTGGACATGCCATTCAGACGCTTCTTTAGGAAGGAGAACGCAGGCGTCCGCACTCACCAAATCCACATGGTTGCACTCAACAGTGAGTTCTGGAACAGGCACCTTTCGTTTCGAGATTACCTCAAAGCACATCCAAACGTCGCGGCGGAATATGCCATGCTCAAACGCAAGTTGGCTGAACAAGAATGGAAGGATGTGAATGATTATGCCGCAGCTAAAACAGAGTTCATCCAAAGCATAGAAGCACGAGCGTGATAACACGCAGCCCAACAACAGACTATGTTATCAAGGGTTCTCTTTTTACCAATTTGTGTGGCGACTGATACAGCGAAAAGCGCGCTTCTCAAGTGAGAGGCGCGCTTTTTGGTGCGTGAAACGGGAAAAGCGGGTTTATCGCTCGCTATTTCGTGATTACTTGCAGCGGCACCAATAATTCGCGGCCTGCAGGCGCGGTTTTGGTGAGTGCGCCGACGGCCATTTTGACGCCGTAGCCGCCCATCGAATCGGGATGCTGGTCAATCGTCGCTTTCATTTCGCCGCTTTGCAGATACGGTTTCACATCGGGAATGTTATCGTAGCCAATCACGACGACCTTTCCCTTTTTGCCCGCTTCGGCGATGGCTTTCATGGCGCCGAGCGCCATTTTATCATTGGCGCAAAAGAGGCCTTGCACATCCGAATGAGCGGCTAAAATGGACTGCGTTTTATTGTAAGCCTGCTGCGTGTCCCAGTTGGCGCTTTCGGACGCGACGATTTCCAATTTATCTTTCACGGCGCTTTGAAAACCGCGTTTGCGCGCTTCGGCGTTATCGGCGCCGCGAATGCCTTCCAAAACCGCCACTTTGCCCTTGTTATTCAAGGCTTTGAGCATCGCTTTGCCCGCGATTTTGCCGCCCGCTTCGTTGTCGGCGCCGACATACGACAGCGGTTTCAAGCCGCCCGTTTTAGCGGCGGCAGCGTCCACGCGATTGTCGAGGTTAATCACCGTAATGCCCGCGTCTTCGGCTTTTTTCAAGGCGGGCACGATAGCTTTGGAATCGGCGGGCGCGATAAGAATCGCGTCCACTTTGCGCGCCGTTAAATCTTGCACGATGGCGAACTGTTTTTCTTTGTCGGTTTCCTGCGCGGGCGCTTGAACTTCGAGAATCATGCCCAGTTTTTTGGCTTCGCTTTCGGCCTCTTTAATCATCGGCGAGAAAAAGGGATTGTTGCGCGTTTTCACCACAAGCGCCAATTTATAAACCTCTTTGGGCTTGACGATTTTGTCCAGTTCCGCTGTGGTGACGCTGGTGCTTTGCACTGCCACAGGCGGCGCACTTGAAGGCGCACTCGAAGGTGATGGAGCGCTGCTGACTTCTGTTTTTTCCGTTCCACTGTTGCAACCGGCAAGGCTTAAAGCCAACGCGCCGCACACCAAAATTCGTTTCATGATTTTCCTTTTTGCAATTGATCCACGACCACAATAACGACAATTACAACGCCGATAATAACGCCTTGCAAGGTGTCGGGCACCTGCACCAAAACCAGACCCGAATTAAGCACGGCAATGGTTAAAGCGCCGACCAAACTGCCCACAACGCTGCCGCGCCCGCCGCTTAAACTGGTGCCGCCAATCACTACAGCGGCGATGGCATTTAATTCGGCGCCCGTGCCCGCACCGGTATCGGCGACTCCAAACTTCGCTGTCAAAACAATGGCGGCAATCGCGGCGGTCAGGCCCGATAAAACATAGGCCAACGCTTTATATCTTTCGACATTCACGCCCGACAAACGCGCCGCTTGTTCATTCGAGCCAAGCGCCTGAATATAGCGGCCTGCGACGGTTTTCATTTGCAGAATCGCGCCGCACACGATGACAAACAGCGCAATCGAAACCAGCCCCGTGCCTTGTCCGAACTGTCCCAGTTGCGGCGGCAATTCAGAAACGCTTTGTCCATCTGTGGCGTAAACCGTCAGACCGCGCGCGGCGGTGAACATTCCCAAAGTCACCACAAAGGGCGGCACATTTGCCCACGCAATCACCGCGCCATTGATAAAACCGCAGGCGATGCCGACTAAAACCGTCGCACCGAGCGCGATAATTAAACTTTGTCCGCTCGCTAAGGAACGAGCGAAGAGAAAACCGCAAACTGCCGTGATTATCAAGCCGCAAGCGCCGCTTATTACCGTCGAGATTTTGTTGTCGCGATGATCGCGCATTGTTAATTTCGAGACGAAAAAAGCAACGCCTACGCCAAGCGGTAGCGCCATGAGCATCGCCAAAAACGGCGGCACGCCGCCTTTGAGCGAAAGCCCCAAAGCCACGCCGCACAAGGCCAAAACCGAACCAACCGATAAATCAATGCCGCCCGTTAAAATCACAAAAGTCAGGCCAACTGCTAAAATGACATTGGTCGCCGCCTGCTGCGCGATGGTCGGCAAATAATCGCGCGTCCAAAAGGTGTGCAAAAAGCCTGGATGCAGCGAAAAAGCGCCGCAAACCAAGACCAACACCAGCCAGGGCCGCAAAGCAGAGACAATTTTGGAATTCATGTGCGTTAAAATGTGAGTTCGCAGAAAAGCATAGCACGCGGGCCTGCTTCGAAACATAATACGACGCCTAATTTAGATAAACTGTGCGCGCAATGAATTCCAACAATAACAAACCCATTCGCGTGCGCATGGCGCCTTCGCCAACCGGCTTTTTTCATGTCGGCACGGCGCGCACCGCGCTTTTTAATTATCTTTTTGCCAAACATTCTGCCCAGAGGGCACCCGGCGGCAAATTGGTGCTGCGCATCGAAGACACCGATTTGCAGCGCAGCAATGCCGATTATGAGCAAGTCATTTACGACGGTATGGCGTGGCTGGGCCTTTCGGTGGATGAAGGCCCGCATCAGGGCGGCGAATTTGGCCCTTATCGGCAAAGCGAACGCTTCGAGATTTACCAGAAATACGCCGATGAACTCATCGCGTCCGGCAAGGCCTACAAAGCCTACGAAACCGGCGATGAATTGACGGCGATGAAAGCCGAACAAGCTGCGCGCAAAGCAGCGCCGCGCTACAATGGCGCGCACCGCAATTTGACCGAAGAGCAGCGCGCCGCTTACGAAAATGAAGGCCGCAAAGCCGTGGTGCGCTTCCTCACGCCCGCCGGAGAAACCGGCTGGAGCGACGTGGCTTATGGCGACATCAAAGTGAAAAACACCGAACTGGACGATTTCGTTTTGATGAAAAGCGACGGCTCGCCCACTTACAATTTCGCCTGCGTGATTGACGACGCGCTGATGCAAATTTCGCACGTCATGCGCGGCGAAGACGGCATCAACAACACGCCGCGCCAACTGCTTATTTATCAGGCGCTCGGCTTCGAGATTCCGCAATTCGTGCATCTGCCGTTTTTGCTCGGCCCCGACCGCAAAAAGCTCTCGAAGCGGCACGGTGCCATCAATGTTTTGTATTACAAGAGCGAAGGCATTTTGCCGGATGCGATGTTCAATTATTTGGCGCTTTTGGGCTGGAATCCCGGTGAAGGCGACACGCAGGAAATCTTTTCGCGCGCCGAATTGGAAGAAAAATTCACGCTCGAACGCGTCAATAAAGCAGCGGCAATTTTCGACCCTGAAAAATTGGCGCACATCAACACCGAACATTTAAAAGCGATGCCGCTCAACCAATTTATCGAACTCGTCAAACCACAATTGCCGCCCTTTGAAATGGACGATTACGCAAAAAACGCCATCGAAGCGGCGCGCGAACGAGTGCGCACCAACGTTTCGTGGGAGGAAATCACCGGAGACGACGGCAAAATGCAAAAGCTGGCACATTTCGACACCGATTTCGGACGCGCCGCCAACTATTTTTTCACCGACGATTATGGCGTGGACGAAGCTGGGGCCAAGCACTTAACCGATGTTTCACGCCCGCGTTTGGCGCAATTCGCCGCGCGATTGGAAGCCTTGCCCGATTGGACAGTCGAAGCCATCGAAGGCACTTTGCGCGGTTTGGCCGAAGAACTGGGCATCAAACCGGCGGAACTAATCCACCCCTCGCGTATGGCCGTTTCAGGCCGCACCGTCGGCCCTTCGATTTTTCATTTGCTGGAAATCCTCGGACGTGAGCGCGTTTTGCGCCGTTTGGCGAAATAAATGTTTGTCGTCGAGAAAAAACTGCGCGTCAGTTATTCGGCGCCGGTGCAAAATTGCATCCGGCGCCTGCGCGTTTTGCCACACGAAACGCAAAGCGAAACGTGGCATTGTTCGCCCCAACCAGACGAATCGCGCGAATTTTTCGATGAGTTTGGCAATCGCGTTTTGGAATTGCGCCATGCAAGAATCGAGCGCGAGTTTTTGTTTGAATTGAATCTTGCTATGACAGCCCCCCCCAATCCCCTTGCCAAGCGGGTTGGGGGTTCTGCCCTTGACCTTCCCGAAACCGGCCTCGGCGCTTTTGTATTGCCTTCGGCGCTCTGCGATTTGGGCGCTGAGATTCAAAGACACGCGGCGCGCTTCAAAAAAGAAGACGCCGCGCCAATCTGCGAATTTTCGCACAATGCCTTGCGCTATGATGCGACTGTGAGCGGCCTTGAAACTACAGCTTCACAGTCGCTCTTGCGTGGCGCAGGCGTTTGTCAGGATTACGCGCATTTAATGATCGCGCTTTGTCGCGCCATTGCCCTGCCCGCACGTTATGTTTCGGGTTATATGCCCGGCGAAGGACGAATGCACGCGTGGGGTGAAGTGCTTATCGAAAATCAATGGCGCGCTTTCGACCCGACGCATAATCGAGAAGTAGGAAGCGACTGTCTTCCTGTCGCCATCGGGCGCGATTTCCGCGATTGCAACCCGCACCAAGGCACTTTTCGCGGGCGCGTGCAGGCAAAATTGGAAAGCGGTTGCCGCGTCACGATATTACCCAACGTGTAGGAATATAAATAGCAAGATAAAGAGCGGGGCTGGCGCCCAATGGCATGGAGTTAATGGGTGGCGCTGGAAAGAGTGACTGCGTCACTCGCACCCCTCACCCTAACCCTCTCCCCCGAACGCTTCGCTGGGGAGAGGGAACTAAATTGCCACTTTGCGCCATTGTCTCATTGGCGA
>JANMKN010000121.1:0-2505 GCA_031372065.1 Abditibacteriaceae bacterium | reverse complement strand
ATGTCTGCGTTGGCGTTGGGGCTAACCTCGTTTTCGCCATTTTCATCCACCGCCCACGGTCCGGGCGACCAGGTGGTTCGCCCCTACTATCGCCCAGCGTGGCACGGATGGCTTCGTAAAGGCCGCCGTAGGTGTCTTCGATGGAATAGCGCCATGTTTGCAAATGGCGTTTGGGAAAAGTTTGCTTGCGCCCGCCAACCAAAACATAGGCCGGTTTTTCAAAGCGCAAATAGGGCGCGACGGCGGCTTCATCCAACGATTTGAGCGGCACATCACTGTCGCCCGCGAAGCCGTATAATCGCAAAACATCCTGACGGCGCCGGCGAATGAGAATCTGTGGCAAAAGCGCCGTCAGTTTGGCTTCGCCACGCTCAACTTTCTGGAAAAACGGCTTTAAATCGGGCGGGTCTATCGCCAAAGCGGTGCGCTCGTCGCGGTGAAACAATTTCAGTTGATGATAAACGTCCCACGCCCGCGAGTTGAGCGGCGTGGCCGAAAGCAGGCACACTTTTTTGTCGCCGCCGCTCAGAAATTCATCGAGCAATTCATAGCGCTGCGTGCCCGAATTGCGGAAATTGTGGCTTTCGTCAATCATCACGAAATCGCGGTTTTCGTATTGCGTCAAGTCAACGCCGCTTTCGGTGAGAACGCTCATCGCCACGATTTTGGCGTTTAGTTCGTATTCTTCGTTGTAGCGCTCCCACATCGCTTCGAGCGGCTTGGGGCAGATAATTAGCACGCGCGCTTTACGCAGTTGCTCGTAGCGTTTGCAAATGGCGGCGCCGATGAAACTTTTGCCCAAACCGACCACATCCGAGACGAAACAGCCGCCCCATTTTTCGATGTAGCGCTCGGCTAAATGCACGGCGTCGCGCTGAAAATCGGTTAAATGCTCTTCGATTTTGGTTCCGGCGCCGATTTCCGGCCCTTGCGCGCCGTCCAAGCGGTCGCCGACAAGTTCCAGCAGCGTTTTGACGTAGATTTGCCACGGCGTCGGCAGATGTGCGGCCCACGATTGCTTTAATTCTTCCATCAGCGCGGCATCGAAAAGTTCGGCTTCGTCCCACAATTCGTCGAACCAACTTTTCAAAGCCGCGTGATTGCCGCCGTTGTCATGCACCACGACGTTCAGTTCGGTGTTGTCGCGGATGCCCGACAGCGTGAAATTGCTGCTGCCGACCACCGCGATGCCGTCGGTGTTATACGATTTCTTGGCGTCGTTCCAATCGAAAATATAGGCTTTGGCGTGCAATCGCGCTTTGGTGTAAACGCGCACTTCCAAACGCCCGCTGGCAATCATACTCGCCAAATCGCAAAGAAAATTTTCGGCCTTGTCGTTTTGGTCGAGCGCGCCCACTTCGCCCGCGATTTGCGATTGCGCTTCGAGAGCGCGTTCATTCTTTTGCGCCGGAGTGAGAAAGCGCGCTTTTTCAATTTCCGGTTTGGCCGCTTCAAGGCGCGCATAGCCTTCGGCCAACTGCTCGACGGTTTGGCGGTTGCTGGTATTGCCGATTAAAAGGCGCAGTTTGTCCAATTTATCCAAATGCCCCGCCACAGATTGGAAGCCGGACAAAAAGAAATAGCCCGATGCAAAATGCGCTTCTTTGGCATCTGGCAAAAGTTGGCACAATAAATCCGTTAATTTCCGCTCGCGGTTATCAATGATGTCGGGTTGCATGAAGATTAAACATGACGATTAAAAAAGGTAAGGAGTAGGCGCTTAAGCGACTACTCCTTATCTTTCTGCCTTACGCCAAGCTGGATGTGGTGACGGCGTCGCTCCAATCGCTGGCGGGGCTGTTGTCGCGCTCTAAAAAGCGACAACTAAGCACGATGCTGTGCGCTGTGCCGGGCGTCACTTGCAGCGTGGCTGTGCTTTGGATGGTCTTTTCGGTGAGCGTGGTCGCATTGTCCACGATGGCTTTGATTTCAACTTGCGGGTGGCCGCCTTTGAAAACGCGCACGCGCATCACGCCGCCCGACATCGCTTTCACGTCCACAATGCGCGGCGCGTCCGTAGTCGGCGTGTGGCCGCCGGCGGGCGGAACTTCGAGGCCGAAAAGAACCTGCAAATCGGGCGTAAAGGCCGGATTCGCTTTCCACTGACGCACCAACACATCGCACCACTGGAAAAAATCGGTGCGAATCGTTTTGCCGACCAAAGCCGCCGGGCGCGTTGGCGGGGTGAATTCGGTGTCGTTGAGGTTTTCGGGCGTTTTATCCACCTCAAAGAGATCGCGGCGTTTGCCCAGAGTTTGCGTGTAGTTGCGAAACAGCGGAATCCGTATGCGCTGCGTCCATTGCAGCCACAGCGCGCCGGTTTGCCAGTCTTCTTCGTTGGCGTCCGAGATGCTCAAAAGCGTCTTATACGGCGCCTCGCCCATTTTTTGGCCGATGAATACCAGTTGGTCGGCGACTTCATCGTCGCTTGGCTTTAGCCATTGCTTCAAAATGCCGGACAAGGAATACGCTCAATATTGTCTAACGGAAAAGTGTGGGCAAAGC
>JANMKN010000390.1:0-6174 GCA_031372065.1 Abditibacteriaceae bacterium | reverse complement strand
TTTGGCCTTGCGTGTCACCAGTGCGCGTGATGCCAAGGAGAGTAGCGGCTTGTTGCACTTGGCTTTCCAATTCGTCCACATCGTCTGACGAAACGTCCTGCTCGGAGGCTAAAAGCGTGGCAAATTCGGGGCGACGGGCGGCCAAAATGACGTCGTCGGTTTCTCGGATTTCGGCTTGTAATTCTTTATCGAAAGGGCCACGTTTGCGCTTGGTCGTTTCGGTGGGCGCGGCGTTATCGCCGGAAAGCGTCGTAGAGCCATTCGCGGCTCCGCCACCGTCATCGGCGGCATGGAAAAACAAATTCTTCATTGGAATCTCCCATTTTCGCGGTGAAATAAAACGATAATCCAGCGCGTTATCCGGCGTTCAAGTGGCCTTATCCGCACTCCCAGAAATGCTATCGGGAGTCCCGGTTGCGTTATCCGACGTTCCAGTAGGCTTATCCAACGTCTCCGTAGCGTTATCCCGCGTCCCAATAGCGTTATCCGACGTTCCCGCAGCCTAATCTGTCGTCTTTGTCGTGTTGTCTGGCGTCCCGATAGCTTTATCCGGCGTTCCGCAACCCCAAAATCACGCTCATCAAGCGATAAATGCCCTTATTTTCCTTCCGCACGCTGCAATTGGTATTATAACTCGCCTATCACGAATGAAAAAGATATTGCCGCTATTGCATTACAATTGTTTACTCAGCCTCATGTCTGAAATTATTCCATCAAATGCAAATGCTTCTTATAACCAGTTTAATTTGGCTCGTGACCGTGATGCTTACGCGACAATTCGCGGCTTCTTCTTTCAAGCAGAACGCACTATGCAGCGATGGATTAGGCTTGAAACAGGCCAAATTCTCGAACTCGAATGCGGCGAGGATATAGACATTGTAGGGCAGGCTCTTGTCGGAGGAGACTGGCAAGAAGAACGAGTGTTGGAACAGCTAAAGAGTCGGGAGAAAAACATCACTTTAGTTAGTGGACGCGAAGCCATTGCTAATTTTCATGAGCATAGAACATCCAATCAAAGACAGAATTTACGATTTTGTTTAACCACAAACGCAACGGTAGGCCGCGAGAATCCACCACTGTTTAAAAAGGACAAACGGACTGGTATTGATCTGTGGCGTTCCTTAGCCAAACAAGAACTGGAAGAAGCAGAAAGCACAGGCGTTTTAGCGCGCATCCGACAAACATTAAGCCAATCCGCTGTGCCCGAAGGTTTCAATGATGAAACGTGGCAAGCATTTCTTGAATTTGCCGATAACGGAGAAGAGGATGAGTGGCTTGACTTTATAGATCGTTTTGAATGGCTTACAGGAGTTACAGCACCGCTAAATCTAAGCCAAGAAATCCAAAATGAATTGCTGAGTATGGGAGTTGCTACTGATGAGGCAACGGCTCGTGCGATGTATGAACGTCTCTTCGTTTTTGTTCTTCGCTTACTATCACAAAAGGGACGCAAAAATTTAGAAGCAAAGGGTTGGGAAGAAATCATAAAAGCTCTTCCTTCTGGCGCAGATCAATCTTTACTCGCTGAGGCTCTCAGCCAGATAGACGACCTCGACCAAAAAGTTGCTTCTATTGACGTTCGCTTAACTGAGGTTGAATCTCAGGTTGGCGGATTGGTGACAGGCCAAAGTAATCTTACAATGCGGGTCGACGTAGTAGAAACCAATCAAGTGGCCCAAACAACCACACTATCAAAAATTGATTCAGGCCAAGAAACTGCAAACGAGCGTTTGAATGAACTTATTGCATCAATGGCCGATATGCAGCGCACGCGCACAGATGAGGAAATCCTTAATTCGCCACAGGCACAAGTATTAAAAGTTGAAATCCCGATTGAGGAAGCGCGGCAGCAGTTATTGGAAAAAGGCAGATTCCTAATGGCACAAAGCCGCTTTGAGGAATTACGCCCGCTTGTTGCCTCATTAACTGATGATGCCGCACGGTGGCGTCTCGAAAGCCGTTTGTGTGGATTGCGCGGTTTTTGTTGTTGGAGGTTAGGTCATTTTCCAAAGGCAAATGAGCTTTTTGCAGAGTCATTCTCTCTACAACCTAATAATGCAAAGGCTGGCGCAAATGCCGCCTATGGCGCCCTTCTCGTAAACAAACCCGAAGACGCCTTACGTTTAGCCACGAAAGCGTTGGAGGCAGATGAAAAGAGCGACGATGCTCTCGGAATGGCAGTCAAATCACTATTCTTACTTGAGCAAAAACAGGACATAGAACCTCTGTTAGAGAAGCATTCAGAAGCAGCGCGCGGTATCCAAACACTGTTTACTCGTGGAGAAATTGCGATTGAAACTGGGGACTATCAGTTAGCTCAAGAATTAGGCATTGAACTGTGTGATTTAGCCCCCAAAAATCCAATGGCTCATAGGCTTTTCTTTGACGCCCATTTTGTGCCAGTGCAGCAGCAAGTTTTAAAGGATAAGCCCATCTTAATGCGCCTCACGAAAGAGCAAAAAGACTTGGCTGAAAAAGCCGAAGTTGCCATCTCACGTTCAATCGAATTAATGAAAGATTGGGATTCGTGCGAAACCAAAATTGATGCTTATGTAGCAAGGGCAGGAGTTCGTGAGTTATTAGACAAGATTGATGATGCCATAGAAGATTGTGATGAACTCATAGGAATTAACCCCAAAAATGAAAAAGCCCATTTCATCAAAGGTGAAATGCTCTTGCATTGGCGAGGCAATTATAAAGAGGCAATCTCAGAATTGCAACAGGTTAAATCGGGCGATTTAGCTGATGACGCTCGCGTGTTGGAGGCTGAGGCACTTGCAGACCTTGGCAAATGGGACAAAGTCATCAAGTTGCTCACTCCAATCTATTCACCTGATGCATCTCAACGTGAGCAAATGGATTTAGCTCGTTTGATTTTGCAAGCCGCATATAAAAGCAATGATGCAGAGTTAGTGGCAAAAATCAAAAGCGACCTTGAAACGCACTACACAGACGAAGTTCCAGCCTTAGTCACCCTTTCAGATTTAGCACGTTGGAAAGAGGATTATTCTAGTGCTTTATCGTTGCTGCAAAATGCCTATAATCTCGCAGAAGCACCGAGTAAAAACCGAATCCTGTATTGGATAGCACAAACACAACGTTTGGCTGGCTTCTACGATGACGCTGTGACAAATCTGGAAGCCATTGTCGATGTGACAAAACCAGACTTTTTGCTTCGTGCCTATTTGGATGCATTATGGTCAGCCGGCCAGAAACAAACTGCTGCTGAGATCGTTTCTCAGCTTAGAAATGGAGGTCTTGCTATTGCAGGTTTCAGCGAGTTTGAAGCGATGTATGCAGATGAACAGAAAGATTTTGTTTTGGCCGCCCAACTTTGCGAACAACTAAGTGAAGATAATCCGATGGACGTTCTTCATGCTTATAACACCGCGAATTTACTCCTTCGTCGTTTTCCGCCCTCAGTTACTCCTGCCGCAGTGCAGGCTGACCCAACCCTCCCTGACCGTATTGAGCGAGCGCGTGTTGCATTGAAACGAATTAATATAGATGCAGTAAAAGACAATCCACGCTTCATGATGGATATAGCTTTTATGCGAAAAATGGTTGGGTTTGCGGATGCGCCAGATTGGGCATATCGTGCATTGCGCCTCTCGCCCGGCAATGGTGAAATCGGAGGAGGCTATGTGCAATTCATTTCCTTCATGCCACCTAACGATTCGCGTTTAGACATGGAGGAGGTTCAGGCGGAATGTGCGGTAGAAATTAAACCAAAGTCTGCATCACAAGAAACCAAGAGCCAGATTTGGATAATTACCAATAGCCCTTTAGGGGGTGAACATGAAATTACACCTTCTCACACATTATCCCAAAAAGTGATTGGTAAACGAGCAGGAGATACCTTTGTTGCCGAGGCAAGCTCATTATCATCCAACAACGAATGGGAAATTGTTTCGGTCAAAAGCAAATATGTCCATGCCCTTCAGGGAACAATGCAGATTCTATCAACTGTAGCTTCCCACCATAGTGTTGTCATTGGAAGATTTTTCACTCCAGAAGAAAACGCTAAACAAAAACGAGACATAGTTCGGCAACTCCTTGATGAAGGACGCTCAATTGAGGAAATTTACGAGAACACCCCCATTAGTGTCGCAGGTTTGGCGCAGATAACGGGGAGAATGGTGCCAGATTTTTGGCGGGCAGAGTATGAAAAAGGAGGATATACCGTCGAAAAGGCGGGACGATTCCATGTTGCAAGCGGACAAGAATCTGAAATTTTGCAACACCGCCAGATCGCTTTTAATGCAACGGGGCTGGTTCTTGATTGGACATCACTAATTTCCATTGTGCATTTGGGTGCTGGCAATGCTATAAAAACTCGTTATTCTCGATTGATAGTCCCAAGCGTTTTGGCAGAAGAAGTAAAAAATTATGCCGCTCGTTATGATTCGTCAGTTTCACCGCTTTACGAAGATGACAGTGGGCGTCGCCGTCGTGAATTCATAAACCGATTGGCTCGGTTCGTTCAGGAACAATGTGAAGTCATTGAAATCTCGGATTGGAAAGATTCTGACGAAGAAATCAGCAAAACTTACGGACGTTCAACCATCGCGGCTATTCGTTTAGCCGCTCAGGAACAAATCCCGTTATGGAGTGACGATATTCGCACCCGCAACTTGGCTAAAGCTCGCTACGATGCCCTTCCTTCTGTCGGGGTTCAATGGCTTCTTTTGGTTCTGAGAGCAGAGAAACATATTTCTGAGGATGAATATTTCGGAGCAATTCGGAAACTCATGTATTCGGGTTACGGTTTTCTGTGGGTAACAATCCCATTTGTCCTGTGGATTTTGCGGCAGAACAACATGAACGTCACTGACGATGTGCGCCGCACATTAGGCTATCTTCCCTATTGGAAAGTCACGGAGTCAATTGCGGCATCTTTAGTTGCAGGCGTTTTGGTCGCTGTGTGGAAAGAGAATCTACTTGAGCATCGGCGGCGCACACTGATTGATGCAATTTTAGATGCTTTGGTAGAGGAACGCCCAACTTATCAAACTATGCAATCTTTGCGTGATGCGTTGAATGAAAGGCTCAGTTTGGATGTCGCAACAAACTTCCAAATCACTCAATACATTGAAAATTGGGCCAAGCGCCAAGTTCAAGTTATAAGAGGCAGTGGACTTATTATGCCTGATAAATCCATTATTTTGCCTCCTTGAAGCAAACAGACCTGACTTCATAAGGGCACACCGTAGCGTGCCCTTATGAATCACTTGTCAATCGGTTGGTTGCCGTAGGCTTTGGGCGGGTCAGTGTCGGGCACTTTGAGTTCGGCGCGCAGTTGGGTTAGTTGTTGGGCGAGGTTTTGGCGCAAGGCGGCATTTTTGGGGTTGTCGTAAATGTCGCGCAGTTCCATCGGGTCGGTTTTTAGGTCGAATAATTCCCAATAATCGTCCGGCGTGCCGTTGAAATGCACCAATTTGTAGCGGTCGGTGACGATGCCGTAATGCGGGCGGACGTGGTGTGGCTGCGGGTATTCGTAGTATTGATAGTAAAAGGCCGTGCGCCAGTCTTTGGGCGCCTTGCCTTGCAGAATCGGCACGAAAGAGCGTCCTTGCATTTCAGCGGGAATGGGCACGCCAGCCGCGTCTAAAATCGTTTCGCCAAAATCCAAATTGGAAACCAAATTGTTGTTTTCGCTGCCCGCTTTGGCGACGCCGGGCCAACGCACCAAAAGCGGCGTGCGCAGCGATTCTTCAAAAATCCAGCGCTTATCAAACCAACCGTGTTCGCCCAAATAAAAACCCTGATCAGACGCATAAACCACGATGGTATTTTGCGAAAGACCTTCGTCGTCGAGATAGCGAAGCAGGCGCCCGACGTTGTCATCTACGCCTTTGATGCACGCCAAATAATCGTGCATATAGCGCTGATATTTCCAGCGTGTCAGCTCTTTGCCGCTTAGATTTGCCTTACGAAATTTCTCGTTGCGCGGCTCATAATAAGCGTCCCATTCTTTCTTTTGGTCGGGCGTCAAATTGCCGGGCGGCGTGAGTTTCACGTCCACATTATTCATCGTTTTTTCGATGGTCATGTCCTGATCGCGCTCGGCGATGCCGCGCCCGCTGTAATCGTCAAACAGCGTTGGCGGTTCGGCATATTGGCGGTCATTATCGAAGTTCAAGTCTTTTACATTCGGCTCCCACGGGCGATGCG
>JANMKN010000358.1:0-3695 GCA_031372065.1 Abditibacteriaceae bacterium | reverse complement strand
TCCGCGATGCTCCCGCCTTCGCCGTTCAAACGGTGATTACGATTGAAACCCGTCGCCACAATTTGGTCGCGCGTGGCGCTCGGCAGCAAATCGCCCGCAATTTGTTCAATGGTGAATTGGTCGAACGGCTTGTTGTCGTTGAAGGCTTTTATAACCCAATCGCGCCACGGCCACATGGTGCGCGAACTGTCGCTTTGAAAACCATGACTGTCGGCATAACGCGCATAATCCAGCCACTGCGTCGCCATGCGCTCGCCATAGTGCGGATTATTTAAAAGGCGGTCAACCACTTTTTCGTAAGCGTTCGGCGCTTTGTCATCAAGGAAACTGCGCACTTCGTCGGAAGTCGGCGGCGTGCCGGTTAAATCGAAAGAAACGCGGCGAATCAGCGTGGTTTTATCGGCTTGGGGCGCAGGAACGAGGCCTTCTTTTTCGAGACGTTGCAAAATAAAGCGATCAATGGCGTTTTGCGGCCATGTTTTATTTTTCGTGGCCGGAATTGTTGGTTTTGTGGGCGCTGAAAACGCCCAGTGGCCTTTAAATTCGGCGCCTTCCGCCACCCATTTGCGAAACAGTTCTTTTTGCGCAGGCGTGAACGTTTTATGCGCTTCGGGCGGCGGCATTAAATCGTTTTCGTCCGTCGCGAAAATACGCTTGATGATTTCGCTTTCTTCGGGTTTCTCCGGCACAATGGCGATTTTGCCCGAACGCCCTGCTTTTAATGCCGATTCGCGTTCATCAAGGCGCAAGCCGCCCTTACGCGCTTTGGCGTCGAAGCCGTGACACTTGAAACAGGTGTCCGACATCAGCGGGCGAATTTCTTTGTTGAAATCAACTTTGGCGTGAGACGGCAAAGTTAAAGCGACGAAAAGGCAAAAGGTAATGAATAACTTCATAATGGCGCGTTGGTAATATCTGACAACACTCTGCTAACATAGTTTGCAGCAACGACTTGTGACTATGGCGCTCAAAATTTTGTCTTCTTGCGTCATGCACTTTTTAAGACTCCAATGGAAAATCTCAACGCTCTCGAATACAACAGCCTCGCGTGGGACAAAGCCGTGGAAAGTGGCAATCAATGGACGCTGCCGGTTAGTGCGGAAACGATTGAGCAGGCGCGCCGTGGCATTTGGGAAATTGTTCTCACGCCGCTCCTTCCCGTGCCACGCGATTGGTTTGGGGCGGTGCGCGGCAAGGATATTTTGTGTTTGGCTTCGGGCGGCGGCCAGCAGGCGCCAGTTTTGGCTGCGGCGGGAGCGCGCGTCACTTCGTTTGACAATTCGGCCAAGCAATTGGAAAAAGATGCGTTCGTGGCGCAAAGAGAGAACCTTGAAATCCGCCTCGAAAAAGGCGACGCGGCAGATTTATCGCGCTTTGCCGATGGCAGTTTCGATTTGATCTTTCATCCGTGTTCCAATTGCTTCATGGAACAACTCGACCCGATTTGGCGCGAGTGTTTTCGCGTTTTGCGGCCCGGCGGCGCGCTGCTTTCGGGCTTTAATCAGCCGTGGATTTATATTTTTGACCGCGAGGCCGAAGAAAACGAAAAAGTTTTAAAAGTGCGCCATCGTTTGCCTTATGCCGATGTCGAATCGCTGCGCGCCGATGAACTTCAGCAAATGATAGACAAGGACGAAGCCATCGAATGGAGCCACACTTTGGACGAGCAAATCGGCGGACAAATCGCGGTGGGCTTTGTCATCGCCGGATTTTACGAAGATGGCTGGAGCGAAGAAGCGCGATTATTGGACAAATACGCCAAAACATTTATCGCTACCAAAGCGGTAAAACTACCGTAACATGAAACCTTTACTCATCTGTTTTTGCGCTGTATTGATTTTGATGTCTGCTGCGTTCGCCGCGCCGCCCAACTTCATCGTCATTAACATTGATGATTTGGGTTACGCCGACATCGGGCCGTTTGGCTCGAAACTCAACCGCACTCCGCATCTTGACCAAATGGCGAAAGAAGGGCGCAAGCTGACTTCGTTTTACGCGGCGCCGGTTTGCTCTCCTTCGCGTGCGGCGCTGATGACGGGATGTTATCCCAAACGCGCGCTGCCGATTCCACACGTTCTGTTTCCCATCGGCGAAACGGGCCTATCGCCGAAGGAAATCACCGTCGCCGAAGTTTTAAAAGAAAAAGGCTACGCGACGGCAATTGTTGGCAAGTGGCATCTTGGCGATCAACCAGAGTTTTTGCCGAATGCGCAGGGCTTTGATTTGCATTTTGGTCTGCCTTATTCCAACGATATGGGGCCGCTCTCCGATGGTGTGCGAAGCGATCTCGGCAAACCGA
Organism: Abditibacteriaceae bacterium; assembly: GCA_031372065.1. Classification (GTDB taxonomy): domain Bacteria; phylum Armatimonadota; class Abditibacteriia; order Abditibacteriales; family Abditibacteriaceae; genus DASWNL01. Next base: position 1,396 of record JANMKN010000358.1, on the reverse strand, counting down.
TTCCACAACAAGAAGGCAAGGGCCAGCCGCCACTGCCGCTTTTGCGTAATGGTAAAGTCGTCAGGCGCGTGTTGCCCGACGATCAACAATCGCTGGTTGAAATTTATACCGACGAAGCGGTGAAATTTATCAAGGCAAAAAAGGCGGCGCCGTTTTTTCTTTATGTGCCGCACAACGCGGTGCATTTTCCGATTTATCCCGGCAAACAATGGGCAGGGAAGTCGCCCAACGGCATTTATTCCGACTGGGTGGAAGAAGTAGATTGGAGCGTCGGAGAAATTTTAAAAACGGTGCGCGAAAACAATCTTAGCGAAAACACATTGGTGATTTTTACCAGTGATAACGGCGGCACGCCGCGCTCGGTGAATGCGCCATTGCGCGGTTTCAAAGGCAGCACATGGGAAGGCGGAATGCGCGTGCCAACGATTGCGTGGTGGCCGGGAAAAATTCCCGCCGACACACAAAGCGATGCCATTGCCGGAATGTTTGATATCATGCCGACTTTTGCGGCACTTGCCGGTGCCAAAGTGCCGACTGATCGCAAAATTGATGGCGCTAATATCTGGCCGCAACTGTCGGGCGAAGCGAATGCGAAACCGGCGCATGAAACGTTTTATTATTACCGAGGTTTGCAGTTGGAAGCTGTGCGTCATGGCAATTGGAAACTGCAAATTGCACAAGGCCAAAGCACCGCGCCGCAATTATATAATCTGCGCGATGATATTGGTGAAGAGAAAGATGTGGCGAAGGAAAATCCTGCCGTTGTAACGCAAATTCAGGCCTTTGTGGACGCCATGAAAGATGACCTCGGACTGAACGGCATCACGCCCGGTTGCCGCGAATTAGGTCGTGTCGAAAATCCGCGCCCGCTGATTCCCTTTGACGCAGATGACCAGCCTCAAACCACGAAACCCGCCGCGCTGGACAGATTGAAAATTGGCGACACCATTGCCTCTGCTGCCGCGCCGCAAATCGGCGGCAAGCCGATTACAATTTCGTGCGATGTTACAACGCCTGCCAAAGATGGCGTCATTATCGCGCATGGCGGCGTTGGTGTTGGTTATGCTTTGGTTTTGAAAAATGGCCGCGTGCTGTGGATGGTGCGTTCGGGTAGGGAAACTGTAACCACCATCGAAGCGGCTAAAACATTTGAAGGTAAATTGCATGTCGAAGCGCGCCTTGCCAAAGACTACGCCATGACGTTGTTGATTAACGACCAAACTGTTGCCACTGGCAAAGCTGCCGCGTTGATTCCGAATCAACCCGCCGAAAACTTCTGCGTTGGCTTCGACGATAAAATGCCGGTTGGCAATTACGAAGGTGCGAAGCATCTGTCAGGCACGATTGAGAATTTGCGCGTGAGTGTTGGCGAAAAATGACACCCGGCGATTGAATC
>JANMKN010000317.1:0-5791 GCA_031372065.1 Abditibacteriaceae bacterium | reverse complement strand
ATTGGCGATGGTCTTGTCGGGCAGTGGACAGCGCAAACTTTGCAGGCGCGCGGCGCGAGGGTTTTGATGGTTGGGCGGCACAAAGAGCGGCTCGAAAAATGGAGCGCGCGCGAAAATGATTTGGTTGTCAACGAAAAAGAGTGCGACGTTTTGCAAGCCATAAAAGAGTGGGCGCCCCACGGCGTGCAGGTCGTTTGCGATACAGTTGGCACGGTTGAACTTTTGGAAAATCTCATTCTGTTGATGCGACGAGATGGCCATATTTCATCGGCGGGATTTTATGGCCCAAACGGGCGTTTCGATTTGCAGAAACTGCGTGACCGTGAGCTGACGTTGCACGCGCCAGCGGGTTGGACAACGCCGCGCATGGATGCCACTTTGGAGATGATTGTGTGCGGCGAATTGCAAACTTTGCCCCTTATTACGCATCGTTTTCCCGTCGCACAGGCGGCGCAAGCCTACGACTTGATTTTGTCGCGCAAAGCGCCAGTTTTGGGCGTGGTTTTGGATTGGTGAATATCGCAAACACTGCGACGATGCGGAAATTTTCGCTATAATAACGCGCGCCGTAAGACCTCGAAGAAATAAGGAAATTTGACGATGGAACGAACATTAATTGCGGTTAAGCCCGATGGCGTTGAGCGCGGCTTAACTGGAGAAATTCTGGCGCGCTTTGAAAAGCGCGGCTTTAAAATCGTGGCGATGAAAATGCTGACACTGCCACGCGAGACTGCGGAGGAGCATTACGCCGAACACAAAGAAAAGCCATTTTTCGGCGGCTTGGTAGATTTCATCACCAGTTCAACAGTTGTGGCTGTTGTTTTGGAAGCGCCAAACGCCATTGTGCTGTCGCGCGCCATGATCGGCGCTACCGACCCGCTCAATGCCGCACCTGGCACCATTCGCGCCGACTTCACCTGTGATAAGCAGATGAACCTTATTCACGGCAGCGATTCGCCCGAAGCCGCCGCGCGGGAATTGAAACTCTGGTTTCCTGAATTAGGGTAATTCACCGCAGAGACGCGGAGGATACTGCCTCAGCGTCCTCCGCGTCTCTGCGGTGAATCTTAAAATTGCACGACGTAGCGGTAGCCGCTGTCGGTATGCATATGCTCGAAGGCTTCGTTGATTTTTTCCAGCGGAATCAGGCCGGTGACGAGTTCATCCACGAGGATTTCACCATCCATGTAACGGTCAATCAAGCCGGGCAGTTGGGTTTTGCCGCGACAGCCGCCAAAGGCGGTGCCGATCAGTTTGCGACCGGCAATTAAAAGGCGCGGCGTGACTTCGACGACTTCGCCGGTTTTCGCCACGCCGATTAAACAACACACGCCCGTTCCCCAAATGGCGCTTTCCAGCGCCTGACGCATCACTTTGACGTTGCCCGTCGCTTCAAAGACATAATCCGCGCCACCGCCGCATAATTCCTTAACGGCGTTGGTGCCGTTGCCGCCTTCGGGATTGATTAAATGCGTGGCGCCGAATTGTTTGGCTTTTTCAAGGCGCGCTGGGTTTAAATCCACAGCGATAATCATTGACGCGCCAGCCAATTTACAGCCTTGAATAGCGTTCAAACCAATCGGCCCGGCGCCGAAAACCGCGCATTTGCTGCCGGGCTTGACTTTGGCCGTCCACAACGCTGCGCCGATGCCGGTTGTCACAGCGCACCCGAACAAACAGGCTTTTTCAGCGGGCGCATCATCGCGGATTTTGGCTAAGGCTTCTTGATGCACCACGGTATATTGCGAAAAGGTGCTGGTCAGCATGAAATGATTGACATCGCGGCCCTGATGATGAAAACGCACGGTGCCATCGTTCATCGAGCCGCCGAAATAAGCGTCGTCAAGAGCCGAACAAAGGTTGGTTTCGCCCGACAGACATTCACCGCAATGGCCGCATTCGGGAATATAAAGCGGCACCACGCGGTCACCTTCTTTAAGTTCGGTTACTCCCAGCCCCACTTTTTGCACGATGCCGCAGCCTTCGTGTCCAAGAATCTGAGGATGGCGCGTTACGGTATCGCCGCCCGACATATACCAAACTTCGGTATGGCAAAGCCCGGTGGCGTCGAGTTTCACCAGCACTTCGCCTTCTTTGGGGTCGTCCACATCAATTTCGTCAATAATGAGCGGCTTGCCGATTCCTTCAAAAATTGCGGCCTTCGATTTTGTCATCGTGTTTTTCTCCTCAAGGATTGGATGGATTAAATTATAACTTGGGAGTTTAAAGGTTGGATGCTGGATGTTCGATAGTGAGAATCCGGCGTCCAACTATCCAGCATCGTGAATCTTTGAAAATGCTCCATTATCTTGACATCGCCGGAGTCGCGGTTTTCGCGTTTAGTGGCGCGCTGGAAGGCGCGCGCAAGCGCATGGATTTGTTTGGCGTGCTGGTGGTGGCGCTGGTTACGGCGCTGGGCGGCGGCACGCTGCGCGATTTGTTGCTGGCGACAACAACGCCGCGCCCGATTTTCTGGATGGAAAATTCGACTTACATTTATCTGGCGCTTGCGGGCGGATTGCTGGGTTTCTGGTTTTCGGTTTCGGACAATTTTGCGCAACGCACTTTGTTGTTGGCCGATGCCATAGGGCTTTCGGTGGCTTCGGTCATTGGCGCGCAAAAAGCGCTGGCCGCTGGTGTTTCACCGCCGGTGGTTTTAATCATGGCGGTCATGACTGGCGTAGCGGGCGGCATCGCGCGCGATGTTTTGTGCAACGAAGTGCCACTGGTTTTTCGGCCCGATACGCGCCTTTATGCTACCGCCGCGCTTGTTGGAGGCGCGTTGTTTCTTGGTTTGCACTACCTTAATGTTCAAGCCGATTTTGCCAGTGCGTGTGCCATTGCAGCTACTTTTGCTTTGCGATTGGCCGCTTTGCGTTGGAAACTGGCTTTGCCTGTCAAACGCCAACTTTAATGTGTCCGCAAAAGGATTTTTGGTCTATACTCTTCCAACCACATCTCACCGCACTCGTTTTCCGGAAAGGGCACGTCACAAATCAATGAATAGCCGCGTTGGATTGGGCTACGATAGCCACCGTCTGGTGGAAGGACGCCCCCTGATTTTAGGAGGTGTGCCGGTGCCCTTTGAAAAGGGTTTGCAGGGTCATTCCGATGCTGATGTTTTACTGCACGCCATTAGCGATGCGCTTTGTGGCGCGGCGGGTTTGCCCGACATCGGTCAATTGTTTCCCGACACCGACGCGCAATGGAAAAATGCCGATAGCTGGCTGTTGCTAAAGGCCATTGCCGGCCGTGCAGGCGAAAATGGCTGGCTCATTGGCAATGTGGATGCGATTCTGATTGCGCAGCGCCCGAAAATATCGCCGTTCGTGCCGCAAATGCGACAGCGTATTGCGGATGCTCTTGGCATTTCAATCGAACAAGTGAACGTGCGAGGCAAGACTGCCGAAGGCTTAGGCGCACTGGGCGAAGAACAAGGAATGGCCGCTCATGCCGTCTGTTTGGTGTATAAATCGCGTTAAAAAAGAGAAAAAACCAGAAAATATCAAAAAATATCGCAAAAAAGGGCAGGGGAAGTGGTTTTTCATGGCGGTGTGTATAAACTAAGAGAATAATCTATCTGGGTTGACGCCTACGATGATCAATCGGAAGATTTGTTGCATCGCAAACAATCTAAGACAAAAATTTCGTCAAAATATTCATTAAGATGAAAGCTGTAAAACACATGAGTATTGAGCAGAACCGCGAAGGCTGTGACGACTCACAAGTTGTCGAAGTGGGCGTGACAGTCTTTGTCTGGAAAGGAGACCACTATGGCGGTTAACAACGTGAACATTCAGACCTTCAATTGCGAGGTCAACGATGAACACCGCAAGCACATCGAGGAAAAGGTCGGCAGTTTGGAACGGCTGTGGCCCAAAGTCGAAGAAGCGCAAATTCGCATCACCGAGGTGCGCGGGCGCTATGTGACGGAAATCACTCTGATTAGTGGCGGTCTTATTACGCGCGGTGAAGAACGCTCCAGCAATTTGCGCGGCGCCTTTGATACAGCGCTCACCAAACTGGAAGCGCAACTGCGGCGGCACAAAGATCGTGAACTGACACGGAGGGCACGCAACAGCTCAAAGGAAAACGGTTTGCCTGAGGTGCCGGAGCGAGCTAACAATCACAGCGCCGAACACGATGTGAATATGATTCGCACCAAACGTTTTGCTTTGAAGCCGATGTCGCCCGAAGAAGCCGTATTGCAGATGGACTTGCTCGGCCACAATTTCTTCGTTTTTCGCGACGACGAAAACAATCAGGTGAGTGTGGTTTACAAGCGACAGGACGGCGGCTACGGTCTCATCGAACCTGTCGCGGGTTGAATGCAAAATGTCGTTTTTCGAATTTAAGGACGTAAACCTGAAACAACACAGCAATTTTCCCTTTCGTTAAAGGAGAAAGGTGCTATCCCAAAGTGCTGTTTCATTTTAAATATGCGGAGGTCAAAGTATGCCGGAACGAGTGTGGACACGAGAAAAGTTGATTGAGAAAATTCGGGAACTGGATAAAGCAGGGGTAGACTTGTCGCCTACCTCCATCCAGAAAACCCACAGCGCGTTATTCGCCTCGGCGCGTTCGCGCAGTCATTTTGGCAGTTGGCGGATCGCCATTGAAGCCGCCGGATTGTCTTACGATGGCATCAAGCGCCTGAAACAGCGTTGGAGTCACGACGAAATCGTGCGACAAATTAAGGAACATCACAAGCAAGGTGCAGATTTGCTTGACCCGATGTTCAAGGTCAAGAATCGCAGCCTGTATTTGGCCGCGTGTGCGCATCGTTACTTCGGTTCATGGCGCCGTGCTGTGCAGGCAGCGGGCTTAGATCACGAAAATATGCGCGAAAATCACATTTGGACGCGGCGACGCATTCTGGATACGATTCAAACCATGTCCCAGCGCGGCGAATCACTGAATTGGGCGCATATTGAAGAACACTGCCCCGGCATCTACCGCGCCGCGCGACGGCGCGAAAACTTCGGTTCATGGCATCACGCACTGATTGCTGCTGGTGTAGCGCCTTCGCCCATCGTGCGGGGCCGTCCGCCCAAAGATCGTCCTTTACCAGACACCGTCCTTGATGCCATGAAAGCTCGCGAAGCTGCTGGCCTACCCAACGTGGACTTGGAAACCTTGAAAAAGCCTGTAGCCAAAAGTGGTGCAGCAGGCAGTCTCCGCACCGAGAAGGTCTCCAAAAAGAAAAAGTAGGCTTGGTTTTGCCTTTACCAAGCCTCATCCATCAACACACTCACTGCTTTATTCGAAAGTGAAGTAACCGCGCGCCGCGATTTTTCATAAAATGAAAACGCGGCGCGTTTTTTTCGCGGCTTTGCTCATCAAAACAATTATGTTTTCTGTCATCATTCTTCATCACAATAAAGCTGATTATTCGCGAGGGTGCTTAGATTCGCTACTGAAAAGCAGCGCGCGGCCCTTGGAGATTATCAATGTGGACAATGGTTCGCAGGATGACACCCACAAAGTGCTGGATGACTGGGAAGAATATGCCGAGGCTTTGGGCGTTACCACCAAGCGCCTAAATTTCGACACGAATATCGGCGCGATTCGCGGGCGTAATGAAGCCTTAGCCGTTGCCAGCGGCGATTATTTGGCGTTTCTCGATAACGATACCCTACTCGCTCAAAGCGACTGGCTGGAACAATTGCGCACTTTTTTGGATGCGGATGAGCGCCGCGCCATCGTCGCGCCGAAATTATTGTTTCCGTGGGCACCGTTTGCCATCGAATGCTGTGGTTGCGGCATTTCGCCGCAGGGCCGCGTGCAATAT
>JANMKN010000297.1:0-8819 GCA_031372065.1 Abditibacteriaceae bacterium | reverse complement strand
TATCCCGACATCGTGCGCCGCAATTTTGCGCGGATTTTCGGCAAGCGAACGCCCGTGGGAAAAGAAGAAATCAAAGGTTTCCCTTGCTGGAAATACTCGTGGCACGAAGAAGAATTGGATTTAGGCGATGTGAAATCGCCCGCGCAAGATGTGACATATTGGGTTTATGCCGACGAGCAATTTCCGTTCATGATGGCGCGCCAATCGAGCATCGGTGGCAAGCAAGATTTGTTGGAACTTCGCTTCAATGTTCCCGTAGCGCCCGAACTCTTCGTTCAGCCCAAAGACTGGCCTGTGGCGCGCGAATTTCAATTGCCGAAACGCAAATTTCTCATCGAATTTCAAGAAGACCGTGAATCGGCGCAATACGGATGGAAACTGCATTCGAGCGATGTTTTTGAAGGCGATGGCGACAAAGTTACGCGCACGTTTAGGCAAACAACCACGCAAAAAGGCGAAACAAAAGACTTCGAGCCGCCGCTTGAAATTTTGACTTATGAACAAGCCCGCGATGCTATTTGGAATCGGGTGCAAACGCCCGAATGGTTCCGCGTGAAAAAGAGGGGAGAAGAACAACTTCTCGCTTTAAAAACCGATATTTTAGAAAACGTCATCGAAGGTTTAGCGCCGGAAAAATTCTTCATTGCTGACCATGCGCTGCTTGGCACAATCTGTCTGAAACAAATCACGCAAATGCCGACGGATGTCAGCACGCGCAGCGTGGCACGCTTGGAATTTCCTCAATAAGTAGCACTGTAAAACGAGCAAAAACCTTGCGCTTGGGAAATTTTTGATGTGAAAACCGTGTTTCATGCGGTTTTATTATGAAGAATCAAACACTTCCGCCTTGCGAAAAAATCGGACGTCGTTTCTTATGGCGCGGCGTAGTTTTACCGGTCTTTTCGGGCTGCCTTTTATGGGCGCATACGGTTGTTTTCGTGAGTCGCCCGGACTTTGCAACGCTATGGACAATTTTCCCCTTTTGGCTGCTGAGTGCGCCGATGATATTGCTTTCACTATTTTGTGCGAAAGTTAAGCGCCAACAGCAACGTTTGCGAACTGGTTTGATAATGTCGTGGCTTATAGCAATGGTTTTCCTATCCGATGAAACCAACGGCGTTCTGCATAGTTTGCGAAAGCCTCCGGCACCCGAAAATAGTTGGCGAGTCGTCAGCTTAAATTGTTCAGTCGGCACGCCCGAAGCGGCGCGCGAAGTGATTTCCTATAAACCCGATTTGGTTTTGTTGCAAGAAAGCCCCAGCCGCCAAGACATCCAAAATTTAGCGCGCCAATTATGGAAAGAAAAGGGCAATTCTGTTTGGGGCGTGGACGGTTCGGTTTTAGCAAATGGCAAAGTCGAACCACTGAAATTGCCTGCCCCCATCGCCGTTTTCGCAACGGCAGCGCGCGTGACAATCAAAGAAAATAAATTCGCCGCCGTCAGTTTTCGCTTGAATACGCCGCCTTTTCGCGTTGACTTTTGGAATCCATCGGCATGGCAGGCTTTAATGGCTCATCGCACCCTTCAACGGGCGCAATTGAAGTCGCTGTTAGCTGCCATTCAATCGCTCGAACCCGACTTGCCAATAGTTATGGCAGGCGATTGCAATGCGCCTGCGGGCGATGCGATTTTTCGAGAATTGCAACCGGCATTGCACGATGCTTATCGAGAAGGTGCCGCTGGTTGGTGTGACACTTTTCAAAATGATTTTCCTGTTTTGCGCATTGACCAAATGTGGATTAGCTCCTACTGGCAAGCCGCTTATTTAACCGCGCATCGAACACAAAATTCCGATCATCGCATGGTGATTTGCGATGTTGTGCCCGCGCCAAAAAATTAATAAATATTTTTCGTAGCACCCTTGACGCGCCCGGTTATCATAGTTATATTTCTCCTTCGGCTGTTGAAACGATAGCCGTTGTTTGAAGTTTTTTGAAGTGAACGTGATTCCCATGTCCAGCTTTTTGAGCCAGAAAATTTGGTCTGCCCCGTCGCCGCGCAATGCCTTTAATAATGCGCCGCGTCAGGCTACATCACGCCCCTTTGCCGCGCCCGATTCTGAAAATAAGGGCGCCAATGAGCGTAAAGATCAATTTGGAAAATTCTCGGCTCCGGTTTCGCATCGTTTTGATGCTCGTTCTTTCTCACGAAAGGCACTTGCTGCTTAAATAACTTCAAGCGCAAACGAAACGAACCGCCGCCGAGAATTTTCTCGGTGGCGGTTTTTGTTTTTACGGCTTGGTTTTGAGTTCGATTTCGGGAGTGTGGTGTAACGGAGAACACACAAGACTGCGACGCTTGAAATGAAGGTTCAATTCCTTCCATTCCCATCGAATCGACCAGTAGATGGTTTGTCAATCGTCAATCGAATTGGGGATATGGTGTAGTGGCTATCATGGTGGACTTTCTATCCGCAGTCGGGGGTTCGATTCCCCCTATCCCTATTGAGAGTTTTGCATTCTTAGTTTTGAATTCTTAATTCTTTTGGAGGCGTGGTGTAGTGGTTAGCATGGCAGGTTGTCGGCCTGTTGGAGCGGGTTCGATTCCCGTCGCCTCCGCCAATCAAGTGCGGAATGACGAATGAAGAATGCGGATTGAAAGATTTCGCACTCGACATTTCGCACTCCGCATTCAGAATGCCCGGTCGTCTAAGTGGTAGGATGGCTGACTTTGACTCAGCAGACTTTGGTTCGATCCCAAACCGGGCAGTGGTTTGAAACTTTCGAAGTTTTCAAATTTTGGAAGAGTTGGAGAATTGGCACTCCGCCTGTCTCGAAAACAGGTAAGCCTCTGGCTATGCAGGTTCGAATCCTGTCTCTTCCGTGCTGGTTTTTGGGTCGCTGGTGTAAAGGTCAGCATCACAGACTTTTAATCTGTTAGGAGAAGGTTCGAATCCTTCGCGGCCTACTCAAATGCCGTAGTATTTTTCAGGGTGAGGTGTAACGGGTGCATTCCTGGCTTGGAACCAGGGGGCAGCAGGTTCAATTCCTGCCACCCTGACGTATCGAATGCGGAATGTCGAGTGCAGAATCTTTTACTCCGCACTCGACATTCAACATTCTGCATTCAAAAAATCGGGGTAGCCAAGTGGTAAGGCAGCCGCCTGTTAAGCGGTGCAGCGTGGGTTCGAATCCCACCCCCGGTGCCAAAATTTGTATGAAAGCGAGGTGAAAAGCCATGAAATTAGCCGAAGCTCTTTTGGAGCGCAAAAGCCTAATGAAAAAAGTGGAGTCGCTCAAAGAATGCATCAACGAAAACGCGATGGTTCAAGAAGGCGACGCGCCTGCCGAAGACGCGCTGACCTTGCTGGGCGAATTGGACGTGGCGGTAAATGAACTGGAAAGCCTGATCCAGCGCATCAATGCCACCAACAATGTAGCCCGGTTGGGCAAGGGTGTCACGCTTTCGCAGGCGATTGTGCAGCGCGATATGATTGTGCTGCGGCGCCTGAGCCGTCAAGGTTTGGCAAATTCGGCGGGCGTGCGGCAAAACCGCTACACCCGCAACGAAGTGAAATTCGTGCCAACCGTAAACGTCGCCGATGTGCGCCGCGCGATGGATGAATTATCCAAAGCGCACCGCGAACTTGACGCGCAAATTCAAGCCGCCAACTGGACGGTAGATTTGCTCGAAGAAGTCGCAACTTGATGCTGCAAAAGCAGTTGCAAAAGCAGTTGGTAATCTCGAAAATTTAGCTGAGAGCATCCGGCGCAGTCCGGTAAAACCTGCAAGAGCGCCAGCGAAAGCTCGTGGTAAATTTTGGCTGATAACCAAATCATGGGTTCGACTCCCAAACCGTAAAGCGTATCGTGTAAAGCGTAAACGGGTAAGGCGTATGAACGTAAGGCGTATCACCACTGTGCTGGCTAAAATCGAGATGAGGGCGGGAAAGGGGACAACGGCAGTTATGAGTGAAGAGTTAAAAGTGAGGAGTTGCCGGATGTGGACTCAAAACTCTTAACCCAAAACTCATAACTGCCGCAAAACTGCTATGAACATTCAAAAATTGGCGGAAGAAAACCGCATTTTTTATACACGCGCCGGAAGCCATTCGTATGGCTTGAACACGGAAAAAAGCGACGAAGATTTTCGCGGCGTTTTCGCGGGTAATCCCGAAAATGTCGCGGGCTTGTTTCCCGTTGAGCATTGTGAATATACCGGTGATAACTTAGTGTATGAATTACGCAAATTCATGACATTAGCGCGCGATTGCAATCCGAATATCATCGAACTTTTGTTCGTAGAAGAAAGCGATATTTTGCTCACCACGCCGTTTTGGGAGCGCATCCGCGAAAAGCGCGATTGGTTTTTAACGCGCCGCGCCAAGCACACTTTTAGCGGCTACGCGACGGCGCAGTTAAAGCGCATTCGCGGCCACAATAAATGGCTGCTCGACCCGCAGCCCGAACAAGCGCCTTCGCCCGCCAAATATGTGCGCAAAACGTATATCGAAGGCTTGGGCGAGCGCGAATTGTTCGATCAAAACGCTTATGAACAAGCGCTTCGTCAGTGGAAACAATATCGGGAGTGGCGCGAGAACCGCAACGAAAAACGCGCCGAACTCGAAGCGCAGCACGGCTACGATAGCAAGCATGGAATGCACTGCATTCGACTCTTGAGAATGGCTGTCGAAATTCTGCGTGGCGATGGCGTGATTGTCAAACGTCCAGATCGTGACGAACTTTTGGCGATTCGCAATGGTGAAATTTCGTTCGATGAACTGATGAAAATGGCGGACGATTACGAAAAGCAACTGGAAACGCTTTACGAAACCAGCCCGCTGCCCCGCGCACCGGACAGTGAAAAAATCAACGCGCTTTTGCTGCAAACCTATCGTGATTTCTGGCGCGAAAAAGCCGGATGGTGAATCTTATGAAAACTGAACAACTGTTGAAAGAATTAGAGACGCTAACGCATTCGCAGCGCATGGCGCGCATGGTAGAAATAGGCCGCGATTCTCGTCAAAACGACAATTTGCGCCAACTATTGCACCAATTGGAAACAGGTGTGTGCTATCAGCGCCGCCTCGCTTTGCAAGCGTGTTACGGTAGCCGTGACAGTGCGCCCGTTTTGCGCTTGCAAAATGATGTTTCTCGTTTGGTGCGTGGCCTTGTTTTGCATTTGGCGCCGCTGGTTTTGGATGATGACGCATTGTTTCAACTTCTAAAAAACAGCCGCGAAAAAGTGCGGCGTGTTTTGCTCATCAAACTGGTGAAACAACGCCGCGCAACGGTGCTTGATAGTTATCTGACGCAGCTTGCTACCTCGGAAATTTCTGCACAGGCACCATTGCTGGCGTTTGCTTCACCCGAAGCGGCGGAGCGATTGTGGCCGTTGGTGCATAAGCGCGCCGAAGCGCATGACTGGTATCGCTTTGCCCGCCGCCATCCTCAATTGGCGCTCCGCTTTTTGATGGAAGAAATGGAGCCGCTGGAAGATTTGCCTTTGAGTTGGATAGGCCGCTACAACTTTGCGATGCAGGCTTTGGCCGAAGTGCAGCCGCGCAGCGCTTTGCAACTGCTGCACTCTTTGTCCGCGCGCACGCCGATTAAAAATATCTCGTGGACGCCACTTGCTTTGCGTTTGCCGCGTGAAACGGCTGACTGGCTTTTGAAACAAGACGGCAAGTTGCAAGGCGGCGCAGGCGCGTTTTGGAATCGAGCGCGCCTATTGGATGCCACGCAAATTGAATCCTTGCTTGATAAACATCCCGAAGTTTTGGGCGAGGGCTTTGGTTGGTTGCATCGTTTGGATGCCACGCGCCGCATCGTGGCTTACCGAGTAGCGGGGCTTAGTTGGCAAAATGAGAATGGGGTGTTTCCTGCGTCAATTGTCGGTTTACTGCCGCGCGAATTGCGTGAGGCCGAAGGACGCCGCCATTGGAATCTGCCGTTTTTATCAACGCGTCCGTTGGAGCGACTGCCTTACGCGGCGTTTTTGCCGTGGGCTGAAGCGCGCGAAGCTGTCTCGCCGTTTTTGCATAATCCCGATGCCGGTTTACGCAGCGCGGCGCATTTGGCTTTAAGCGGCGCGGTGCGCTATCATCGCACACATTTGGGCGAATTGCTGGAACTGATTCAACAACGCGGCAACGAGCAAGACCCGGTGCGCGGCGCCATGTTAGTAGGTTTAGTTTCCCTGCCACCGGGCATCTGGAAAAGCGAACATCTCGAAGCGCTGGGCGAGATTATTCAGCAAGCGTTGGATGCCGCAGACCTTTCGGCTGCAACGTCCAATTTTGCCAGCCAACTGGTCGTAAATATGCTGCCGCTTCATCCCGATTGGGCGGCTCGTTGGATGAAAGAGATTATAAAAACGCGCGGTTATGTGACGTTTCTAAGTTTGGAATCGCGCTTAAACGATGCGGATGTGCAACGGTTAGCGCCAGTTTTGAAACCTGTTTTTGAAGCGTGGCAAGTGCGCGAACGCGAAAACCAATTTATTCAGGCGGTTCACGCTTTAGGCAAGCGCGCACGCGTTTTTCCGGGTCTGGACAGAATGCTCGAAAAGACAGCGCGCGAGGGCCAATCTTATGTTGCCGGCGCAGTATTGGGCATCCTACAGGAACATTTTCGCGCTTACTTCCGCGAATTAGTGCCGCGCTTATTGAGCAAAGATAAAAGCTACGCGACTCTGCCGGTGGTTTACAACTTTTTGCATCATCAACGGCAAGATTTGCTGAATGATTTTTTGGGCCGCACGGCGTATTCGGGCAAGTTCAGCACAGGCCGCACGCGCTTTGTTTTGCCAATGCAAAACGGCTTTTATCGCTGGACGCCAAAACAACAGCAAACCTTTGCTTTGACATTGAGCGAACTGGCGAACGACAAAGAGCGCGACACGCCTGCCGTGATGCAAGCCTTATGGCAAATGGCAGCTTTGCCGGATGCGCCGCCACCAGCTTTGTGGCGCGTGGCGCGAATGCAAAGCACCAAAAATCTGGCAGCGCGCGACACCGCTTTGCGTGCTTTGGCACGTTTGGATGCGGGCGAAGGCGTTGAGGAACTCATCGCTGCTTTGGACGATGACCGCGCGCGCATTGCCATCTATGCGTTGCGCGCTGTTTTGCTGGAAATGCCGGTTGCACAAGCGTTGCAAATTCTCCGCGCGGCACCAACACAAAAAGTCACTGTCGCCAAAGAAATCGTGCGCTTGCTCGGCGATTTAAAAACGCCCGCCGCCCTCAATGAATTATTGAGTTGGGCCACTCGCAATCTGCATCGTGATATTCATATCGCTTTGCTGCGTGCTTTGTGGGAGCATCTGCACGACTTGCGCGTGTGGCCCGTTTTACAAAGCGCCGCGCAATCGCCGGATGCGGCCATTGCAACGATGGCGGCGCGCACTACGGCGCCTCGTTTGTCGTCAGCTTCTCAGAAAAAATTAGCGCAATTATTGGCGCAGTTGGCGCGGCACACAGATGCTACTGTTCGCCTGAACGTGCTACTGCGTTGCGTCACCAATCCTGTGCGCGATGCGGAAATGGTGTTGCGCGATTCGATTTTTGATGCCTTGCAAGGGCAGGCAGCGGACGAATATCAGGCCGCCGCGCGGGCGATTTTTCAATTGTATCCGCGCGATGCGCAAACCATCGCTGAGGCCATCGCGCAACTGATGCCGCGCCGCCGCGCTTTGCATGATGTCTTGACGCAATTTAGCAACGAAGTCGCGTATAATTCGCGTTTGCGCGAAGCCGGACGCGCCGTTTTAGCGCGTCTTGCCACAGATGCTTTATGCGCGCCGTGGAGGGCGCGCTTGGCAGTGCGCGTTTTAAAAGAGGACGAACTGCGCGATTTATTGCAAGAATTCATGCAACAAAATCTCTTGCATTACGAAACGCTGCACGCGCTTTGCGACGAAATCGCGCCTGCTTTGCCAACTGTTATGCCTTGGTGGGTTGGCGAAACTCAATCAGCAGCGAATTTAAGGGCACCGGAAAAATTGGAAGAATTACTGCGCGAACATCAGGATGAACGAATGCGCCGTGTAGCTTTGTCTTGCCTTGTCGCTGCGTCGCGCGATAAGCGCGGCTGGACGCCCGAACGACGCCAACGATTGTTGCAATTTCAAAACGATTCCGCGCCTTTAGTTTCCAGCGCCGCGCAGTTTACATTTCCGCCGGACGGAGAGAAAAATGTTGAATGAACAACAAGAAAAACGCTTAAGCAAACTGCTCTCGCTGATGCTGCGTCATGAGCCGGAGCAATTTGGTTTAACTCTTGATGCACAAGGCTTCGCGCCTTTGGAAGATGTGTTGCGCGCTGTGCAAACTCGCAAAAAATGGGGCGAGGCGACGTTGGCTGATATTCGCTATGTGGTGCGCAATTCCGACAAGCAGCGCTACGAAATCGAAGGCGATAAAATTCGTGCCCGTTACGGTCATTCCGTCGCGGAAAAAATTGAACACACGCCAATTGAACCGCCGGAAATTTTGTATCACGGCACCAGTCCGCACGCGCTGGAAGCTATTAAAAACGACGGCTTGCGTGCGATGAAACGGCAATACGTTCATCTTTCAATCGAACCCGAACAAGCGCGCATGGTTGGTTCGCGTCATCATCCACATCCCATTATTTTAAAAGTGCGTGCCCGCGAAGCATGGCAAAACGGCGTGCTGTTTTATCAACCCGAAGCGCGCCTCTTTTTAGCCGACGAGGTGCCGCCGGAATGGATTGAATAGTCCTTTACCTAAGTGAGGTAGTGTTTTTGCGAAGGTCTGCATATTGCTTTTGAAAGGTGCTTCTGGCTTTTTGAATGGAAAACTGCCAGTTGATTTTGATGGTTTTGTCTTGGCGCTCTTGCAATAAACTCAAAACCT
>JANMKN010000281.1:0-34954 GCA_031372065.1 Abditibacteriaceae bacterium | reverse complement strand
CGAAAATATCATTGACCGCGTGGACACCACCGGCGAAACGTGGATGGGCCTGACTCTGGGTTGTGCGCGCTGTCACGACCATAAATACGACCCGATTACGCAAAAAGATTTTTACTCGCTGTTCGCCTATTTCAATAACGTGCCGGAAAACGGCACCATCATCGGCGGCGAAAACCGCAGCGGCGGCAACCCCGAACCAAATATAGAAGTGCCCTCGCCACAGCAGGAAATTGAGCTGGCGAATTTGGAAAACAAAGTCAAATTTGCCGAGGCGAACATCGTTGAGGAAAGCAAGAAACTGCCGCAACTGGTCGCCGCGTGGGAGCCGAACTTCAAAGCAAAACTCACAGCCGAAACTTCCGCGTGGCAAATGCTGGCGCCCTCAAAACTCGCAGCGAAAAACGGCGCGACCTTTACCAAACAAGACGATGGCTCGTATTTAGTTGGTGGCCCCAATCCCGACACGGACGCTTACACCATCGAAGCGCCGCTGCCCGCCGGACAATTCAGCGGCCTATTGCTCGAAGCGCTGCCCGATGCCAGCTTTTTTGAAGGCAGTTTGGCGCGTTCCTCGAACGGCAATTTTGTGCTGTCAAAAATCGAAGCCGAAATCAAAGCGCCCGATTCCGATAAGCCAACGCCGGTCAAATTCACTAAAGCCGAAGCCGATTATTCGCAGAAGAATTACGAAATTAAATTCGCCATCGCGCCCGCAAGCGGCAAAGGTTGGGCGATTGACGGCAACTTGCCGGAAAACCGCGTGCCGCGCAAAGCGATGTTTTTGCCCGACGCACCAATTGCGGTGCCCGAAGGCGCGACTTTAACGATTCGCCTCCATTTTGATGCCTTCACGCAGCATACCATCGGACGTTTTCGGCTTTCGGCAACGGCTCTGGGCACGCCGCTGGTGAAACTTGAGGGCGGCGGTGTGCCGGAAACAATTAAGCAAATTGTGGCTTTATCGCCTGATGCGCGCAATGCCAAACAGCAAGACGAATTAATTAAGTTTTACCGCGCTAATTTTGACAATCCCCTCAAAAAAGCCGAAAGCGATTTGGCGATGGCAAAAAAAGCGGAAGCAGATTATCACGAGCAAATTCCGCTGATGATGGTGATGCGCGAAATGGATAAACCGCGCCCGGCTTTTGTGCTTTTGCGCGGTGAATACGACAAAAAAGGCGACGAAGTGGGCGCCGCTTTGCCCGCCGCGCTCGGCAAATTGCCCGAAGGCGCGCCGAATAATCGTCTTGGTTTGGCCCGCTGGATTGTTGACCCCAAGAACCCGCTGACGGCGCGCGTTTGGGTGAACCGGCAGTGGGAAAAATTCTTCGGGATGGGCCTTGTGAAAACCAGCGAAAACTTCGGCTCACAAGGCGAACCGCCGTCGCATCCCGAACTGCTCGATTGGCTGGCGACGGAATTTGTTGACCGCCAATGGGACATGAAAGTGCTGCAAAAACTCATCGTGATGAGCGCGGCTTATCAGCAAAGTTCGCAAGTTTCGCCGCCGCTTTTGGCGCGCGACCCGGAAAATCGTCTCCTCGCGCGCGGCCCGCGTTTTCGCCTGCCGGGGGAATTGATTCGCGATAATGCCTTAGCCATCAGCGGCCTGCTCGTGGATAAAATCGGCGGCCCCAGCGTGCGACCTTATATGCCCGACAAAGTATGGGACGAGACCAGCGTTTATGGCAATTTGCGCGGCTACAAAGCCGACCAAGGCGAAGGACTTTATCGCCGCACGCTTTACACAATTTGGAAGCGCACCGCCGCGCCGCCGACGATGCTGATTTTCGATTCGCCCACGCGCGAAACCTGTCGCATTCGTCGCAGCCGCACCAATACGCCGCTGCAAGCCTTGTCGCTGCTCAACGAAGTCACTTTCGTCGAAGCGGCCCGTGCCTTAGCGCAAAAAATGCTGCGCGAAGGCGGCGCCACAACGCAAACGCGTATCGCTTTCGGCTTCCGTCAAGCCACAGGCCGCGCGCCCGCTGAGGGCGAATTGAAAGTCTTAAACAGCGGCCTCGAAAAGCGTTTAGCGCGCTTCCAAGCCGACACCGACAGCGCCAAAAAACTGCTCGCGCTGGGCGAACTGAAAACCGACGACAAACTCGACCCCGCCGAACTGGCCGCTTACACCATGACAGCCAATGTGCTGCTGAACTTGGACGAAGTGGTGACGCGCGAATGATTTACGGATAGAACACGGAGCTACGCTACACGGAAACGGCACGGGTGAACACGGAATTTCAAGGAAAAACGTGATTCAAATCTCTATCTAAAATCCGTAAAAATCCGTGTCGTTTCCGTGTAGCGTAGCTCCGTGTTCTATTCAAAGAGACAGAATATGAGCATTTTTAATTGTAACGATCACGAATTTCGCAATCTTAATCGGACGCAGCGCGAGGCGCTCACGCGGCGCACGTTTTTGGGCGGCTCGGCGGCGGGTTTGGGCCTGATTGCGCTGCAAAGTTTGCTGGGCAAAAGTGCGAGCGCGGCGCCAAACGCCGCGCCAAAAAACCAACGCATTCCCGGCTTTCCGCATTTTCCGGTCAAAGCCAAGCGCGTGATTTACCTGTTTCAATCGGGCGCGCCTTCGCAGATGGATTTGTTCGATCCCAAGCCGGAAATGGCGAAGCATTTCAAGGAAGATTTGCCCGAATCCATCCGCAAAGGTCAGCGCCTCACGACAATGACGAGTGGGCAGAAAAATTTCCCAGTCGCGCCCAGCATTTTCAAGTTTGCGCAGCACGGGCAAAGCGGCGCGTGGTTGAGCGAACTGATGCCGCATATCGCGGGCGTCGCCGATGAATTGTGCTTCATCAAATCCATGCACACCGACGCCATTAACCACGACCCGGCCATCACCTTTTTCCAAACCGGACGGCAACTCGCGGGCTATCCGAGCATGGGTTCGTGGCTCAGTTACGGCCTCGGCAGCGAAAACAAAAACTTGCCGAGTTATGTGGTTCTCACATCGTTTGGCACCGGGCGGCGCGACGATCAGCCGCTTTATGACCGCTTATGGGGCGCGGGATTTTTGCCTTCGGAATATCAAGGCGTCAAGTTTCGCAACAGCGGCGATCCGGTTTTGTATTTGTCGAATCCGCCCGGTGTGGACGCGCCGATGCGCCGCGAAACATTGGACGAAATCGGCGCTTTGAACCAGATGCATCATGCCGCCATCGGCGACCCGGAAATTGCCACGCGCATCGCGCAATATGAACTGGCATTTCGGATGCAAACCAGCGTGCCCGATTTGACCGATGTTTCCAAAGAACCGCAGCACATTCTCGATTTATACGGCCCTGATGTCAACAAACCGGGCACTTACGCGGCGAACTGTCTGCTGGCGCGCCGCTTGGCCGAGCGCGATGTGCGTTTTGTGCAGCTTTTCCACATGGGCTGGGATCATCACGGCGGTTTGCCCGCCGCCATTAAAGGCCAATGCAGCGACACCGACCAAGCGACGGCGGGTTTACTTAAAGACCTCAAACAGCGCGGCCTGCTCGACGATACTTTGATTGTGTGGGGCGGCGAATTCGGGCGCACGATTTACTCGCAGGGCACCTTAACCGAAACCAATTATGGCCGCGACCATCATCCGCGCTGCTTTTCTTTGTTTTTGGCGGGCGCGGGCGTCAAAAAGGGCTTTTCGCTCGGCGAAACCGACGAGTATTCCTATAACATCGTCGAAAATCCGGTGAGTATTTACGAATTGCACGCCACCATGCTGCGCTTGATGGGCATTGACGGCAATCGTTTCACCTACAATTTCCAAGGATTAGATGCCCGCTTAACCGGCGTCGAAGGCGCCAGCGCGGTAGAAAAAATTCTGGCGTAAACAGCAACGCGCCTTGATCTGATCGGGCTATGCCTGATACGATCAAGATCGTTTTGACGAAACCTTCTCAGGAATGGCTTGATGCGGAACTGGGGCTAAAAATCCAGCTTTTCGAGCCGTATTCCAATCTTTCACCCGCCACCAAAAAGCGCGCCTCTCAGGGGAGAAGCGCGCTTTTTTGCTGTATCCGTCGCCAACATAGTCTGTTATTAAGCTGCTTGTTAGACGGTTTAGCGTCTATGATACATATACCAATTTCCTTCGATGTGTGAGAAGTGCCGGTCGTCCTTGTTTGGCCTCTCCCAATAAGCTGATTTTACGAGCGGCGTCAAAGGCTTTGCAGACCACATATAGCCAATTCCCCAAGTGGTGTCTGTGAACCCGCCACCAAACTGCTCAAGTTGCACACGACCGTCGTGGGCATCAACCCGCGAGAAACCTAATTTTCTCAAGCGCGAACGATAAAGAGCGATGCGGCTTGCTGAGAGGTTCAGGGGCAACCTATGAAGGGTGACAATGCCCTGCTTTTTGTTTTTTGGACTTTGAATTTTGTCGGGGCCTAATTGGGCTTCTATCCAATTATTGCCGATTGTCCCCACATTCTTGTCCTGCTTCAGCATAAGCCGAATTTGCTCAAACTCCGCTTTACGCTGATGAAATTTGGCTATCATTTGTGCTTCTGACGGCGCGCGGAAGAAAATGTAATGAACCGCGACCAAGCCAAGAATGGCTAAACCAAAGATTTTGAGTTTGGAAAACCGTTTGGATTTCATATCAATAAGTTTGGCGCACAGATAGGTTTAACTCAACCACCCCAACTCTGAATGTAACCGCAGATTTGCGGTGCCAATTGCAACGTCCCGCGTCGCAAATCCCTCGTGCCCCAGCGTAGGGCAGCGTTGCCCTGCTTTGGGGCAGTGTTGCCCTGCTTTGGGGCAGTGTTGCCCCGCTCTGGGGCAGCGTTGCCCCGCTCTGGGGCAGTGTTGCCCTACGCTGGGGCAACGGCAAAAAACTCTGGGGAAACGTCAATTTGTCGCGGGGAAAGCGGGTTTTTTGAAAAATTTAGCAGTTTTTTTCAAAAAAAGGCGGTTTTTTGCGTATTTTGGGCCTGAAAAATTTGACTTTTCAAAAATCTGCCTTACAATAGAATGTCTCTTGCATAAAAAGAGACAAATTTTCAGGAGGACTGATGATGTCAAGAACTGTAACTTACGATTACCTTCCCAGTGAAGAAGGGCCACGCGCGACGTGGCTGAACACTTTCGCCGAGCGTCTGCCCAATTATGCGACGACGCTGGGCGTGAGCAGCGCAGACGTGAATTATGTCATCGCCGGAGCCGCCGCTTACAATTATGCGGTCTTCTCTCTGAGCATCTTGCTGCGCAATCTGTCCAGAGCGGTCACCCTTTTCAAAGACAACTTTGAAGGGGATCGCACACCCGACCCGCTCGCTTATCCGGTGCTGACCCTGCCCCAACCGCCCACCGCGCCCAGCGGCGTGAATTTGAAAACCGGCTTGTTCATCTGGATTAACGATCTGGTGGTCGAGATTCGCAAATCGCCCAATTATAGCCAAAGTATCGGCACCGATTTGGGCCTTGTGGCGCCGCCCAAGCCGCCGGTTGCGCTCAAAGGCCGCATCACCAAACTCGAAGCGTTTCCCGGCAGCGAAGTGGACATTTCGTTTGTGCGCAGCGGCGCCAAGATGGCTATCATCGAAAGCAAACGCGGCAACGGCGATTGGGAAGTTCTCGATAAAGTCGCCGCCAGTTCGTATGAAGATAACCGCCCGCCTCTGGTCGCCGGACAACCGGAAGTGCGGATTTATCGCATTCGCCTGAGCGACGGCAAAAACGCCTTCGGCGACTACTCCGACGAAATGAGTATCGGCACTAAGGTGTAGGCGCAAGGTGTTATAAAACCCCCATCCGGCTTCCCCCGGAGGGGGAAGAGTTCGGCTTCTCCATCGCAAAATGCGCTTCACGAGCGTAGCTCTTCCCCTTTGGGGGAAGTTGGATGGGGGTTTCTGCGGCACAGCGACTTCATGACAAATACAAAAAGGTCGTCACGAAATATTCGTGGCGCCCTTTTTTATTCGCCGCCTTGCACCGGAACGGGATGGATGGTTTTGAGCAGGGTTTGCATTTCGGCGCGCACGGCGGCGAATTGCGGGTCGTCGGCTAAGTTTTTCAATTCGTGCGGGTCGCTGTCGTGGTCGTAAAGTTCGACACCTTTGGCGCCAAAGTCCCACTCCGTGTAGCGCCAGCGCTGCGTGCGCACGCTATGGCCGGGAAAGCCGCCGCGCTGCACTTGGGTGTAGGCCGCGCGATTCCACGCGGCTTGCGGATTTCTCAATAGTGGGCGCAAAGAAGCGCCTTGTAAATCTTGGGGCGCTTTCAATCCGGCAAGGTCGGCTAAAGTCGGATACATATCCAGCAGTTCCACCGTGCGCGGGCAGGTTTGTCCGGCAGTTTTCAATTTAGGCGGCGCGATAATCAGCGGCACGCGCGCCGATTCTTCAAAGCAACTTTGCTTTTGCCACAAGCCATGTTCGCCCAAATGATAGCCGTGGTCGCTCCAAAAAACGATGACGGTGTTATCGCGCAAACCGAGGCGGTCTAACGAATCCACGATGCGGCCAATTTGCGCGTCCACAAACGAAATCGCCGCGTAATAGGCTTGTTTTCCTTGCCGCGCTTCGTCCGGCGTCACACCGAGATACGGCCACGGACTTGTTGAGGCCAAAGCCGGTTTGGGCACCGTGTCGCGGAAATTGTCGGCGATTTCCGGCAGCGTGATTTTGTCCAGCGGATACAAATCGAAATACTTTTGTGGCGCGATATACGGGCAATGCGGCTTGTAAAAACCGGCGGCGATGAAAAACGGCTTGTCCTTGTGCGCTTCCAGCAAACGAATCGTTTCGGTGGCGACTTTGCCATCGGTATGCTCTTCGTCTTTGCCGGTTTTGTCGGCGAGTAGCGAAATCGAACTGCCCAGACCGCCTTTCGAAAGATGAATAATATCGGGTTCGAGCGTGGTTTTATCGCGCCCGGCGGGGTTGACAACTTCCTGCCACGAGGCCGCGTCATCCAGCCCGCTGGTGCCAATATCGCCGGGGTTGCCGTAGTGATAAATCTTGCCGACACGCGCCGCATAATAGCCGTTGTTCTTGAACAATTGCGAAAGCGTCACCACATTCGGCAAGCCTTGGCGAAAGCGGTATTGCAAATCAAACGTGCGCGTGCTGTCGGGCCTAAGGCCCGTCATGAGCGATGTGCGCGAAGGCGAACACAGCGGAAACTGACAATAGGCGCGCTCGAATTTCACGCCGCGTTTGGCGAGGCCATCAATGTTCGGCGACTTCACGATTTCGTTGCCGTAGCACGCCAAATCGTTGTTCATATCGTCTACCGCGATGAACAAGACATTCAGCTTCGGCGCTGCCTGCGATGGCAAAAGGCAAAATAACAGGGCGACTAAGGCAATGAGTTTTTTCATGGTGGTTTCAGCCTCAAGGAGCGTAACTCTTCCCCCTTTGGGGGAAGTTGGATGGGGGTTGGCGGCGGCTATGCCGCCGTTGTGCCCTCCCTCGATCCCTCCCAGAGGGAGGGAAGCTACTCTTCTGAGCCTCCTATTTTCATCACAAAGTATTTTACTTTCCAACATCTTTGACGCAGCGAAAACCAAGGTGACTGGAGCCGGTATCAATGGCGCCTTTGTCGCGGGTGCCGAGCAAATAGCGGGCGCAGTATTGTTCGCTGCACAAAAATGAGCCGCCGCGATGCACACGTTTGGGCACGCCGGGTTCTGCCGGGTCGAAGCTATCGTCGGGGCCTTGGGGATTGATGGCGATGGCGCCTTGCGCGGCCAAGGTTTGATAATAATCATCGCGATACCAATCGCTGCACCATTCCCACACGTTGCCCGCCATGTCGTAAAGGCCATAGGCATTGGCCGCGAATTTTTTGACGGGCGCGATGCCCGCGAAGCCGTCTTCTTGGCTGTTTTTATAAGGAAAATCGCCTTGAAAGGCGTTGCACACCCATAAACCTTGGGGCTTGAGCGAATTACCCCATATATAAGGCTGTTTTTCCTGCCCGCCACGCGCGGCTTTTTCCCATTCGGCTTCGGTGGGCAGGCGCTTTCCGGCCCATTTCGCATAAGCGGCGGCATCGTCGTAAGCGACGTGAATCACAGGATAATTTTCGCGGCCCGCAATGGAACTTTTTGGCCCATCGGGATGCCGCCAATTGGCACCGGGCACATATTTCCACCACTGCGTGAAATCCTGCAAGGGCACCGGCTGTTTGGGCGCGCTGAAGACAATTGAGCCGGGCTTTAAGAGCGCCGGGTCAGCGCCGGGAAAATCTGCCTGATTGAGCGGACGCTCGGCGACGGTTTGGTAATTGGTGGCTTTGACAAAGGCGGTAAACTGCACGTTGGTGACTTCGCCGGCGTCCATCCAGAAGCTGTCTACATACACTTGGTGCGCCGGTTTGGCATCTTGAAAACCCGTCATCAAACCGTTGCACACTGGCTTGCCTTTGGCACCTTTGGCGCGCTTGGAAGTTTCGTTGTCGTCCGGCGGCGCACCCATTGAAAAGGGGCCGCCCTGCACCCAAACCATGCCCGCCGGAGCCGCGCCCGCTGGCTTGGATGCCGCTGTTGGTATGGATACTGTGGCAATCGGTTCGCCTTTCGCGTCAACGAGAGCCGATGGCGAATTGCAACCCGCCACAAGCGCGGCCACGGGCGCGAAAGTGAAAATAAAGAGCGAATGTTTTAGGCGCATGGTGTTTTACAAAAGCGTATTTTACGACTCACTGGCGCGCTCAAAGTTTTTACCCCCAGTGCCCGCTAAGTCGTTGGACAGATAAAATTGTAGGGGAAGTTTGTGGTTGAAAGAGGTTGTTTTATGCGCGCTGCTTTGCAACGCCACTGGCCGGAATATCTGATGGAAGCCGCCGAATTGGGCCTGCTGATGATTTCACTGTGTTCGTTTGTCATTTTGATGGGCCATCCGGCCTCACCGGTGGCTCATATTGTCGTTAATCCATTGGCAAGGCGGCTTTGCGTTTCGTTAGCTGTTGGCCTAACGCTGATCGCTTTGATTTATTCGCCGTGGGGCCAACAATCGGGCGCACATCTCAATCCGGCGGTGACGCTGGGCTTTTGGCGCACCGGCAAAGTGGCGCCGTGGGATGCGTTTTTCTATATCGTGGCGCAGTTTCTTGGCGGCGCGGCGGGCGTTGGTTTGTTGGTTTTGATTCTGCGCGGATTTATGGCGCATCCTGAGATTAATTACGCGAACACGGCGCCGCGCGATGGCGAAATTGTCTCGGCGTGGCTGGCCGAATTTTTCATGTCGGCCTGCATGATGTTTTTGCTCTTGATGGCGTCCAATTCGTCGCGCGTTTCGCGTTTTACCGGCTGGTTTGCCGGGGCGCTTTTGGCCTTGTTGATTTTTGTCGAAGCGCCGCTTTCGGGCATGAGCATCAACCCAGCGCGCAGTTTTGCCTCGGCGATGCCCACGCATTTTTGGAAATTTCTGTGGCTGTATTTCACCGCGCCGCCGCTGGGAATGCTGTTCGCCGCACAACTGTTTTTGCATATAAGCGATGCGAAAGCAGGCTGCGCGAAGCTGCATCATCATAACGAAAAACGCTGCATTTTCTGCTTGCATCATCGCGGCAGTTATCACGCGCAATAGTTTTAGCGCGGCTGATAGAAAATCGTGACGCGCTCTTCGTCGCCATCGCGCGCGGCAAAGTTTTGCAACGTCCAACCATCGTGCAACAAATCGCGTTCGAGCCACGCAATAGCGCGCGTGCCATATTCTTTGCGTTCGAGGCCGCCTAAAACGATAAAGCGCAAATGATATTTTTTGATTAAATCGCGCCGCAATGCCCTGCGGTTTAAATTGCCCGAAAGATAAAAAAGGCGCACATCGTTTTTGCGTTCAAAAACTTTTTCCCACGAGACGCCCCATTGAAAAGTATGCGCCTGCGGCCCGATGACCGTCGGCACGCCGGAGGCATGAGCAAAACGCGTATATTCGCTGTAATCGCCGCCTTCTTTTTGCTCGGCTTCCAGCAAATGATCGCCGTCGTGCGCTT
This sequence comes from Abditibacteriaceae bacterium, assembly GCA_031372065.1. GTDB lineage: Bacteria > Armatimonadota > Abditibacteriia > Abditibacteriales > Abditibacteriaceae > DASWNL01. Next base: position 24,997 of record JANMKN010000281.1, on the reverse strand, counting down.
CATTATAAAGCCACTGCGCCGCGTCTTTCTGTGGCGGCGTTAAGTGTGCCCACGCATCCCAAGCGTCCCATTTTTCCGAGTAAAAACCGAAGGCGCCCCCATTAAAAATCACCGGGCGCGTCGTCTCGTCGTTGTGCTGAACACCCAACTGCACCAGCGTTTCCTCGCGCGACATTAAATGCGAGCGCGAACGGGCCAGCACCGTCGAAAGCGTTGCCACAAGCGGCGCGTATAAGAAAATGCAAAGCGCCGCGCGCAAAAAGGGCAGCGCCAAAGGTCGCCGCGCCGACCAATCGTGCAGCAAGCGAATTGCGCCGCAAACCGCCGCTGTGCCCAGCAAATACCAGACTTGCAAACCAAACTTAAAAAGCGTGTCCTGCCGGTGATTCGGCTTGTCCAAAAAGCCCGCCCACGTCGTTTCGCTCCATAATAGCGCGATTAAACCGCAAAGCGCGATGCGGCATAAAAAAGTGTGCGTGGTGTCCTCGCTTTTCCAAGCCGAAAACGCCGTCCACACCAAAAGCAGCAAAATCAAACTCAAAACTGCGCACGGCTGTCCCATTTTCAACCAAGGCAAGGCCATGCAAAGCAAGCCGATAACATCAATAATTTTCGCCGTGCGCCGTCCTGTCTTAAATGTCAAAGTCGCGCCCCACGCTAAGACAAACGAACCCCACACAAGCAGCCATTCATTGAGCGGCGAGGCCGGTTGTTCCAATGGTTTTGGAGGATTGGCCTCGGAATGCAAATGCAATAAAAACGGCGCGGCGACGATGAGCGCGATGATGCCGATGCCGGAAATATAAAGCGATTTATGGAGCGTGGGCGTCCCGCCCGCAACATTTTTTATGTCGGTGAGATGCCCACGCTCTGCCCAGATAAAAGCTGAAATTAACAGCAAAAAATATGCGGGCACATCCCATGTATTGGTCATGATTTGCGCGCCGATGACCACAGCGCCAAGGAGCGCGAGTCTATTTAATTTTCGCGCTGTAAAAGTGGCTCCCACTTGATGAAATAAGGCCCACGCCAAGGCGATGATGAGCAGCGCCAAAGGCTGATCGAAATAATGCGCGTGCAAGTCAGCGTAGTTGAAAGTGAACCACGGATATTCGTTGATCGAAAAATGTGGGCCGTCTGGTGCCATATAGGGAATCACGCGCGAGGTGTCCCAATAGTTAATAGGCCACCAACTAAAAGGAGCGCCACCGTGTCGCGCTTCGAGCCATCGCACCGTCCATTGGCGCCATGCTTCTTGCGTGCCACCAGCTAAAACTAAAAATGCGGCGATGGCGCCATAGCGCACGCGCCCGGTGAAAGCGGCGCATAGCGAAGCCAAAACGGAAAAACATAAAGCGGGCAATGTCGCCGCCATCAGGTTGTAAGTCCAGCGCGGCTCTGCACCGATGGCGTCGGTGAGAAGCGCCATTTGCAAATGGCCGAGATAATAGTAACTGGCGAGGCGTTCTCCGGCGGCATACGGATTGGGCGGCGGCAAAAAATCGGCGCGAGCGATGGCCGAAATCAGCGCCATATCCATCGGCTTTTCGCCGTTTTCAATGCTCGACCAAAAGCCGCGCACTACGAAGAAAAATAAGAAAACGACGACGAAAATCAATTCGCTGGCAATGATTCCACGCCGTTGATTTTGCAAAAGAATTTTTAAATCGGCGCGTTCACGCCAAGCGAAAAAGAGTAGCAGCGCCGCGAAACCATAAATCAATAGCGCGCAAAAGCGAACCGGAACGCCCGCAAACCCCAACCAAAGCGAACACAAAGTCCACAGGCACAAAAACAAAATGCGCCCAACCGCTAATCCGGCATCGGAAAGCAGGAGGCAGGAGGTGGGAGGCTGGATGTTATCTGCTGACTGCTGTTGAACGGACCAAATACGGCGCGTGACAGGTAACGCCAGCCAGCCGAGTGACCAAACTAAAAAAAGCCAGCCGAAAAAATTAGAAAGGGGCATTTCTACGGCAAAAAGCGGCGCCATTTTCCAGCGGCGCGCAGTTCAGCGCCTAAAGCGCGCAGATAATTGATAACTTCGGCGATTTCGCGCGGAATTTTCTTCCACGCGTGCGAACTTTCGCCGCCTTCTCGCGCGAAATGGCGCACTACAATTTCGCCGATTTTCAAATCGTTCAAGCGGGCGCGCGCAAATAGTTCCGGCCCGATGAAATTAATTTTGTGCTTGATTATCGAAAGTTTGGCCGCGTGCTGCCGTCGAAAACCTCGGCAGCCGCCGTTGATGTCGTGCAAGCGCGAATGCAAAAAAAAGCGCGCCATCAAACGCAAACCACGACTGAGAACAAGACGCGCTTTGCCATCGTGACGCTCTTTTTTCCAGCCGAAAACCACATCATAGCCTTCGTCTAATTTTTGCACGAAACGCGGCACATCCTCGGCGGTGTGCTGCCCGTCGCCATCAAAAATGCAAACATAATCGCCGCGTGCTTCGCGCAAGGCCGAAAGCGTCGCTTCGATGTAGCCGCGATTGGGATCGTGATGATAAACGCGCACGCCGGAAAATTCCGCCGCCAGTTTTTCGCAGAGAGTTCCGGTTTCATCGCGCGAACCATCGTTGATGACGAGCAATTCCCAAGCACCTGCCGGGAAATCGCGCGCCATTTGCAACGCGGCTTCGCGCACGGTGGCTTCAATTGTCGCGGCTTCGTTGTAGGCGAGCAGCGCCAGAGTTATTTTCATGAGCGCCTTGATTTTATCAAATCTCACGGCTGATTTACGAAATTCGCTATTATAACGCGTTCGTTAGCCAGATTTTTGTCAAGCGCTTAAGTGAGAGAAACAAACGCTTCAAGGTTTGGGCAAGGCGGCGGCAAGTCCCTACACTAACAATCATGTCCCGCCCGCCGCTGCTTTCAGAAACTTCTGCCGATAAGACGCCCAAGCGCCGTTTTCGCCTGCAATTCAAAGCGCAGCCAGACGGAAAATCAGCGTTTTACGGCATCGAAAAAGCACAACTTAAAACCGGCTTTCCCTCTTCTTCCGGCGCCCACGACCCCGCTTATTTTTTGCCAGTCAATAGCGGCGGTTTGGCCGGGCCGTGGCGCTTGTGGAACGAACGCTTTACGGTTGCCGGACGCTGGACTTTTGTTGCCGCAGGCGCTTTTTTTGCTTCGGGTGTGAACTCGCTGGAACTGCAAAATTATGTGCCGCTGTTATACGTCGCGTGCTTTTGGATTTGCGCTTTTCTGGCGTGGTTTTTGGTGCGCCCCAAATTGTTGTTCAGCGCCCGCCATGCCGAGCGTGTTTGCGTCGGCGAAACGCTATCCGTCGAAGTCGAAATTACCAATCGGGGTCAACGTCCGGCGCATGAATGGCGCGTGATGGCGCATCGTTTGCCGCCTTATATGGCCTTTGAACCCGCTGAAGGCACGCCGTTGCCGGTTTTGGCGCCCAGCGAAAAAATCAAAACCGAAGCGCGCCTGATTTGCGGGCAACGCGGCGTGTTTCAATTTGCCGGTTGGCGCGTCGAAACTTCGTTTCCCTTTGGCCTCTTAAACAGCGGGCGCGTTTTTGCGGCGCCGCAACGACTGATTGTGTTTCCGGCGTTTACGCCGCTTGATGCGCTCGCCATTCCCACCGGGCGGCGCCATCATCCGGGCGGCGTGGCGCTCGCTTCGCATTTGGGCGATTCATTTGAATTTCTCGGCAACCGCGAATATCGCGACGGCGATAATCCGCGCGACATAGATTGGCGGGCCACCGCGCGCTTGCAAACGCCGATTGTGCGCGAATATCGCGAAGAATATTTTCTGCGCGTGGCGGTGGTTTTAGACACGCATTTGCCGCGCGCCACGACTCACGCCAAAGCCGATTTCGAGCGCGCCGTTTCGCTGTGCGCCGCTGTTGGCGATTTCATGGCGCGGCAGGAATATCTGGTGGATATTTTCGCCGCCGGGCCGAATTTGTATCACCTGATGGCCGGGCGCTCCTTAGCCTATCTTGATCAGATTCTCGATATTTTAGCCGCCGTGGATGGCAGCGAAGCTGAACCGTTTTCGACGTTAGAACCGGAAATTCTCGATAACCTCGAACAAATCAACGCTATTGTTTGTGTGTTTCTCGATTGGGACGCCGCGCGTCGCGCTTTTTGCGAAAATCTGGCGCGCAGCGGTGTGGGACTCAAAGTCATTGTCTCGCGCGATGGCCCCTGCACACAAGACCCACTGACCGAAACGGAATGGCTGGGCGCGATTCCGGTTATCAACAGCGCTGAATTCGCAAGCGGGGTGACGCGCTTGTGAACGAACAGCCACCCGTCCACGAAAGCAGTATCCAACGCGCGCCGTTGACGGTTTTCATTGCTGCTTTTGTGGCTCTGGCAGCTTTATTTGTCACCACGAAAAACGGGATTATGGTGCCCGTTGCAGTGGCGATGCTCGGCTCCTTGTTCATCAAAGCGCGCCTTGATGGCGATGGCAATTTCGTGCGGCTGGGACGCTATGCAGTTTTTGGTTTCATCTTGTGGCAAGCGTATGATTACGTCACTTCGCCAACTGCCGAATCGCCAGAAATGGTTTTGGCTTACACCATCGGCTATTTATGCGCGCTTGAAATGGCGATTCAAACATGGATTCGCCGTCCGGCCAGCGGCGCGCGTTCTCCGGCGACGATTCTGCTCTCGGCGATGGTGTTTTTAGCTGCCTCCAACACCTTAAATCAAAGTTACATTCGCTTTTTCACGCCGCTTTATTTTTTGTTTCTCAGCTTGTCATGGCGCGCGTTTCAACCGGCAGTTTTTCAATCGCGCACCTTTTGGAAACGCGGCGCTGTATTGGCCGGAGTTTTAGGCCTCTCGGCTATGCTTCATGGCGGCGTGTGGCATTATCGCAACGAAATCAGCAATTGGGGAATGCAATTTATAGAAGGCCGCTCCATTGAATCCACCGGTCTTTCCACTGATCCCTATTTGAGTTCGTCGTTCAATATACGTGGCTCGACAACGCGGATGCTGCGCTTGGAAAACGCAGACAGCAACGGCCAGGAATTTTACTTGCGTGTCGCCGCGTTTTGCGATTACGAAGCCAATCGCTGGCTGCCGCAAATCAACCACGAGACAGGACAAATCATTACGCCCGGTCAAGTGCAAGCGCCAGAGGCCAGCCGTCCACTTAAGCAGCCAACGTTGCGTATCACACGCCTTACAGGGGATCAGCAACTCGTTTTCGCGCCGCTTAACGCCGCCGGTTTTTTGTTTTCGCCAGATACCCAAATTCAATGGAGCGCACCGCTGGGGCCGCTGCAAACTACGATGCCCGATGGCACGACGGAAGTGACTTATGAAATTCAATTGAGCCAGCAGGAAGATTATCAAGGTTTTTATTGCAAGCCGCCGGATGCCGATTTGCTGGCGCGTTATCGGCAGGTGTCCAAAGACATTGATCCGCGTGTCAGGGAACTCGCGCGCACTATCGGCGCCAGTGCAAAAACGGATGCCGAGCGCATCAGCGCTGTCGGAGCGCATCTTTTAGCCAATCACCATTACAGCTTGAAATCGCGTTTTCGTATGCCTGAGCGCACCAGCGAGTTTTTGTTGAACAAGCGCGATGCGCATTGTGAATATTTCGCTTCCGGCGGCGCGATTTTGTTGCGTTGTTTGGGCGTGCCGTGTCGCTATGTTATTGGCTATGTGGCACACGAATCCGATGGTGCTAACGCGCTTGTGGTGCGGGGCCGCGATGCGCACGCGTGGATTGAATGCTGGATTGATAATCACTGGGTCACTGCCGATTTCACGCCCGGCGATGGCCGTCCCGAAGGCCGCGCGCAGCCGTTGCCTCTCAAAGTAAAAATCAGCGAATGGTTTCAAAAAGCCGGAAGTTATTTGCGCGTTCAAATTGAGCGCTTGCGCAAAATGCCGCTGCGCCATTGGCTGGTGATTTTCGCGGGCTTAATCTTGATTTTGCTGTGGAGTGCGCGCAATCCGCGCCGCAAAAAAGAGCGACGCGATGTTTTCACTTATGCTTCGCGCGATGCCGAACTTTCGCTTTTAGCTTCGCGCTTTGAAAAATGGTTGCAACGGCAAAACGCGCCCTGCCCGCCCGGACTGACTTGGCCCGAACACTTGCGCCGCGCCGGTTTAGAGCAAGCGCAACCTTTCGCCGCGCGCTACGAGGCCGCGCGTTTTGGCCGCGCCGAATCGCTGCACGAATTGCACAATCTGCTGCAAGAATTGGAACGTAAACCATGAATACCGAAGTTGATTTCAAAAACGCCGTCGAACGCATCGAAGAAAATTTAGGGCGCGTGATTCGCGGTAAAAACGAAAGCATTCGACTGCTGCTCATTTCGCTTTTGGCGGGCGGGCACACTTTGCTCGAAGATGTGCCCGGAACCGGCAAAACCACGCTTGCCAAATCGCTGGCGCGTTCGATGGATGGCACGTTTCGCCGCGTGCAATTCACGCCCGATTTGTTGCCCGCCGACATCACTGGCAGCAGTTATTATCGCCCGCAAGACGGCGATTTTGAATTTCGTCCCGGCCCGGTTTTCGCCAACATTTTGTTGGCCGACGAAATTAATCGCACCAGCCCGCGCACGCAAAGCGCGCTCCTCGAAGTGATGAGCGAAAATCAAGTTACAGTGGAAGGCGAAGCGCGCCTTTTGCCTCAACCATTTTTCGTCATCGCCACGCAAAATCCGATTGAATTTCACGGCACATATCCCTTGCCCGAAGCGCAACTTGACCGTTTTACGTTGCGTGTCGCGCTCGGCTATCCCGATTTATCGCATGAAGTCGAAGTGATTTTCAGCCAAAACGTTGGCCACCCCTTTGATGCCTTGCAACCCGTGCTAACGTGCGCGGAAATGCTGTGCTTGCAAAAGCAAATTAAGAATGTGCATTGCGAACGCGCTGTCGTGGAATATATGGTGCGCCTCTGCGAATGGACGCGCCGCGAACCGCGCATTAAATTGGCAGTCTCGCCGCGTGGTTCGTTGGCTTTGCATCGCACCTGTCAGGCCCGCGCCCGCATTTTAGGCCGCGATTATGTTTCGCCCGACGATGTGCAGGCTTTAGCCGTCCCCGTTTTAGCCCATCGCATCGCGCTCGACACCAAAGCCAAATACGGCGGCGCGCGCAGCGCTAATCTCATCGTAGAAGCCTTAGAAAAAGTGGAAGTGCCACGGTAATGATTACGTAAACGGGCCTATATCTGCGGAACGGCTAACCCCGCATAGCCGTATGGTGGCGAGGCTTCGTAAACTGAAGTCGTCACTTGTCATTAGCAGTCGTCATTCATTGAATTTGTTTTCAGCAAAGGACAAATGACAATTGACAAAGGACAAGCAAGGAGACTCCGATGAAATTTTTTCAAGCCGACGAAACCACACGTCGCCCTTTGCCTTCCACTCCGATTGAACGTCCCGGCGGCGAGGACAACAGCGGCCCCAGTGCGCCCAAAGTCAAACGCCCCGACAACAAGCAATTACTTGAACGCATGAAACGCGTTGACCCTGAACAAGCCAAGCGCTACCGTCAGCGCAGCGGACAATAATTTTCACCGCAGAGACGCGCAAGCGCTGAGAAAAAGACGATGAAATTGTGAATTTCTTTCTTCAATTTCAAATTTCTCTCAGCGCCTGCGCTTCTCTGCGGTGAATTTAAAACTATGGATACCAAATCTCACGCGCCGGGCGATTTCGCGCGACTCGTTTCACTTTCGCCAATGGTCGAAGTTCCATCTGGCGGCACTTCCAACTTGATTGACACGCACGGCACCACCGTTATCGCCGTGAAATACAAAGACGGCGTGCTGAATGTCGCTGACCGACGCGCTACGGCGGGCATGGGCGTGATGTTTGATCGCGCCGAGAAGATTTTGCCGCTGGATGACCACACTTTGGTTGCCATCAGCGGCAGTTTCGCGCGCGCCATCGAAATTTCGCGTTACCTGCGTCACTCGTTCAAATACTATCAGCGCTCTCAATTGCAGCCAATGAGTCTTGAAGGTAAATTGGCCGAAATGTCGCGCGCGATTTCCAATAATGTGCCGATGATGTTGCAAGGCATCGGCGCCTTTATTCCGGTGCTTTCGGCATGGGACAAAGAAGCCGATGAAGGTCGTATTTTCTTTTACGATGGCATGGGCGCGCGTTTTGAAAGCGCCGAATTTGGCGCCGCCGGTTCGGGTAGTTCGGCCATTCGCGGCGCGTTTGATTACATAGTGCGCACACGCAAGCCGTTTTCGCAAATGGACTTGCAAGAAGCCTTGCGCGAATGTTTGATTCTGCTCGATATCGCCGCCGATTTGGATGCTGCGACGGGTGGTTATTCCAAAATTCTGCCCGCCGCCAAAGCCGTCACACGCGAGGGCATTTTGTCGCTTGATGAAGCGCAAATGAAAACTGTTTTGCGCCAAATGGAAGACGGCGCCATTCCCCAAACTAACGTCCGCGCCGAAAAAATTGATGCGGACTCTGAATAGTTAAGAGTTGAGCCAGTTTAACTCTTAACTCAAAACTCCTTATGTATTCACCTTTTGATTTCAACCAAACCATCGTGCATCGTGCCGACTATGTGGAAGAGCGCCTGAAAAGTGGCGGGCCTGTGGTCGGCGTTTCGTATGACGGTGGCGTTTTGCTTTTTACTGTGCGCCGTGCGCCGCGTAAAATTTTCGAGATTTACGACCAAATGATGTTTGCTGCGCTCGGCAATCAGGCCGATGTGGAAGCTGTGCGCCTCGCGGCGATTGACTTTTGCCATCAGGAAGGTTTTGCGCGCTCGGCGGACGACGTTTCCGCGCAGCGCCTTGTCGGGTTCGCCATTTCGCCGCCGCTCAAACGCGCTTTTGGCGACCCGATGACCACGCCCAACGTCATGCGCGCCATTTTTGCTGAAATGGGAAAAACGCCTGAAAAAGATTCGTTTTTCGTCCTGAATTACGACGGCGAATTTACCTCAACGCAACGCTTCGCCATCGCCGCCGGCAGCGACGCCGCGCACGATGCGATGCAGGAATCGCTGAAAAAATCGCTTGAGGAAACTACGCCCGATTTTAACGGGGCTTTAAATGCTGCTGCCCAAGCATGGAAAGCTGGCGCGCAACCTGTGACCCGCGATGATGACGACGACCGCGCTAAACCAACCGAACACGATGATTTTGCCGAAGCCTTAAAAGAAGGCCGCGTCGAAGCCGCTATTCTCGAACGCTTCACACCACGCGAAAGCAAATTCCGCCTGCTGCGCGGCGAAGAACTGAATTTATAAAATAGAACGCAAATTACGCTAATAAGCGCAAATCAACGTAAAGTTTCAAAAAATATTTGCGTAAATTCGCGTTCCTTTGCGTGATTTGCGTTCTATTAAAGGTGTATTATGGAACAGCGTATTGTCGGCATTGAAACCGAATTTGGCTGCATGGTGCAGAGCGAACGTTTGGGAGGGCGCGGCTCGTCGGAGCGCATCGTGGAAGCGGTCAAAGACCACGCGTTTTTGCGCAAGCGCCTCGGCCTTTTGGATATGCACGCGCGCGATTACGCCTTTGAACCGGCGCGTAGTGGCGGCTTTTTGCTCAACGGCGGGCGGCTTTATGTGGACGCGGTTGGCTCGCATGAAGAATATGCCACACCCGAATGCGTGACGTGGAGCGATGCCGTTGCTTATGACCGCGCCGGGCGCGTGCTTTTGCAATCGTTGCTGGATGATCTCGAATTATCCGAAGACGTGGCCTTTTATGCCAACGCCATTGACCACTTTGGTGGACACACTTTCGGCTGTCACGAGAATTATTTAGTGGACATTTCGGCCAGCGCTTTTCGCGGCAGTTTGGCGCTTCTGATGCCGTTTTTGGTAACGCGCCAAATCTTCGCCGGTGTGGGACGCGTCGGTGGTCACAAACTCAATCGCACCGATTTTCGCCGCAACGTCATGAGCATCGGCGAACATGATGTGGATACGATGTGGGTAGCCGATTTTTACGCGGTGGAAATTGATCCGACAGTGAATTTTCAATTGTCGCAGCGCGCCGATCATATCGTGAATGTGGTGTCCTCGCGCGTGCGTTTCAATCGCGCCATCATCAATCCGAAGCGCGATTCGTTTTATGATTATTCGGACTTGCATCGTTTGCACGTTTTGTTTGGCGAGCCAAACATGAACGAATATGCGATGTGGTTAAAAATCGCCACGACTTGTATCGTTTTGGATTTGATGGACTTGAAAGTGCTGCCCGGCGAGGTGCGTTTGGACGATGTTTTGCATTCGTTGCGTAGTGTGTCGCGCGACAATACTTATCGCTGGCAAGTCAAGCGCTCCAACGGAAAAAACATCGGCGCGATTGATTTACAGCGCATTTATTTGGGCGCCGCCAAAGAACATCTCACCGGCAAAGACGAGCAGACCGATTTGGCTTTGCGCGAATGGGAAGACGTTTTGGACACGCTCGAACGCGACCCGATGGAACTTTCTGATCGCCTCGATTGGGTGGCGAAAAAGCAGATGCTGATGGAGTTTATGGACTCCGAAAAAATCAAGTGGGGCGATGATATTTTGCATTCGCTGGACTTGGAATATCACAACATCAACCCGCGCAAAAGTTTGTATTACGGCTTGCAGGAAATGGAAGCCGCGCGGCGCATTTGCACCGACGAACAAATCGAACATTGCACCACCAATCCGCCGCAAAACACCCGCGCCAAAGGCCGCGCCGATGTGATTTCGCAGTTGGTAAAGCGCCGCTGGAACAGATATTTGATTGACTGGGATTGGGTTCGCGTGGATAAAGATCGCCACTTGGAATTGCGCAATCCGTTTCACACCTACGAAGCCGAAGCCGCCGCCTTCACCGAAGGTTTAGAATAGTAAAAGGCCGATTCTTGGGAGAAGAGTTGTGAAAATGACGCCGCTAAGAAAACACGATAAAGTAGTTGCAAGTGCTTTCGTCGGCGCCTTTCTCTTTCCTAATTTAGTGATCGCCGTAGAAGCCCTCTTCGTGCCGCGTTATGTGATTGCAGGCCTGTTAGCGGGAGCCGCCTATGGCACAATGGTTTCAGGTTTTAACATAATTTTTGGCGCTATGTTTGGTTGCTTGACAGCTGCAAGTTTTGTGGCCCGGCGGACAGCTTTAAAATGGGCTGGCTCGGCGTGTGTTATTTGGGCAGTTCTGATTTTAGTTTTATTGGGCAACGCTTATTCGATTGGTTCGCCGGAGACAACACAACTTTTAGCAGAAAAATTAATCACTCAAACTGAAGCCAATTGGCGCGAGAAAGACTTATTTATTCAGACGGCGCCCCATCTAATATGGGCGATTTTCCTACTTTTCCGTGGTGCGAAGTTGCTTACACGGGATAGGCAAGAAATCACCTAACGAATATGAATCGCCTATTTCTGAAGCAATTTTGTATCGTGCGAAATGTCGCTTTCCCTGAAAAAATCTGATGTTCAACGCGGCCCGTAATGGGGCAATTCTTGGCCCAATTCGTAGGCGCCTAAATCGGGCGCGTTGTCTTTGAAATTATCATTGATGCCAGACAAACGCGCGCCGGAATTTATGGCGGCGCTGCTGTTTTTCAAGCGCAAATCGAAGCCGATGGGGAACTGCGCTTTTTCATCGGCGGGCGGCGGCGTGCAGTTTTGAAAAAGTTTTGCATTGTCTTTGGCGACGGCGTGTTTGTAAACCGGCGCTTTGGCTTGTGCTTCTTTTATCGAGGCGAAGCGTTCGCCGTTCCACTTGAGAAATTTTCCATATGGCCCGCCGCCGAAGCCGTCGTAATCGAAATCGCAATCTTGCATTTTAGCGGTGCTTTCATAGGCATAGTCGCCATCCGTGCCGATAAAAAGATTGTTGCGATAAAAGCAGTTTTTGACGGGCGCGTTGCTATACAAAAGAAGCGGCACGCCTTTTTTGACAATGGTGTTGTGCATTATCAAAACGCCCGATGGACTGTTGTGCATTTTGAACGGCTCCATGCCGACGTTGTAAAGCGCGTTACGAAAAATATAAATTGGGCCGCCGAAAACCGGCTGCGTAGAGATGCCTTGAAACACATTGGTCAAACGGTTTTCCCACACGCGCACGTTGCGCTCGGCGTAATCGGTTTCGATGCCATCATCGGTGCATTCACTGATTTCGTTGTGATGAATATCAATCGAAGCGCATCGCACCGAACCAAATGTATCAATCGCATCGCCGAAGCCGCGAATGCGATTGTAGCAAATTTCGTGGCCAGTTCCGGTTACTTGAATGCCGCGCGCGTCTTCGATGCCTTTGGTGCGCGGCCATGTGGATGGGCCTTCGATAATGTTATCGGCGATGAACCAGCCGTTCACGACATCTTTTTGATTATTAGTGCAGGTGATGCCAAATTCGACATTATTTATCTTGCAGCCGCGCACAGCAAGGCGCGCCGAATTGTGGCCGACAAAGGCATAATCGGCGTTGCGGATGGTGAGGTTTTCAAACCACACATCGTGCGTGTCATTGGCGCTGATGCTGCGCCCCGGACGCTTTTCGGCTTTGCCCTGCCCGTCTAAAATGGCTGCGCCATCACCCGCGCCACGCCAGATAATTGGCTTGTTTTCTTCGCCGCTTTTGGTAACAGAAAACGTGCCGTCGTAAATGCCACTATGTAACAAAAATACATTGCCCGCTTTGGCGACAGATTGCGCGGCGTTTAAGCCTTTGAACGGTTTTTGCGGACTGCCATCGCCGCCGCCGTTCCCCGGCACAACGTGAATTGGCGTTGTCTTAATAATGAGTTGCGGCTCACTGCGCGTGCGCATTTTTAGAGATTTCTCGACAGCGCCGCCATCAGGATCGGACAATTTCAAAATGATCTCGTAATCGGTATCAGGTTGTAGTTGCAGCACGCTTCCGGCGAACAGCCACGCCTCATTTGGCACTTCCAATTTGCTTTGGCCTGCTTCGTTTTTGTGGTCGCCTTTCAAAATGCGGCGAAGCGGCATCGCCTTTTGCCATTGCGCCGCGCCAGTTTTGCGGAAAGCCACTTCTACTTGCGCGTTCTTGTTGTCATCGCCGCTGATAATCCAATAAGTGCCCAGAGAATGCAGCGCAGGCGGCTCTAAAACGGGTTCGCTCAATGCTTTGGCGTCGTTGTGTGCTGCAACCGGCGCCTGCGCGATTTTTGCGGTGGTCGTTTGCGAAAGTGGTATTCCGGTTTCGACAATTGGTTTTGCATTTGTGACAGCGCGCGGCGGCATTGTTTTTTCGTTTGGCAAAGCAATTTGCAAATCGTAAGGCGCGAATTTGATGGAATTCAAAACTTCGATTTCCGTCACCGCTAAAAATCGCTTGTTATTAATTTTGAACTGCACAAAGCGCGTTTCGATGGGTTTGTCTGGAATCAATCGCGCGGTAAAGCCTTTCAGTTCTTCGTTGTCGGGTAGCAGAAAATTAAAAGGAATATCCTTGCGGCGCAAGGCAGTTTGCAAAAAGCCTTGCGACTTGTATTCTTTGCCATTGCTTGAAGTGAAAACTTCGATGGTATCTTTTACTTGGCCACGCAAAGCGTCTTTGCTTTCGTAGCCGTGAATGTTCAAACCAAAACTGGCGCATGGTTTAAGAGCGCCTAAATCAAGAGTGAAAATTGGATTTTTATTGGCGCTCCACAACGCGCCGCTGCGATACGAAGTGCCACCCGAAAACGTCGGGCCAACAATGCCATCGGTTAGTTTTTTGCCGTCTGGGTCGCCCGCTTCCCATGTGGTTTCCGAAGGCAGGGAAAGCGTGTAAGTTTTGCCAGCCGCGAGGTTGTTGCCGTAAGTCGCCCAGCGTCCGACAAACTTTTCGCCGCCTGCATCTTTGCCATCGGAATAACCGTATTTCACATCACGAATAGCGCCTTGCAAATTAGCGCGCAGCGAGTTGACAACGGGATGATCGGCGCCGCCGACATTGATGTTGTATTGAAACGGCAGATTGCTTACCAATTGCGTATGGCTACGCTCGATCAACGAATAATCGTCTTGCCGTTCGCTCCAATTGAAAGTCACTTCCAGCGGCTTAAATGTTGTGTTGGCGGGCTTGTAATTCGCTTCCATACGCACCGCGTAAATGCTGCACGCGCTTTTACCGGCTTCGGATGAATGGAGGCGATATTTAATTAACACCGAGCGCATGCCGTTGGGAATATCGCTCACGGTTTCGTAATGAATAACATCCCACGGCTGCTTGATTTCGGTGAGCGAATAAGTTTTCAGCCACGTTTTGCCGCCGTCGAACGAATGCAAAAAATCAATCTGTGATTTGGGCGCGCGATTATAGAGGCGCCCGCCGTAAGTGAGTTTTGTTATATCGCGCGGCGCGTCCATTTTGAAAACGACATAAGCTTCTTCGTTTTCTTTTTCGGCGTAAAGCGTGCCCTGGTAGCCGGGATTTTCTTTGGCGAAAACGACGTTTTTTTGCTCGACAATTAAAGGCTTGGCCCTCTCGTTTTGCAACTCCGGCCAGAAAACGGTGCTATCGGTTTGTTCGCCCGCACCGATGTAAATTGTGTTCTTGCCGATGTTAAGTTGCGGCTGCGTTTTGGCGTTGATCATCGTTGTAGTTTCAAACGAAAGGCGTTTCAAAACTGTCTGTCCGGAAAGTGAAACTTTCACCAAAATTTCATAAGCGCCGCTCACTTCTTCGGTTAAATTCAGCTTTAAATCCGTTTGATTCTTCCCGACTTCCTGCCATTGCAAGCCATTGGTAGTGCTGATGAAAAGAGCGCTGTTATTGGGCTGCGAAAAGGTCGCATCTATTTTCAAATTGGTGATGACATTGGCGCCTTCGATTTTAAAAACGACTTCGCCATTGCCTTGTGGCGCAACGCCATTGGCGTCGAAGCGCATATTGGAAAATTGATGCGCAATTTTATCGATATGAGCTAAATCGGGCACGAAAGTTCGCACTCCATTACCGCGCAGTTTGAAATCGCCAGCCTTTTCCGGGTCTTTGCCGCCATTGGGCACAAAATACTCCGGCGTTTCACCCAAACTTTTGTAAAAGCGCGTGTAAACTTCGCCTTCGTGCAGATTTAAAATGTAGCGATGGCCCCTGTCCCAATCGTAATAATATGAGCGATATTTCAAACCATTGGGGTTAAAACAGCGCGCTTCTTCATCCAATGGGCGAATTGTATCGGCACCCGTCAAAAAGCCGTTAGGACTGGTGGCATTCAAGCAGTGATACAACGCAACGTGGCCTTTTTCGATTTTACCGCCGGATGCAGCGCAAGCGCCTTCTTTGCCAATATCTTCCACGCCCGCGATAGTTTTCCCGTCGCATAAGGTGTAAAGCGCCGACATACTATTGTCATACATATGCCAGCGGCCTTCGTAGAAAACTTCGGGCACCGTATGATTAGAAATGTCCCAGTATTTAACGGGCAAGCCCATCGCGTGCCAAAGCGAACAATTGATGCCCGAAATGGTGCTGCACATGGTAAAACCGTAGTCGTTAAATTGGCGAATCGGGTCGGTCAGGGCCGTGCCATGCACAATCATCGGCGCGGTCTGGCGTCGGGCGATGTGAGTCCAATAAAACAGCGCGCGCAGTTTGTCTTCGGTTTTGTCCCACTTTGCGGTTGTGCTGTGAATCAAACTGTCTATGTCCGAATAATCGGGCGAGGCATCGGTAACGATTTTCAAATTGTTCACTTGCGCGCGCGAGGGCAACGCAAGCGAAAACAGCAAAGCCGCGAAAAGCGAAACGGGTATAAACTTCATGACTGCACCTTGTAAGTGTCTTGGAATTTGGTTTTGTCATAGACACTTTTAAAAGGTAATTTCGGCACAAAACCATGAAAAAACTTTTGACGGTTGCACTCACATTAATCATCATGAACGGAGTTTTTGCAGTGGAAATCATCGCGCATCGCGGCGCGTCTCATGAGGCGCCGGAAAACACACTGGCCGCTTTCAAACTGGGCTGGGAGCAAAAGGCCAATAGCGTAGAATTGGATATTCATCAGAGTAAAGACGGAAAAATCATCGTCATCCACGATGATAACACCAAGCGCACCGCCGGTTTGGATAAAAAAATCGTTGACCAAACATTAGACGAACTGCGCACCTTGGATGCTGGTTCATGGAAAGGTGTGCAGTGGAAAAACGAGAAAATTCCGACGTTAGACGAAGTGCTGGCGATTATCCCGCAAGGCAAAAAATTAGTAATCGAAATCAAATGTGGGCCGGAAGTTTTGCCGGAATTGCAGCGCGTGTTACAAGCCTCGCATCGCAAAAACGAAGAATTGGTCATTATTGGCTTCGGCTACGAAACGATGAAACAAGCCAAGCAATTGTTTCCGCGAATTCCAGTTTTGTATTTGTCCAGTTTTAAGAAAGATAAAGATACAAGCATTGTTTCGCCGCCGGTGCATGAACTCATCCAAAAAGCCAAAGCAGCGCATTTAGATGGCCTGAATTTGCATTTTTCGGCGCCGCTGGATAAAGAAGGCATCCAAAAAATCAAAGACGCCGGTCTGCTCATTTATTTTTGGACAGTGGATGATGAAAACGTCGCACGCCATTTACTGAACATCGGTGCCCAAGGTATCACAACCAATCGTCCGGCGTGGCTCAGGCAACAACTTGCGCCATGACTTTAAGTTGCCTGAAGAATCTATTTGACTGCTGTTATATCAAAAGCAGGACAAAAACTCCAAAATCCAACCCTTGCGAAGGCAAGCCCCAATTATCGCCTGAGGGAGATTATATTCACAAAGCGGCCTCAGGTGTGTCTTTCAGGTGCCACCAAAAATCAATCGCCCGGCGCCTAACTCTTTATTCCATTAACAATACTTACAGCGAAACCTAAGCGATAAGATGGCGTTTGTTAAAATCTTTAACGCTTATGGATACCTTTACAACAATTCACGCCCTGCTCGACGAGCGCATCTTGATTCTCGACGGCGCTATGGGCACCATGATTCAACGCCACAAATTCGAGGAAGCCGATTATCGCGGCGAGCGCTTTGCTACACATCCCTTCAACCTCAAAAACAACAACGATGCGCTGAATCTGGTGCGGCCCGACATCATTGAAACCAACACCTTCAATTGCAACGCCATTGATATGGCGCATTTTGGCATAGCCGATTTGGTCGGCGAGTTGAACCGCGCCGGGGTGCAATTGGCGCGCAATGCGGTTGATAAAGCAATTGCCAAAGATGGCAAGCCGCGTTTCGTTGCAGGTGCATTAGGGCCAATGACCAAAGGTCTTTGCACCGTTGTGGACATCAACGATGCCTCCAAACGCGGCGTGACATGGGAGGAAGTGCGCGCCGCCTACGCCGAGCAAGCCACAGCACTTTTAGATGCCGGAGCCGATTTGCTCTTGGTAGAAACCGGTTTCGACACGCTGAACATGAAAGCGGCGTTTTTCGCCATCGAAGACGTGTTCGCGCAACTCGGACGACGCGTGCCGCTGATGGCTTCGGGCACTATCGTTGATAATTCAGGGCGCACCATGATTGCCCAGACTATTGAAGCGTTCTGGACTGCATTATCTCACGTCCCGTTGCTTTCAGTAGGCCTTAATTGCGCTCTTGGTCCCAAAGAAATGCGTCCCCATGTTGAGGAATTAAGTGCCTTAGCTCCGGTTTATTTTTGCGTTTATCCCAATGCCGGAATGCCCGATCCGCTTTCCGAAACCGGATTTCCCGAAACGCCGGAGACGATGGCGCCTCAGCTACGTGAATGGGCGCAAAACGGCTGGTTGAATATCGTCGGCGGCTGCTGCGGCACTACGCCCGCGCATATCAAAGCCATCAAAGAAGCCGTGCAAGAGTTCGCGCCGCGCAAAGTGCCAAAACCATCATCCAACTCTCGCTTTAGCGGCTTGGAAGCGTTTGTCATTCGCCCTGAAAGCAATTTTACGCTGGTTGGCGAACGCACCAACGTAACCGGTTCGCCAAAGTTCGCGCGCCTTGTGCGTGAAGGCAAATTGGACGAAGCGCTTGCCATTGCCCGCCAGCAAGTCGAAAACGGTGCCAATATTATTGACGTGAACTTCGATGAGGGCTTACTCGACTCCGAAGCGATGATGACCAAGTTTTTGAATTTTATCGGCGCCGAGACAGACATCGCTAAAGCGCCAATTATGGTGGATAGTTCCAAGTGGAGCGTGCTTGAAGCGGGCCTCAAATGCTTGCAGGGCAAGGGTATTGTCAACTCGATTTCGCTCAAAGAAGGCGAAGATGAGTTTCGTCGCCGCGCCCGCCTCATTCGTCAATATGGCGCAGGCATGGTCGTCATGGCGTTCGACGAAAACGGTCAAGCCGATGATTACCAAAAACGCATTGATATTTGCGCGCGCTGTTACAAAATTCTTGTGGAAGAAGTTGGTGTGCCGCCGCAAGACATCATTTTCGACCCGAATATTCTCACAGTGGCAACTGGCCTCGAAGAACACAATAACTATGCGGTTGATTTCATAAACGCCACGCGCTGGATCAAAGAAAACTTGCCCGGCTGCAAAGTTTCGGGCGGCGTTTCCAACATTTCGTTCAGCTTTCGCGGCAACAATCCCGTCCGCGAAGCGATGCACGGCGCGTTTCTCAAACACGCCATTGAAGCGGGCCTCGACATGGGCATCGTCAACGCCGGAATGCTCGAAGTTTATGAAGAAATCGAGCCACAATTATTGGTTTTAGTCGAAGACGTTTTGCTCAATCGCCGCCCCGACGCCACCGAGCGTTTGGTGGACTTTGCCGAAACCGTTAAGGCCAAAGAAAAAGGCGAAGTGCAAACCGAAGCGTGGCGCGAAGGCACCGTCGAAGAGCGCCTTTCGCACGCTCTTGTTAAGGGAATTGACCTTTACATTGACGCCGATACCGAAGAAGCACGCGCTAAATATGGGCGCCCGCTTTTGGTTATCGAAGGCCCGCTGATGGACGGCATGAACATCGTCGGCGATTTATTTGGCGCGGGTAAAATGTTCCTGCCGCAAGTTGTGAAATCGGCGCGCGTCATGAAAAAATCCGTGGCGTATTTGCTGCCCTTCATGGAAGAAGAAAAGGCTGCAACAGGCGCCAAAGCGCAAGGCAAAATCGTTTTGGCAACCGTCAAAGGCGATGTGCATGACATCGGCAAAAACATCGTGGGCGTTGTTCTCGGCTGCAACAATTACGAAGTCATTGACATGGGCGTCATGGTGCCATGCGAGAAGATTCTCGACAAGGCGCGCGAAGTGGGCGCTGATATTATCGGCCTTTCGGGTTTAATTACGCCTTCTCTCGACGAAATGGCGCACGTCGCGCGCGAAATGACACGCGAAGGCTGGAGCGTGCCCCTGCTCATCGGCGGCGCCACGACAAGTCGCATTCATACGGCCGTGAAAATTGCCCAGCATTACAGCGGCACGGTTGTTCATGTTCTGGATGCCTCGCGCGCCGTGGGCGTTGTATCGAATTTGCTGAGTGACCAGAGCGAAGCATTTGTGGCGCAAACCAAAGCGGCACAGGAAAAAGACCGAGTGGCACACGCCGCCAAACGCGACGCCAAGCCGCTGCTTTCTCTCAAAGAAGCCCGCAAACGCCGCTTCCCAATTGAATGGAAAGCGGAAGATGTGGCAAAGCCGGAATTTCTCGGTGTGCGGATGCTCAACAAAATTCCATTGGAAGAATTGCTGCCTTTCATTGACTGGTCGCCGTTTTTCGCAACGTGGGAACTCAAAGGCACTTATCCGCAAATTTTCGAGGATGAAATCGTTGGCGAAAAAGCACGAGAGCTATTTGAAGACGCGCAGAAATTACTGGATCGCATCGTCAAACGCCAATCGCTCACGGCGCGCGCCAGTTACGGTTTCTTCGCGGCCAATTCCGAAGGCGACGACATTGTGCTGTATAAAAACGAAGCGCGCGATGAAGAAATTGCCCGTTTTCCCATGCTGCGTCAGCAGATTGATAAAGCCGAAGGGCGCTTTGATATTTCGCTGGCCGATTTCGTCGCGCCGCGCGAAACGGGCCTGCCCGATTATATCGGCGCGTTTGCCGTGACAGCGGGCATCGGACTCGATAAATTAGTGGCCGAATTTGAAAAACAGCACGACGATTACAATTCCATCATGGCAAAAGCGCTCGCGGACCGTTTGGCCGAAGCCTTCGCCGAATATCTGCACGCTGGGGCGCGCCGCGAGTGGGGTTATGAAAACGAAAACTTGCAAAACGCCGATTTAATAGGGGAAAAATATCGGGGCATTCGCCCGGCCTTTGGCTATCCGGCGTGCCCCGATCACACGCCCAAACGCGCGCTTTTCGATTTATTAGATGCCGAGCGCAAGGCGCACATCGAACTAACCGAAAACTATGCCATGCTACCCGCCAGTTCGGTCAGCGGCATTTATTTGGCGCATCCGCAAGCGCATTATTTCGCGGTAGGTAAATTAGGCCAAGATCAAGTCGAAGATTACGCCAAACGCAGCGGCATGGAACTGCGCGAAGCCGAACGCTGGCTGGCGCCGAACCTCAATTACGAACCGTGAGTGAATTTATGCCAACTTCGTTTGTAATCACGTTGCGTAACATAATGAGTGGATTCATAGGCATTGCAGCCGCAATTGCGGCTGCGATTGCTCTGCACTTCATTTTTGGAACACAGAAAATTGACTTGGGTTGGAACAACCATGTTGGCGTTTTGATTATACCGATTGGTGCTTGCCTTGGCTTCGTCACAAGTATCGGCAGAGAGTTTCAACACAATAAAAAATTCCAGCATGAAATATTCAAAAAGAGCAGTTGGTTAATTCTGGCTGCTTTGCTTTTCTTTCTTGCTTATATGTTGCTTGGCAGTGCTATCGTTGAAAACTATCGTAAAGGGCCTCAAGCCGTAACTTATTATCAACTATGGCCCACACTATTGTTATTTTTCGTTAACTATGGCTTTCCAATTATTTGGTCGTTGGCTCTCCTGTATGTGTCATCAGTTGATAAATCAAAGGTCAAACACGAAGATTAATGAATTGTGCTGGTTGAGGCCGAACTTGAATTACGAACTGTGATTTTAGCCACGGATAAACGCAGATTGAGACAATCAAAATCATCCGTGTTTATCTGTGTCCATCCGTGGTTCTAAATCAATTTGCTTCGCTCAAAAAGAGGAAGGCTTTGCCGACGCAGCGGGCGCAGGTGGAAGGCGGGCTTTCATAAAAGTTTTGCCATGCGGCTACTTTGTCTTCATCGTAATTTGCGGCGCGTTCGAGATGGTTTTCAAGCCACGCTTGGCGCACGGCGTGGCCGATTAAAACGTCCATTGTGATGAAATCGTCAATCCATAAATCATCGGCGTGGCGCGTCAAATTCGCCAAGGCTTGCAAGGCTTCGATGTTGAGTTGACGGTATTCGGGGAACTCGATTTTATTGAGCAGGTGCTCCACCCAAATCGCGAAGTTGTTTTCTTCGGCGGTCATTTCGGCCAATAGCGACGCGCTTTCCAAGCGATTGCGGCGCTCCATTTTATCGCCGACGACAAGGCCCTGACAGTGATGCATCAATTGCCACACTTGCGGATAAAAATCTTTGGGCACAAGACCCAAAGTGCCTTGGCGCTTGCGCATTTTCATCCAGCCGCCTTCGGGTGTCGGCTCTTCCAAAACGGCTTCGCTTAATTCCGGCAGTTGTTCGCTGCCTTTGACGGCTAACGATTCTTGCTGGCGCAGCGTCACGACGGTTTCGCCGCGCGCTTGCAAAACGCGGCGCAGGCGGCTTTGAATTTCGCTGGGACTCAGCGACATCAAACATTCGTGCGCTTCGTCTTGGCGAATCGCTTTTTCGTTGGCTAATTCTGTTGTGATGAGCAAAATAAAATAGCCGACGCGCAGTGTGAGCAAATCGCTGAAAATTTCCGGCTCCGATTTCAAAAGCAAGCCCAAAAAAATTAAAATTTCCTGCGTCAAAACCACTTCACGCAAATCTTCGCCCGCAAATTGGCGAATTTTTGCTACCATATCGTCCGGCAAAATCGGATGCGTGACTAAGGCATCTTCAAAATACGCTTTGCCAACTGTGATTTGCTTTTGGCGCACCAAAATATCAGTCACGGCATCGGCCAAGGCAAAATCTACTTTGCCCAAAAGCGCGGCGGCGCGGCGCACCACCGACCAGTAAGGCCGCTTTTGGGCATCGCCGCGCGCCGCTTGTTGGTAAACATCTTCTAAAAGACGGCGCACCGTAATGCTTTCATCGGCGGGCATGACGCCCAATTCCATGCCGCGCAAATCTACCAAGCGATGCAGCAATTCGGCTTGCTCATACAAATTGCGCGAAACACGCAGTCGCTTGATTAAAACTTCGGCATCGTTTTCGACTTCGATGGACAAGCCTTCGCGCGGCGATAAAGGAATGTTACTTTCAATGTCCGTCGTGAGATAAAAACGCGGCGGCGCGGCGTTGCACAAAGGCTCTTCCTCAAAGGCAAAATCGTGTAAAAAATCAATGCGTTCGCGCGCTCCGGCGCCTGCTAATTGATTGATATGGCCGAGGCGCACCGGTGTGCCATCACAAGTGCCGCTTTGCATTTCGGCGATTAGTTCGATAAACGCCTCGCTGCCGCTTTCCCACTGCGCCCGCGTGATGAGCAGCGTCATGGTGGGCCGCCCGGCGCCTTTCCAGCGGCGGCGGATATAGGCTAATTCGCTTTTGATTTGCTTGATGAAAAAGCGCTCGTCGAAGGCCAAATAAAAATGGCGCGCATCGCCAAACGAAGGCAAAAAGACCATTATTTCGCCACGAATGCGAAACACCTTGGAAGTCGTCAGACTACGCAAACGGCGAATCGGACGGCCCGTTAATTTGAGTTTGTCGTTGCGCCCGATTTGCAAATAAGCGCCCGCTAATTCTTCGCTGCGGCGCACTTGTATCGGCGCGATTTGATCGGGCGTTTCGCTTTCGATACCATCGGTTTGCAGTTCGGCTTGCAACGTTTCGTCTTCGGCCAAAAGCGCGATTTGCACAAGGGTTTCGCGCGGCGTGCCGATGTGTTGATGGCGCCCCAACGGGTCAAGATCGCTCAAATGCAAAAGCCCGTCGCTCATCATGCCGCCCAAATAATACAGACTTTGCGCCCACACTAAAGGCAAATTTTCGTTGGGCAAGCGCGTCTGGCTTTTCGGTTCTTTTTTCTCGGCTTCGATGTTTTGTGCGGGCACAAAATACAATTCCGGCAAGAGTTTTATGCCATCGTGCTCCACTAAAAGCTGCTTCAATTTTTCGCCGTAAAAACGCGCGTTGCCCTCGTCGCGGCGATAAAGCGCATCCAGCCACAAATAAGTAAAAAACAGCGGCCATTCGCTTTCGATATGTTCAAATTGCTTCAGTTCCCACGGCTCATAATGTAAGCGCGTGTGGTCTTCGAGAACGGTTTGATGCCCATCGCGCAAGAAACGCTTGCAGCCGTAATTGCCGCCCAGACTTTCGATAATATGGCGCCGCGTTTTCTCGGCTACTTCGCTATTTTCGACGGCAAAAGCCGGAAAACCGATGATGGAAAGTAGCGCGCCGTCCACTTCTTTGGAGCGCGATTCGCGCGGCAAAAGCGATTCGAGCGTGATTTGCGCGCGCGCGATTTCATCAGGCAAAACGTGCAGCACGCTGGCTTGAGAGCCGCGCACGCCAAACAAATCGAGGCCGTTTAAGGCTTCGAGCGCGGCTTTTGCCATGCCGATGGAACTGGCGTTAAGTTCGGGAAAACCGCTGTTGATTTTATTGCCGCGCTCCCAGATGCCATAATCCGCTGTTTGATAAGCGCGGCCCACATAATACACCAAATTTTGCACGAAATTAACTTCATCAATGGTGAGAATAATGTTTAAACCTGAAGCCGTCATTTGGCCGAGCATGAGCAGATAAATCGAAGTCGCATCAACTTGCAGATGGCCCCATTTATCGTCGCCGACTACGGTTTCGCCGGTTTGCGTGTTGTATTTGGCGTGCAAGGCATCGCGCGGCGCTTGCGTTTTTTTGAAGGCTTCCACTTTGGGCGCCTGGCGCATCATGGCGAACAAAAGGCCGCGCATTAATTTGACAACTGAGCCTTCGAGTTCATAAGCGCGCCCGCCATCGGCGTCCACTTTTCGATACGCCAAAGCCAATCCCCACGCCGCCAAAATGCTGTAGACGTTGTCGCGCACCCACGCATCGGTGTAATCACCATGCGCTGTAATGGCGGTGCTGGCTGGCAACAAACCCGTGACGGGGTTTTGCCGCGATAAAATAACGGTCTTGATTTCGTGATAATAATTATCCAGCAAGGTATTGCGGATATTCCTGGCATCAGTCTGCATCATGGCATCTTTCAGGTTAATCGCGGCAGGTCACAGGCAAGTTACATGCGCGTTAAATGCGGCATTACACGAATGAACAAATCGCGTTAATTTATAAGCGTGACCTCCCTGCCTTTCACGCTGCCCTTTATTCGCTGGGCGAATCAGGTTTTATACGGCCCCGGCACGGCAATGCCGCCGCGTCGCATTTACGATCATGAATTTGTTTATGTGATGAAGGGGCGCGGCGAAATTATCATCGAAGGACAAATTTACGCGGCGCTAACCGACGCGTTATTTCTTGTTTTGCCGCGCCAATGGCACTTTTTCCGCGCCGTGCCCGACCAAAGCCTGAGTTTGCTCGGCGTGCATTTCGATTGGGCGCCTCAAGACGATTTTCTGCCGCAATTTCGCGCTGCCGATGACCCGATTGAAGACCAACTTTTTCGCACCGCGCGCCCGGTGCCGCATTGGAATTTAGGAGAGAAAACGTTTCTTGATTTAAAAGGCCGTCCGCGCGTGCGGCGATTGCTGGAAGAGGTTGTAAGCGAATACGCGCAAGGCGACGAAATGGCACAAAGCAGCGCCGGAGCGCTGTTGGCAGCGACTATCGCGCATATTTCGCGCGAGGCGCAATTGCTCCAAAAGTTATCGTCGCTTTCCCATGTCGGGCCGGATGCGTTGCGCCGCGTCGAACGCGCCAGAGCGTTTTTGGAAGCGCCGCGTGAAGTGCCCGTTACTATCGAAGACGCAGCGGCGCACGTTGGTTGGAG
>JANMKN010000272.1:0-11329 GCA_031372065.1 Abditibacteriaceae bacterium | reverse complement strand
TGCCTTGAGGAGTTGTGCCATTCTTTTTGATGTGGCCACTGCCACACCTCGGACAGGTGTTCTTTTCGGTTTTCACATCCCAAAAAGAGCCTGTCCGAGGCTTTATGCTCCCTCAGCATCATTTCTGTAACATGACCCTTTATCCAAAGCAAATCCCACTTCACGCCTCACTGTCACTGGAAACTCTTTTAAATCCTCCAATGAAGAGGAAATCCAGATAACCGGCTTTGGCTCATTGTCTTTGGCGGAACGCTTTGTGCTCACGCTATGAATTATACAAAATATTATATAAAAGTCAAGCAGTATTTTAGTGGAAATTTAAAAGGGCTTACATCAATTTTAACGCTTTAGCGTGTTTAATATGCGGGTATGCAGCCCCAGCAGCGAACTACGTTAGAGTGCGCTGTAAAGCGAACTACGTTAGAGTGTGCTGTAACCTGATTCTGCGCATTTTTCCCTTCGACGGCCCCGCTGTTACTCACTTTTCTGCTGCTTCTTAAATCCTTAACCCGGTTTTTCTCTCAATTGAGGCTACTACCCCAACTAAGGCGCATCGAACACATCGAGTTCCTGAAAAGCGGTGTTTTCCTGTAAATCTGTAACAGGTGAAACGGCCCACAAGAGCCAGCGAAATGAGCCGAGGCCACCATCGCGCGCGATACTCGTTGCCGTGAACAGCGCGGTTTTTTCGGCAGTGGTGTCCACAAGCGCAATGAGTGTGAATTGTTGCGCGGTGTCCACGTCGAAACCGGGGTCAGCGGTGGCGGCGCTGCCGTAGAAAGCGAACTTTTGAGCGCCGCGATTACCGCCCTGATTAAAGGAAAAGGTGTTGACCCGCGCGATGGTTTTGGCTTCGCCCAAATCAAGCTTATAAACGCCGCTGCTCACGCCGTTGCCGAAAACCGGGCCGTAGTTTTTGGCAAGGTTGCCGTTGGTCAGCGAAGTTAGAGGTTCGTTGTTGGTGGGCACATTAGCGATGAGGGCTTTGCCCGTTGCCAGATCATTGCCGACTGCCGGAGTTACTGTTTTAAACGCGCCGTCGTTGCTGCTTTCCACGGTCACTTTCACACCGGCCAGCGCGGCAGGAGGCGCGGGGGCAGTGATTTTCAGCGTTTGCGATTTTTGTTCGCGCCAGATTTCCAGCATCACCTGGCCCTGAGCGGCGCGCCATTCGCGCCTAAAATCGGCCAGAGAGTGCGTGTTTTTGCCGGCGATTTTCAGGATGATGTCGCCACTGCGCAAGCCAGCCTGTGCAGCAAGACTGCCCGCCGGAACATCTTCCATACGCACACCGATTTCGCCGGGCAGACCGGCAGCGGAGATTTCGCCAAGACCGATGACATTTTTGATTTTTGCGCCCATCCACGACGCTGTTTTCGGGTCGCGCGCCGATTTTGGATCCGTGGAAACCGCCTTGCCCGGCACCGGCAACTCTGGCGTGCGGGCGATGGCGCGCAGCTTCGGCACGCGCACTCCGAATTTATCCATTGCGAAGTTCACAAAACCGAGATTGAGCGCAGGCGAACCATTTTTCACGCGGTAATCGCCATTGGCGGCGTCCACGAATTGCGCCTCGCCCACGATGGATTTTTGGTCGCGTCCGCTTTGCTTTTGCAATTCGTCGGCGGGTCGCACAGGCGCAGCGTTTAGATGCAGAAAATTGGCATCTATTTCTTTGCCCCACGGCGCTTTCATGCCAATAGGCCGATAAGACGTAAACACGACATTGCGCCGAAAAATATCTTCGCTGTTTCCATACCAAACGTGCGGGTGAAACGAATTGTTGACGATTATGTTGTTTTGCACCACACGATAAAAACCTTCGCGGTTTTTCAAGCCGCCGTTCAGGCACAAATTATTTTCGACAATGTAGTTCGACGAACCATCATCGAGATCAATATCCCAGCCGTGATCGCAGCGCCAGCGGTTACCGCGCAAAGTAATTGGCTCAACCACGTCCAGCAGCGGCAGGTTTTTATTTGCGCCCAGCGTAACAGTGTTGAGATCAATGTCTTTTAAGCCCCAAAAGCGGTCGCGGCCCCACGAATTGAAGCTGCCATGATCGCCGGTTTCGAGAACCGTATCGAATACGTCGCATCCTTCGATAAGGTGACCGCCCCACGCGCCGTCGCCGATGTTGATGCCCGCACGCGGCACATCGTAGATGCTGCAATGGCGCACTGCAATGCGCGACGCCATTTCGATTTGCACGCCCGCCGTTTGCTTTTCCACACGGCCAGAGGCTTCGATTAAACAATCTTCCACAAGGCAATCGGCAGGATAGTTTTTGCCTTGCGGACCGGGCGTTTTATCAATGTCGTTGAAGCTCTGGCGCTGACTGTATTCAAAAAGCGGATTGCGCACTGCTTTGGGATCGCCGACGAATGCCACGCCGTTGCCTCCCGCTTTAGAAATGTGGCAGCCGCGAATGGCGATGCGGCGATTGTAATTGTTGACGAAAACGGCGTTGCCGCCGACTTGGTCGAAAATCGCATCTTCCACGGCGCAATCTTCAGCGCCATCAAAAAACACCGCACCGCCGCGATAGGTCGTCCAATCGCTTCGCAGCATCGGTTCTTTGTTGTCCATGAACGTGCGCGCGGCATGGCGAAACGTCAGGCCGCGCAGCGACACGAACTGCACCGGCGCCGCTTCGCCGCCGCGAAATTCCACCAGATGGCGTAGGCGCACCGCTTCGATGGTGGCCGTTTTTAAATCGGTGCCAGCGGGCGGATAAAAATACAACGTTTGCTGGGCGACATCGTGAAACCATTCGCCGGGCGCGTCCAGTTCCTCGAAGATGTTTTCCACCATACGAAACTGCGGGTGCATACCCATCTGGCGATTGTTCTGCCAGCCACCTTCATAAGTGACTTCGCCTTTGTCGTTTTTGCCTGTCATGCGATAGTGATAGCCGCCCCACTCGGCGCGGTGCATGGCATGAATAAAACCACCCGCCGGGTTGGCCCAGCGCGCCGCACGCTGCACGCTGAAGGCGTCCGCCGCATAACCGTTAAAATGTCGCACCTTCGCGTCGAAATTCGGATAGCGCGCCATGTGCTGACGCTCACCGTTGACGAACAACTGGTCGCTGGAAAATCCAGCGGGCACCTTCGCCTGCAAGATGCCGTCGCGGAAAGGCTGCCACTGCAAACTTAACTTTGCGCCGCCGCTGAGAACTGGTGTTTCGTTCTCATAAGCGCGGTAAACCACCGGCGTATTGGCGTGGCCCGAATCGGCGGAAGTGAATACCATCGGCTCCGCTAAATAATAAATGCCGCCGCGCAAATAGATATTCACGGCGGTGCCTTTGGCCGACACAAGGCGCGCCGCGCCCTGCGCTTTGAGCAACGTAGCGAAAGGCTTTTGCTTTGTGCCGTTGTTAGTGTCGTCGCCATTCGGGGCAACATAAAATTCGGCGGCACCAAGCGGCCCGCCGAGTAAAGACGCAATTAAAATTGGCATCAGAATTCGCATAAAATTCGCTCAATTTGGGGTAGACCCAACAGTCGTGACAGCCGCCGCAACTTGGACTTCACGCAGCCTTTTTGCCATTGCCCAGTCGGACAACAGATGTTTTCCGACACAATGCTCGTCCTATTGTGATACCCCAAAATCAGTCACCAAAAGCGAACGGAAAGCCATGCGGTGAGGAAGTCGTATCCTGACGTTGATTTAGGGTATACCCCATCATGACATGCAAAAGCCGTCCACTAACGGGAAGCCAAATTCTTAATGGTTCATCCGGTAAGTTCTTGGCGTTATGCAATTCGATTTGCGCTGCAAGCGGGCATGAAACCACCAATTCGTATTCGCAAATTAGAGGTTGAAGAATATCGCGCGTTGAAGAAGGGTGGTGGCTGTGGCGGGTTTGGTCAACCGGCAAATCCGCTATCGTTTACCGTGCGCCAAATAATCAGACGAAGGAGAACGCCTTCACTTCGATGCACGCTTATTCTGAACGTTAACTATTGGATGCTGGTGTGCCGCCCAAAGATGTCGCGGCTAATTTAGGTGTTTCAATGCCCACTCTTTATCGCTGGATTCCAGTCAATCCAAAAGAGTCACTGCAACGCACTAATGGTTCATCCGCTAAGTTCCATCCCTTTTTGCGAGTTGGCAATGTTGTGAGAGCGAACTCGATTTGCGGCTTCTGAGCGCGCCTTCCCTGCGATTTAACACCAAGAATTTAGCGGATGAACCACTAACGGACTTTAATTTCTGTTTCCTGTGGTGACCCCTACTAGTAGAAGATACCAAAAATGACAGAAAGGGCCATCACAGAAAACAGTGCCAAGAAAAGTGTCCCAAAGGGCGCTGTCATTCTTTGCTGGCTCAGAATGACAGCGCTCCATTAATTGGTTTGCCTTAAACTCTGCTCTAAGTTACTGCTTTTTCAGGCTGACGATGCGCAGGCGCTCGTTGTAGGCCCATTCGAGGATCACTTTGTCGCCGGCTTTGACTTCGCTGATAGCGCGCAGGGCGTCTTTGTCGGCGCCGCCTTCGGTCCAACGAGGTGAGTAGCGTTCAGCAGGCTTGTCCCCGGCTTTGACATCGACCCAGTTTTCGCCTTTGGCCGTGACTTCGCCTTCGACGGTGCCGCTTTTGGCATATTCATACGCCTGCACGCTGACGACACGCGGACCTTCCTCTGTGACCCAATCGAGTTTCACGCGGTTAGGCACGATAACCTTCTTGAAGCTATCAAGCACCGCCTTGTCGAATCCGCCGCCGTCTTTGGGCAGGCCGCCAATCCAACGCGGACTCCAGCGCTTGGCTTCTTTGGCGTCGTCGGCTTTCACTTCAATCCAACCTTCGCCTTTGGCAGTCAGAATGCCGGTCAGTGTGCCTTTTTCGGCATCGGCAGCTTTGGCAGCTTGCGGCACCAGAGCGCTCGCGATTAACGCGGCACCGGCCAGTGCAGAACCCATCGTCTTTTTCAGTTGCATATCTTCATC
The DNA here is from genome assembly GCA_031372065.1 of Abditibacteriaceae bacterium. GTDB lineage: Bacteria > Armatimonadota > Abditibacteriia > Abditibacteriales > Abditibacteriaceae > DASWNL01. The sequence continues at coordinate 6,371 of JANMKN010000272.1, read as the reverse complement.
CTTTTCGTTCTCGCGGGGTGGAATTTGATCCCGCGTTAAAACCTGTTCCAATGTTTTGCCATGCACCGCTGCCGCTGCTACCACGGAAACCGTTGTGGGGGCGTCGCTTTTGGGCGCCGTTGCTTTTACTTTGGTGGGCAACTTCACCGGCGACAAATCCGCAGCGGACGCTGTGTGGTTTGGTTCAACAATCATAACCCCTGCTTTGGGCAATAATGTCGCTTTGTGGCGTGGCAGCGTTGCCGAAAGCACAGCTTGCGGTGCCTTTTTCGTCGGTGTGGACACCGCAAGTGTGGACACTGCAAGTGTGGACACCGCAAGTGTGGGCAGCACAACAGTTGCTTTGGGCACGATTTTCGACGTGGCAGACTCTTTTTTCGGCAGGGGGCGGGCGCTTTCACCACGCGTGCCGCTTGCTTGGCCAACTTCACCGGCGGCACACTGGTTTCTTTGGGCCTTGAAAAATGCTGCACGCCCATCGCGACGATTGTCATGCCACCCACCACCGTCGCCGCCGTTTTGATTTTCAGCAGCAGCCCTGCACGTTTGACGTTGGCAGCCAGACTCAAAGAGTGCGCGCTGAGTGAAGCCGTGCCTGCTGCGCCTGCAACGCCAGCCTTCAGAGCGAAGACAGCACTCGTTACGCCCGAAGCAGCCAGCGGCGAAGCTTGAACAGCGTTTTCGCCAAGCAGGGCCAGCAACGCGGCCACCGACATCGTGACGCCGTGCCGCGCAAAGTAGCGGCGCAGTTTGTCCAAAGCACGAGTCACGCGTTTGCGCGCGGCTTCTTCGCTGATGTTCAACGCTTCGCCGGTTTCTTTCAGGCTGCGCCCCTCGAAACAGCGCAGCAGCACTGCGTCGCGATCGGCCGCATTGAGATTGCCGAGCGCATCGTGCAACAGAGGCTGAATCTCCGTCCAGACTTCGGCCTCGGCGGAGGGGCGCATATTGACTTCATGCATCATTTCTTCGGCCCCTTTTTGCGTGCGGTTGCGCCAGCGAATGTCCTGCTTGCGCGCGTTCTTCGCTACAAAACGCGCCGTCTGAAACAACCAACCCGTGAGAACCGTGCCTTGCCGCAGTCTGTGTGCCTTCTGCGATAGCAACAGGAACACCACTTGCGTGGCGTCTTCGGCCAGAGCGGAATCTTGCAGTTCGCGCAGGCAAATCGAATACACGAAATTCAAATGGCGCTCGACCAACTGGCCAAATGCTGCCTGAGAATCGTGCTTGATGAATTCCTGAAGTAACTGCCAGTCTTGCATCCTACTCCTTGTTCACCTCTTAATGTCCGCTTCTCCCAAAAAGCGGACACATTATTTTTGAAGAAATCTCTCCGGCTCTGTATGAGCGGCTCTGTATGAATTGATTGCATGGACTTCAGATATCAAAGTGCGCCGTGATTTGAAGCACGTTTCTTGAAGAGCGTTTATTAATATGGCTGACCTACCAGATGAAAAGTGCTTGAGGTGCTTTCTTTGTGGCTTTTAGACGAATTCAAGTCAATGCTGGGGTGGGTAAGACCGCTGCGGAAGCTCAAAAGCTCGTCGTTATGGCACGGAAGCACGAGAGGAGCTATCTTTTTGGTGCTGGCATTCTTGGAAACACTCAACTGTGGGAGCCAAGGAACTGCGCGAATTCTGCTGTAGGACAAGTCCCTTCGCAACTTGATCACAGATTCAGTGCAGGATCGGTCAAATCGGCGAAACCTTCCTTGGCAGTCAGAATCTCCATCAAAGCGGCCTGTGCAACTGCGCGGGCGCCAAACGTCCCCAGTAAGACTTTGCCGCCCGGTGCCAAAAGCGTTCTTTGATTTCCGCTGTCTGGCGGATGAGCCACCAGCGTAAACTTGGTTTTGGTCGTGTCCGAGCGAATCTCAATGGTTGCAAAGACCTCTCGATTGTAAGCTGTTCCGTCTTGTGCCAGAATCCACATGATTTTTTCCTTTGTGCGTTTTGCACCTTTTCATCGCTCCAAGGGGTATTAGTAATGCAATCAGGATTTCTCATGATTCATTCTCACGCCAATGCTCTCACGCGAACGCTTCGCCCAGATTTGGCTCTAAGCCCAGATTGGTCTCCAAGCCCAGATTGGTCTCCAAGCCCAGATTGGTCTCCAAGCCCAGATTTGGCTCCAAGCCCAGATTTGGCTCCAAGCCCAGATTTGGCTCCAAGCCCAGATTTGGCTCCAAGCCCAGATTTGGCTCCAACAACTGCCGAATGCTCGCCCGGAATTCCGTCATATCCATCGGCTTGGCGAAAAACGCATCGGGTTTGCAGCGGGCCATCTCATCATGGCGTGTCTCATGCAAACCCGATAGCACAACGATCTTGGTATCGCTGCGCACCTCTCTGGCGATGCGACACACATCGGCCCCGGTGCCATCCGGCAAGTCCCAATCGGTCAAAACCAAATCCACACACCCATCTTGCAAGGCAGCGCGAGCCTGAGCCACGCAGCCAGTGCCGCGCACAACATAGCCCATCAGTCGCAGCACAGTAGCCGCGAGAATCACCAGCTCGTCGTGGTCATCAACGACAAGGACACAAAGCTGTCCAGATGATTGGTAACGCATGTGGGGAATGGAATCGGCTCACTTTTTGAAGCCGAATTTGGTCGTTTTCTACCAGTTTCAAGCTTAAAACCGCTGAGAAGAAGCGTAAAAAGTGAGCCGAAGTCACAACTCAAATGTGTAAAGTGGTTATTGGTCGAGCGTCTTAAGGGAACGCGTTCAGGCCAAATTCTTTCTCCCCTTACAATTGTTTAGGGTTTGGCTAAATACAACTTCACACTCTGGCTATATTCGGTGTAAGCTGGAAAAACGAGGCGGGCGGATGCGGCCCACGGAATCGCATCAAGGTCTTTGCCCTCTTGATCCACTTTGCAGCGCAAGGCGATTTTCTGTTCATTGGGTGTGATGACTTTCACCGTGGCCGTGTAGATTCCAACTGGAAAATTTCGGATTCCAAAAGCCCAATTGCCCATGTCTCCCAAACGTAATCGCTCGATAACGGTGGTTCCAGTTGAGCCATCTATGAGCGCGCCTTCGGGTTCGAGAGTAATTTCGAGTTGCGAATCGGCAGGATAGGTTTTGCTCAACGAAGTCTCGTCTTCGAGATTGGGATATTTGCCGTGACTGCGGTACGTATTGGGATAAACGCGGGCGCCGTAATAAGCGTAGTTCCACTCGCGTTCACTGGTGGCTTTGGCCTTCTGGCCGGGGCGCAGCCCTTGGATTTTCCATACGAAATCCTCTACCACGCCTTCGGTGGAATCCTGCGTATCCGAATCGCCGTCCAGAGCTTCAAGCTGGAATTTGTAGATCTGTTCGTTAGCATCAACGGAATGTTCAGCATACACCGAATACATCCCCTGTGGCACGCGCATCGAATAGGAGCCATCGGCTTTGGTTTTGGTCAAGGTTTCTGTATTTTGCCCGCCTTGCAGCGTCACGCCCTTGAAGAACATGCGGACATTCGCCAACGGCTGCCCTTTCATGTTTACGCAGCGACCAATCACATAATTGGGCTTGGGTTTGAGCGCTGCCAACTTGGGAACTGCAGGTTCTGCAGCTTGCGCGAGTGGGGCATCCAACCACATGGTGGCACTGAGCGCGCCTACAATCATCCCAACAGCTAACGATCCGACTTTGCAGCGCTTTTTCATGGTATCTCCCAGAGAATGTGATCTCTCCTCTACATATTGTAACGGATGCTATGCACAAGGGTTCTCTCCATGACTCAGTGAACCTCCCAACTTAGTTAACGCGCTATGCAGGTTTTAGTTGTATACAATTCAAAAAGGGCAAATGGAAAAAGGTTTCCGAAAAGTGAGCCGATTCCATTCCCCATATGTGTTACCAATCATCTGGACAGCTTTGCAAGGACATGGGTAATGTTGTTGGATGATTCAAGCATAAGGTTTCCTCAAAGCGTTTTAGTGCGTCATAAATCAAGGGCGGCTTGGCCGCTTTCTTTGGGCGATGGTGAGGTTTCCAAACCACATGGTGCCAGCCCTTCAGTAATGAGAGCATGTCCAAGGCAAGAACAGAAACACGCAAAATAGAATCATGCAGCCACATGAACAATATCCAAGGCCGGTGGACTCTCTCTTTGCTTTTGGCGTGTTCATTTGAGTAGGGATATTCACGGGAACTTGAACCGGGGCGTTTGGCGGGACACCACCTGAAAGTTGCACCGGTTTTCTACTCTGTACACCTCGTTGTCCATGCATTGGCAATTCAGCGCCACAATCCTCGCAGACCCATTCCGTGTCTGGGTTCATCTTGGCGCACAAAGGGCACTTGTTGTCGAAGCCAGCCATACACAAACTCCTTTTTAATCAAACACTTTTTCCATCACGCCGACAGACCGACTTGTTACCCAAACCACTGTTAGTTTCCGTTACGGGACAATTCCGTCAGGGAAAAAGTAGCCCCTAATGCGTCCGATCACAAACGCCGCAATCGCAAGCCACAAAAAATTACGCTGTAACCACGCGGCCCACAGGCCAGCCCTTTCCTCCAGCGAAACGACGCCTTTTCGCTGTTTGATATCTGTGAGTGGGTCGGGAATGGGTGGCAACATCTTTAATCAAAGACTTTTTCTAAAATCCACAGCACACGGTTCGCCAGAGTGGAATCATTACTGGAATCACTTGATGGCTCTTGTGGTGGCTTTTGCACTGCCTTGCCCTGAAGCCGCCGCTTGCATTGCCAGAAAAGCGCTGACAGTTGGGGCCTTGGCAGTGCGGGTCAAAAGAGAGCCAGCCATGACAAGGCCGAGAAAAATAATGCCTGTCAAAACAAAAGGGCGGACGATGCGGCGGGATAACTTAACGCTTTTCATCAGAAACTCCTTTTAATCAAACGCCTGTTCCGGCACGCCACGACACCCCGCGAAAACTGAGACGTTTTCATTTTTTTCGCTCATACGGTGTTGCGTGCGTCGAAATTGGCATTGTAGGCTGTGACTAGTTGGAGCGAGTCTTTAATGACCAGCAGATTCTCGGCATTGCTTTCTTCGGTGGCTTTCGTGAAATTAAAAGACCCTGTAATAATCGTGCCGTTGGGTGTGTTACCATCCAAAATCATAATCTTACTGTGGGCAATGGCGTGTTTGCAATCAATCAAGACCGTGATGCCGCTGTTTTGCAAAAACCTCGCGCCGCTATATTGTGCCGTTTGATTGCTGGCGGCCAAAAGCGCCGTAATTTTCAATCTTCACGCCCCGCTTTTGGGCGCGAAGCAACGCCTCGGAGATTGGCTCGCTGGTGTAGGAGTAAGCCTGAATTCGGACGGAGGTTTTGGCGGTGTCGATTTCTTTAACGATGAGCCGCTTGTTGTTGCTCGGTGAACTGTCCCATAGTTTCAGTGTATTGAAAGAGGATAGTACTGTTTCCTATAAAATCTTCTGTGGGGAGTTTTGCTACCACAGAAACAAAACGCTTTATAAAATGCCTTATAAAATTAGGGGGCAGTTCTGTGCAGGCCGACAAATCTTCCTGTGTGAAAAATATGGGTTAATATCGTCGTTAAGAAGTTGCTAATATTCCTTGTCCGCTATCGTGATGAAAATGCCACCGATGCTACATATTCTTATTGACCTTATTGACCTCTTTTTGACATAAAGTTGTATCAGTGATAGAATTGGAATACAATTGAAGGTAATTGAGTTTGACGCTTTTAGCTTTATAAAGCTAAAAGCTGGTCAAATTGAGGATTTAAGAAAGCAACAAGGCGGGTTCCAAGATGAGAAGTATTTTTGCATTATTGTTAGTGGGATTGCTGTGTATACCGGCCTGGTGTCAAGGTGGCAAAATTGCTTTCACATCGCATCGTTCAGGGAATGACGACATTTATGTCATGAACTCTGATGGCTCTGGGCAATCTAATCTCTCCAATACGCCAAGTATTCAGGAAGGGAATGCCAGATGGCGTTTAGATGGTGGCAAACTCGTTTATCAACGCACCGATGCTATGTGGACGATGAGTCCAGATGGTTCTAGTCAAGCAGTTCTCTCACAAGGCGGCGCCCCAGTTTGGCCTGACTATCATCCATCTGGTAACTCGATTATCTTTTCACGTCCCATCACATCCGACTATGACATCTGCAAGGTCAACGCGGATGGCACCGGATTGTCTCAGATTCTCAGCAATAGCTTGGGCGATTATCACGCGCGATGGAGTCCTGACGGTGCTAAGTTCACTTTTTATACTTTTTTTGGCTCCAACTGGAGTGAACCCCTGAATTGCAACAAGTAGTTAAGGACTGTTGTCTTTGTGGACTGCCTCAAATTCGGCTGGTGGAAGATAGCCCAGAGCCGAGTGCAGCCGCTTCTGATTATAAACCATTTCCAAGAACTGACCAATG
>JANMKN010000253.1:0-4861 GCA_031372065.1 Abditibacteriaceae bacterium | reverse complement strand
CGGCACTCTGACGCAGGTTTTGGACGTAACCGGCACATTAAAGAGCAATCAGAATATCAATCTCGGCTCGAAAATCATCGGACGCGTGGCACGTGTGCTGGTGCGCGAGGGTTCACGCGTGCGGCGCGGTCAATTGTTGGTGCGTTTGGACGACGACGATTTGCGCGCGCAAATCAAAGGCGCGCAAGCCAACCTCAAGAGCGCGCAAGTGCGCTTGGCCCAAACCCAAACGGGTCTTCCAGCACGGATTCAACAAGTAGGCACCAACATTGAACAAGCGCAAACGATGCTGGACTCGGCCAAAGCCCGCTATCAGCAAGCGATTTTGAACGAGCCTTTGCGTGTGCGCAACGTGGAAACCGCGATCCTACAGTCCGAGGCCGCTTATCAGCAGGCACAGGCGCGCCTTCAGCAAGCCCAATTGGGCGAACCTGCTAAAGTCATAGCAGCCCAAACGCAGGTTAATAATGCCAAAGAAATCGTCAAAACGGCTCAGGCGCGCTTGGAACAGGCACGCACCACGGCAAAACAAACCGAGGAGCAAGTCGAAGCCGACATCAATCGCACAAAAGCCGGCCTCGAAGCCACTAAAGCGGCTTTAGCCGAGGTGCAACGCGGCGCCCGCGACCAACAAATCGCGCAAGCTCAGGCGCAAGTTAATCTGGCTGATGCCCAATTACGCGACGCAGAAACAGAATTAAATCGCGCCAAAATTTTATTCGATGGCGGCGCTGCACCGAGGCAAACCGTGGACGCAGCCATGACACGCCGCGACGTTGCCAAAGCGCAACTTGACGCCGCCAAACAAAATTTGTCGTTGGTTAAAGAAGGCGCCACCACCGAACAAGTGCGACAAGCACAAGAAACCGTTCGTCAGGCCGAAGCCTCGTTAGCCACTTCGCAAGCCGGACGTTCGCGCATTCCCATCGCGCAAGGCGAAATCACCGCTGCACTGGCGGCTTTGCAACAATCTCAAGAAAACCAGCGCTCTGCTGAAGCGAATCTGGCACAAATCGGGATTTCCAAACAAGAAACGCGAGCCGCCAGCGAAGCCGCCGACCAAGCCAAAGCGGCCCTCGCTTCGGCAGTTGACCAGCGTAAGCAAATTCCTATTACCAAGCAAGAAACCCGCGTTGCCAAAGAAGCCGTAGATCAAGCGCAGGCCGCGTTGGGTCAAGCCATCGCCAATCGCTCGCAGGTGCCGCAGGCCCGACAAGATGTCCAAGCCGCACAAGCTGCTGTTCAACTCGCGCAGTCGCAGCTCGAACAAGCACGCATTAATTTGACAAACGCCAGCATTTTTTCGCCAGTTAATGGCGTAGTCAGCCAAAAAGTAGCTGATATTGGTCAAACCATCTCGCCATCGCAAACTCTCTTGAACATCGTCGCGTTGGACGAGGTGTATTTCGAGGCACAAATATCAGAAACCGAGCTTTCGCGGCTGCGAGTCGGCCAAACAGCGCAGGTTTATGTGCCGGCTGTGTTGCAAGAGCCACTTGATGCCAGCGTAACCGACATTATTCCGTCCGCCGACACTCGTTCTCGGCAATTCCGCGTGCGAATTTCCATCCCGCGTTCGCCCAAAGAATTACCAGTCGGTGCCTTCGCACGCGGCAAAGTCACCACTCAAATCGTCACCAACGCGCTCATCGTGCCCTCGGACACAGTGCGCAGTGACGACAGCGGTTCAACTCTGCTGACGGTAATTCCAACGACTGGCAATAAAGCTCGTGTCAAAGAACGCCGAATTACAACGGGCCTTGCGGTCAACGGACAAACCCAAATTGTCGGTGGCGTAGCCCGTGGCGACCGGATTATCACGGGAACCCCACCCGTCAGCGACGGCAGTGGTGTGGAACTGAGTAAAAACTAATCTGTAGCAAAGCAGCAAAAAGGCCAGCCACAGATTTTATGGCTGGCCTTTTTGCTGCTTTAGGGCATTTTTAACCTGATTTTTCGAACTCGTTTGTGTAAGGTTATTCTGTGCTATCAAATTGGTTACACTGCGAAGGCAAACTGGATTTCAACGACTCAAGGAATGAGACAATGACTTTAAAAATGGAAGATATCGTGTCGCTGTGCAAGCGTCGCGGTTTTGTTTTTCAATCGTCGGAAATTTATGGTGGTTTCGCGTCCACATGGGACTACGGCCCTTTAGGAGTGGAACTTAAGCGCAATGTTAAGGATGCGTGGTGGCAAAGCGTGGTGCGTGATCGTGACGATATGGTTGGCTTGGATGCCGCGATTCTGATGCATCCGCGTATTTGGGAAGCATCGGGGCACGTCGCTACTTTCAACGATCCCTTGGTGGATTGCAAGGCTTGCAAATCGCGATTTCGCGCTGATCATGTGGATTTGACAGCGCCCTGTCCTTCCTGTGGGGCAAAAAATTCGTGGACAGAAGCACGGCAATTCAATTTGATGTTTAAGACCAGCGTTGGCCCGGTGGACAAAGAAGACGGCTCCAACATTGCCTATTTGCGCCCGGAAACGGCACAAGGAATTTTTGTAAATTTTCAAAACGTGCAAACCACCAGTCGCAAGAAATTGCCGTTTGGCATCGCCCAAATCGGCAAAGCGTTCCGCAACGAAATCACACCCGGCAATTTCACATTTCGCACGCGCGAATTTGAACAAATGGAAATTGAATATTTCTGCCGCCCCGAAGAGGCGCCGCGTGTGCATCAAGAATGGATTCAGGCCCGCTACGAGTGGTATTTATCGCTTGGCATGAAGAAAGAAAATCTTAGCCTGCGTCCCCACGAAAAAGATGAATTGGCCCACTACGCGCAAAGTGAAGATTCGACGGGCACTACGGATATTGAATACCAATTTCCGTTCATGGATGAGCCGAGTGAATTAGAAGGCATCGCCAATCGTGCCGATTTCGATTTGACGCAACACGCGAAGTTTTCCGGCCAGAAGATCAGCTATTTCGATCCAACGACCAACGAACACGTTGTGCCTTATGTAATCGAACCTTCGGCAGGCGCTGACCGCGCGACTTTGGCGTTTTTAGTGGACGCCTACCACGAAGAGGAAGTCAAACCCGGCGATATGCGCACGGTTTTGAAATTTCATCCCAAATTAGCGCCCATCAAAGTGGCGGTTTTGCCTTTGGCGAAAAACAAGCCGCCCATCGTTGAAGTCGCCAAAAAATTGAAAGCGGGTCTCGCCAAAAAAGTGATGGCGCAATATGACGACACGGCTTCTATCGGCAAATTGTATCGGCGCCAAGATGAAATCGGCACGCCGTTTTGCGTGACAGTGGATTTCGAGACTATCGAAAAAGATAACGCGGTGACAGTGCGTGACCGCGATACCATGCTCCAAGAGCGCGTCTCGCTGGATCAAGTGGAAAATTACGTTCTCGAAAAGCTGAATACTTAGTCGCGACCAGCGAAAAAAGGGGGCGGCGTGAGTTTCACGCCGCCCCCTTTTTATTTGAATGACGAGTCTCGTTGAGGTTAAAAAGAGGTTAAAAAATCGTCTTTTGAGCCTAACTCTTAGCCTACAGTGAGTCAGGCGCTCTATTACATCGATGTTAGTTGGTGGATACAATTGCCAAACAGGAAGTGACCGCGCGTTCGCGGCCATCGGAGGGGCGATTGACGACACTGCCCTGCACTACTAACGTCGTCGAACCGCCACCATCAAGGTTCATGGCGTCGGTGCAGCCAAATATCTGCATTTGCTCGGCGAGTTGAGGCAAGGTGAGACCAATACTCCAATTGGGCTGTTTGCCATCTGCAATGAATAAAAGCAGATGATGGTCGGCAGTAAACCCAATCGCCGTGCGGGGATAGGGCTTATTTGCTTCGTAGCCGGAGCCAAAAAACACTTCTTCATCATAAGTCAGGCGCGTTTGACCATTTTTCAGCAAAATGGGGCCGCCACCAATAGCATCGGGCACATCATTCCACGGAGCGCCGCTTGTTATCGAAGGTGGCGGCGCGATAAGCGTTGGAGAATTTGCCAACGGCGCGTCGAATCTGAAAATGTCGGCGCCAAAATGACCTATCCAATCCATTGCAAAACTACGGTCAGCACGAACTCCAAACGCGCCTCGCAGAACAGAATAAGGACCATTAGCGCGATTTACCTTAGCGATATTAGGGGCCAGAATTTGTCCGCCGCTTTTCACCAAACTATAAGTGCGCGCGGGCCGCGAAGTCATATCAAAATAGCCGCCATTGACGGCCAACAACGCGCCAAGTTGAGTTGTCATGGCGCTTACAGCTTCTTTGCCAGCGGGCGCCGTAGAAAGAAAAGGACGTGCGGTCAGCGTCGTGTCGGAATAATCAATTTCAACCCGCCAAACGCGAACCGGCAAGCCATCGTAGCGATACGACTCGCCAGCGAAAACTTTGATGGATTCAGGCAAATTTGCGCCGACTTGCGACCATGCGAAAGGCAACATTTCCGGCATGACTTCCTGCGCCCAAAGCGGTTGCAGCAAGAAAAGAACAGCACAGAGTGCCAACAATAGCCGTGCAAATCGCGCGAGAAATTTCATTGCGGGTTAAAATTTATCCGCCGCCACCGCCACAGCCTTTAATGCCGCCTTCGGTCATGGAGCGCGCATCTAACAGCGTGGCAAGTTCTTCAGCAGACAAATCGGTTTCTTCCAAGGCCACATCTTTCAAGCGGCGCTTTTCCTTGTAGGCTTTTTTCGCAATGGCCGCGCCTTTTTCATAGCCAATAATCGGATTGAGAACCGTTACCATGATCGGATTTTTATCAACCAGTTCGAGCAACTCTTCCTGATTGACGATAAAGCCCACAATGGCTTTGTCCGCTAAAACACGCGAAACATTGCCGAGGAGACTAATACTTTGCAACAGATTGTAGGCGATAATTG
>JANMKN010000200.1:0-6200 GCA_031372065.1 Abditibacteriaceae bacterium | reverse complement strand
GTGAAGCCAATTTCAAGGCGAGGGGCACGACTTTTTCGGGCGAATGCGGTGCGCTCTTTGCCATTTCTGTCTTGACCCAGCCGGGATTGAGCGCGTTGACTAAAACGTTGTATGGCTCCAATTCGTGCGCGGCGGTTTTGGTCAGCGCGTCCAAAGCCGATTTCGAAACTGAATACACGCCATGTCCCGCAGCGTGTTTGAGGCCGGAAGTGACGTTGATAATGCGACCATAATGATTCTCGATCATGCCCGGCGCAAAAGCACGCAGACATAAAAACGGGCCGCGCACGTTGGTGTTGATGACGGCGTTCCAATCTTCTACGAGCGCTTCATGCAGCAAAACGCCCGGTTCCGGCTTAAAAACGCCCGCGTTGTTGACCAAAATATCGCAGCGATGAAACAAGGATAAAACGCGGTCTCGCAAACGCATGACGCCGTTTTCATCGCCGATGTCGGTGTGTTCAAAATGCGCCTTGCCGCTTTGCGAAATGTTGTTGCAGAGCGTAGCGGTTTCTTCCAATTTATAAACGCGTCGGCCCGCCAAAACCACTTGGGCGCCTTCGCGCGCAAAAGCGACAGCAATAACGCGCCCAATGCCCGATCCGGCGCCGCTAATGACAGCCACGCGGTTTTCTAAAATCATAAGTTACCTTTCTGTGCGATGCTGCTTTTTGGAGTGAAATCTTGCGGTTTTGTTGCCAGAAATGCTGCCGCACGCCGCAAATTCGCTCATAATTAGGGCGTGTCTCGTTTAGCCGACAAAAATAAAAAGCGCTTCAGCATTTTGAAGTGGCGCTTTGGACGCGGGGCCGCAAAAAGTCGCCCACGCCGCAAAGTGTTTGTCCCCAAACTGGCGTGGCGTTTTGTGCGGCGTGCGGTGCATCATAAAACGCACGCCGCCGATTCGATGCGACCACTGCGTGCGGCTGACCGCGAAGTGTTGGCCGATATTTGGCGTTTGCGTCTGGCGTTGGCGTTGGTAGTTTTCGTGATCGTTTACGGCACGATAGGTTATGTCGTCATCGAAAAATGGACGTTCTTCGAAGCGTTCTACATGACGGTTATCACAATTTCGACGGTGGGTTTCACGGAAATTCGTCCGCTCAACGACAACGGACGAATTTTCACCATCACTTTGATTTTTGCGGGCGTTGGCAGCCTGTTTTACACGCTGGGCGCGGCTTTTGAACTGCTACTTAGCGATCAATTTAGCCATTGGAGGGAGCGACGAAAAATGCAGGAAGCCATTGCCAAAATGCAGAATCATTACATCGTTTGCGGCTACGGGCGCATTGGTCGTCAGGTCGTCGAGGACTTGCGCGAAGCTGCTTTGCCTTATGTCGTTATAGATTCCAAGCCCGAACGCTGCCAGATTTTGCAAGAACGCGGTGTGCCGTTTGTAGATGGCGACGCGACGTTGGAAGAAACCCTGCTCGAAGCTGGACTCGAACACGCCAAAGCGATAGTTGGTGCGCTCAACGATGACGCCAGCAACGTGATGATGACCGTCACGGCGCGCGGCCTCAATCCGGCGCTTTTCATTGTGGCCCGCGCTGTATTGCCCGAATCGGAGCGCAAACTCATGCGCGCTGGCGCCGACGAAGTGATTTCGCCCTACAAAGTCGGCGCGCGGCGGATGTCGCTTTCGATGCTGCGTCCGGCGGTTAACAATTTCATCAATGCTGTGCTTTACGACAGCGAATTGCAAGCGGAATTCACCGAAACCACCATCGAAGCCGATTCGCCTATTGTCGGACAAACACTGGAAGAAGCCGGCCTCGCGCATGGCCGCGACGTGCTACCAATTGCCATGCTGCATAATGGAAAATTAGTTTTTACGCCGCCCGCCCACACCGTTTTGCACGCGGGCGACACGCTAATCATCGTAGTGCCGACTGATATCACGCGAACGAGAAAATGAGTTGGGGAAACACAAAGATCACAAAGGTTTTCACAAAGGACACAAAAAGTTTTTCAATTCTCAATGTTCCTTCGTGAAATCTTTGTGTCCTTTGTGTTGGAAATTCCGTATGCCTTCAGGAAAAGTTCACGCACAAAGTAGTTTGGTTTTGGCGGTGCCCGTTTTTGGTTTTGTGGCGGGCGCGACAAGTGATTACGTCGCGGGCGGCGCTTGTGCGCTGGGGTGTTTGCTTGGCATCGCCATGACGCCGGATTTAGATCAGGAAACGCTTTCGAGTAGCGAACATGCCTTCATTAAATACACGCTGGGCCTCGGCTTTTTGTGGGCGATGCTGTGGTATCCCTATGCGCGCCTAATTCCGCATCGTTCGCCGCTTTCACACTTTCCAATTCTCGGCACCGCCGGGCGCTTGCTGTATTTGTTTTTGCTGCTGCTCATTCCCTCGTATTGGGGCTGGCACCTCATTCAACCGCCGCCCGAATCGATTCGGCTTTTGCTTTTCGCTCTCGGCGGCTTAGTTATCAGTGATGCGGCGCACTGGTTTTTGGACACGCGTTTGCCGAATTTGGGCAAAAAACGGCGCTAATTCACGAATCGCGGCGCGCTAAAACGATGCCGCTCAAAACTAAAACGCCGCCCGCGATTTGCGGGGCGCCGATGGCTTCGCCCAACCAAAGCCATGCGAAAAACGCCGCCACCACAGGCTGAATTAAAAGGCCAATTGAGCTAAAGGTCGCCGACAAATGCGCGATGGCGTAAGTGATCAGGCTTTGCCCTAAAACGTGCGTGATAAGCGTCAAACCAAGTAAAACCAGCCAGCCTTGGGCAGTTTTCGGCAAGAAATCGCCGCCCATCAAGAGCGCCACAGACAGCAAAAAGACGCTGCAAAACGCGCCGCTCCATGCCATCAAAGCTGCCGAGGAAAATTGCCCGCGCACCGCTTTGGCACTCAGCATATACGCCGCATAAAACGCTGCCGTCAAAAGGCCAAGCGCATTGCCAAGCATCGGAAACGCGCCGCCGCTTTGCGTGGCGGCGGTGCGGCCATACATCAGCAAAACAAGGCCGCCAAACGCCACCATCATGCCCCAAAACATCGCTTTGGGCACCTTTTCGCGCCACAAAAGCCAGCCGAAAAGTGCTACAAAAGCCGGGGCGAAATTGCCAAGCAGCGTGGCATTGGCAACCGAAGTTAATTTGATGCTCCAATGCCAGAGCGCCAAATCGCCGGCGAAGAAAAAGCCAACCAGCGCCATGCAAGCCATGTCGCGCCGTGAAAGTGCCGTTTTTTGCTTTGTTTTGCGACGCTCGCGCGCGAAAAGCGCCCACAAAAACGGCTGTGCCAAAAATAAGCGCCAAAAAGCCGTCGCGACGGGCGCCGTTTCACTCAATCGCACAAAAATCGGCCCGCAACCGATGGCAAAACCGCCGATGAACAGCGCAAATAGGGAAATAGAAGGGGAGACAGGGAGGGTGGGAGACGGGGAGAAGTCATCGCTCCCCAGTTCGCCTTCTTCGTGTCCGCTGCTCATCTGTTCATCATAAACGTGGCGGTGCGCTCGAAGTAATCCATAAAAAGCGCGTGCAATTCGGGCGAGAAGTTTTCGGCTTCGATGGCGTCTTTCATGTGTTTGATCCACGCATCGCGCTCGGCTTGACCAATGGCAAACGGCGCGTGCCGCATTCGCAGACGCGGATGACCGCGCTCCTCTGAATAATCGCCCGGCCCGCCGAAATACTGCATCAAAAATAATTTTAGCGTGCGTTTGCTTTCGTCCCAATCGCCCGGATATAGCGGGCGCAAAACCTCGTCGTCTTGCACCGCATTGTAAAAATTGTCGGCAATGCGCGCAAAAGTGGCCTCGCCACCGACGGCTTCGTAAATTGTTTGGCTCATGCGCCTTTTACTGCCTCCTGCCTCCTGCTTTCTGCCAACTGTCTAACCTTTCATCCCCGTTGTCGCGATGCCTTCGATAAAGGTTTTTTGCGCCAGGAAAAACAGCACGATAATCGGCATAATCACGAGCAGGGACGCGGCCATCAGCAAATTCCATTGCGTGCCGCCGTGCTGCGATTGAAAGGTTTGCAGACCGAGCGCCAACGTGTATTGGCTGGGGTGCTGAATGTAAACCAGCGGCCCCAAAAAGTCGTTCCACGCGCCCATGAAGGTGAATAGCGCCACGACGATTAAAGCGGGCCGTGCCAGCGGCAAAATGACGTGCCGGAAAATGCCCCATTCGGAGCAGCCATCCACTGTCGCCGCTTCGGAGAGTTCGTCGGGAATCGTCATAAAAAACTGGCGCAGCAAAAAGATGTTGAAAGCCGAGCCAAACCACGCCGGAAGCCACAAAGGGCGCAGCGTGCCGAGAAATTGAAAGGGCGTGTGATCGCCCAGCCAGCGAAAAATGGTGAACAGCGAAACCATCGTGACGGGAAACGGAATCATCATCGTCGCCAGCATGAGGCCAAACAAAAATCCGTTGCCTTTGAAGCGAATTTTTGCGAAGCCATATGCGACAATAGCGCTGGAAATCGTGGTGCCCAGCACCATCATCACCGCCATGATAATGGTATTGCGCGCTAAAAGCGGAAAATTCAGTTTCTCGTTCGCCAAAACTTCCGCATAATTCTGCGGCACA
This sequence comes from Abditibacteriaceae bacterium, assembly GCA_031372065.1. GTDB lineage: Bacteria > Armatimonadota > Abditibacteriia > Abditibacteriales > Abditibacteriaceae > DASWNL01. Next base: position 1,640 of record JANMKN010000200.1, on the reverse strand, counting down.
AACGGGTCGGGAATCCATTGCGGCGGCATCGCCATCGTTTTGTCCAGCGTTTTTAAGCTGGTGGACAGCATCCACACAAACGGCAAAATAAAGCCGATGCAAATCAGCAAAAGCGCGAAAACGGAAACCAGTTTGTCGTAGCGCAGACGGCGTGGATTAGTGGTCAGGTTGTCCATAAGGGGTTTTCAAAAATGTCGAGCGCGTGAAAATCAAAACAGCCAGAGTAATCCACGATGGGAGAACTGAAAGAAAGAAAATTCCTACGACCAGTCCCAAGTTGCTCCAATCCAACTGCTTGACGGAAATAAGAAATTCTCGGTTAAAAATCACTGGAATTGTTGCGAGCGAGAATAAGCCACACAAGACAACTGAAACTCGCCACGCAACGGCGTTGCGCTTCCATAATCCTTCTGCCAAATAGCGCAAAAGAAAAGCAAGTCCGAGTAACAGAAAAATGGCATAAAGTTCCGCGTGCATTCGATCTACCCGCGTCTCAAATCCGATGTTTATATAAAAAACATTTACCCAAAAGATTAGGAAAATTGGCAAACTCCTACCGAAGAAATCCGCAGTGACAGCCATTGCCGATAACAAGTGCAGCAACGCCAGAAATCCCAAACAAATGGCGGGCAATTGTTCGTCTTCCATTACTTTCCCTGATAATGCACCCAGCGTTTGCTCGACCAAAAGGCGAAGCCGGTTAGCAGTAGCACGATGAGCAATTGAATCCACGCCATCGCGCTGGCGTAGCCCATTTTTAAGTAAATAAAAGCGTTGTCGTAAAGATACATCGTGAAAAAATACGTCGCGCGCGCCGGGCCGCCGCCGGTCATGATATACGGCACCGAGAACACTTGCAGCGTGCCGATAATTGCCATGATGAGATTGAAAAAGATGACCGGCGAAATCATCGGCAGCGTGACGTGACGCATTCGTGTCCACGCCACCGCGCCGTCAATTTCGGCGCTTTCCAAAAGTTCGCGCGGCACATCTTGCAAGCCCGCCAAATAAATCACAACCGTGTGCCCCACGCCCCACAAACTCATGATGGCTAAGGCCGGAAGCGCCCACGTCGGCTCGGTCAGCCAGCCAATCGGCGTGGCAATTGGGTCAATGTGCAAGGCGCGTAAAAGAACGTTTATTAAATCAATCGGCCAGTGCAAGAGCGGCTTTTCCAGCAAATCGTTGATTAAACCGAGTTTGGCGTTGAAAAGCCATAGCCATAGCATCGCCGAGGCGACAACCGGCACCAGCGACGGCAGAAAAATGATGGTGCGATACGTCGCTTGGCCGGGGATTTTTTGATTTAAAAGCAGCGCCAAACCCAGCGAAACGAAAAGCCCGGCAGGTAAGGCCATCGCCGCGTAAATTAAGGTGTTCGCCAGCGACTTGCGAAAAATCGGGTCGGCGAAAAGCTCTTTGTAATTGTCGCTTCCAATGTAGGCGGGCGATTGCAACAGCGAATAATCGCAAAAGCTGTAATACAGCGACAAAACCACGGGCAGCGCCGTGAAAACACAAAAGCCCACCAGCCACGGCGAAAGAAAAGCCAGCCCTTTTTTCAGTTGTATTGCTTCGGTTTTTGTCATGGTTTTTGAAATAGAATTTTGAAATAGAACACGGAGGCTTCGCCTACACGG
>JANMKN010000141.1:0-20875 GCA_031372065.1 Abditibacteriaceae bacterium | reverse complement strand
AACGCGGATACATAATTACGGCCTGAACCACGCTTTCAATTCAAACGGATAAAAATTCTGCGTGTTATTTATCGGTTTTCTCGTCGCGCCATCTTGCAAAGCGCCGAGCAGCTTGCACGCCACTTTGATTTTGGCTTTCGTCATGGGCCTAACTCTTAATTGTTGCGTTCCGCATCAGTCAACATTCCTCCATAGAAATGCAATTTGAGGTTTGGATAAACCCAAATAAATGTTTCAGGCGGAATTCCCGCTGCTCCGCCCCCATTAACTTTTTCGACAACAAGAGGCTTGCCTTTGATGGCCTCGACCTCGTTTGCCATCATGCCATACTTCAGCTTGCCTTCGGTCAATTGCTCAATCTTTTTCGCCCGCTCTTCTAACGCCTTCTTTTGACGTTCCTTTTGCAATTCTTGAAAGCGTTTTTGATTTCGCAGTTCCTGTTGAATAGCATCATCCATTTTGAGGCGATACATTTCGTAAACGCCGTCATTGGTTTTCATATTTTTCCAAATTACGACGACGACTTCGTTCTGATGAAGCGTTTCTTCAATTTTGAATTGCAAGTCCAGTCTAAGTGTTGAAGCATCCTCTTTGGCCTTGACTGATAGAATGGCTCCACTGTCAACATCGCGCCGCACCACGCGACTGAGAATATCCTGAAACGTTGCGCTCAAGAATTTGGGCGGCTCTACCGCCTGTCCCATACGACACACGGTAAGTAGAACCACGACGATTGCCACCAATGACATTGTTTTCATTGTGTTGCCTCTTTACGGCCTGAACCACGCTTTCAATTCAAACGGATAAAACGACTGCGCGCCGATTATTGGTTTTCGCGTGGCGGCGTCCAACAAGGGCGCGCCATTGGGCAGGCTGATTTTCACATTCGTTTTGGCTTTCATTCCCGTGTTTACAAGGGCGTAGTAAGTGCCTTTGCCTTCGGTTTTGATTTCGCGCACGATGATTTCCGGGTCATTGGAAGCACCTGCTACAATGCGGCTTGGCAAAGCGGGCAGCGACAAAAACGCGGTGTTGAAAGCGCGCACATATTCGGGAAAGCCGCGCCCGAAATTGTTGCCCGAAAGGTAGCCGATTTCCGTCGGGTCGCCGTTTGCCATCGCCAAGGCTTCGGCCATCATGCAATATGGCCCGCTGCGCTCCATATCGGCGACGAAATAGCCGAGTTTTTCTTTGTCCGCCTTGTCGAACATCATGTTTTCGTTGAGCGCATAATGACGAATTAGCGTCAAACCAGACGGGCCGCGAAATGTGTCGAGTGTCTTCGGCGAGGCAACCGTATAAAGCCGATTGAAAGCGTGCGTCATCAAAATTCCGGGCGTGTTTTTGAAATCCGCCGGATCGGGTGGGGGATTGGCGTGATGCCATTCCCAGCCGCCCCAATTCAGAGGCGGCGCCAGCAAACCTTCGAGATACATATCTTTTTTCACGACTTCATCCACCGAAATCGGCGTGATTTTTTTGTCGCCGTTGATATGCGCCGGTTGATTTAAAATCGGCTGCCAGAACGCCGGATCATCGGTAATTAAACGCCCTTCCCAACTGTTGAAACCGGCGCCCGGTTCGCCCGCTTCGCCGGTATAAACCACAAGCGGTTGCGCGATGCCGTTACCCGCCAAATAATCGCGCATAGCCACCAAAAAATCGCGGCGCTTGCCAAACCACCATTTTTCGTAGCGCGCCAATAGCGTCGCGTCTTTTTTAAGTTCTTCGCGCGAAACGGCCTTGCCGCCATTGGCTTCTTGGGCAAAGCGTTCACGCGTGGCATCGCCAAAACCCATCGGCAATTGCGAACGCGGGCGCAGCCACAAACCCACAAACGGCGCCTTTGTTTTCTGCTGGATAATGGTGATGTCCAGCATCTTCTTAAAGTCTTCGTAAGTGTCGGGGTCGGTGATGTCGGCGTTCGATGCCTCAATCCATTCGATGTGCGTATAAGCGTCATCGCGCGTCAGAGGTTTGGCGCGGCGCTGATTGCCCAAGCCTTTGTAGCCTTTGCTGCCCGAATATTCGTAATACGGCAACACGCTGAAGCCTTCTTTGCCCATTAAATCAATAATCTGGCCCCATAAATCTTTGGCGCCCGCGTTGAAAAACGCCCAATCGTTGCCGCCATGCGCCGTTGTGTCCCAATGCTGCACGGCACCGAATTCCAGCAAATCTTTAGCGTAAGTATTCATGCCTAAAAAGTGCATCAGGCGCGCTTTATAGGCATACCAATCGAGAGGATTTTTCAGGCCGCGTTCGCTTTCTTTTTCGCTTTCAATCACACCGTCGGCCATTTCTTCGCGCCAAAATGAATGACGCTGCGGCAAGCCTTGTGGCAAGTTATAAGTCGCTTTCAAATTCTGCGGTTCCAACACTTCAAACAAGCGAATGCGCGAAACGGCGGCGCCTTGCGAAGCCGGAATGTTGGGCGCCGAAAACTGCGCGATAGTGACAGGAAAGCCATCGTCGGGCGTGAGGGCGCGTTCGCCTTTGCCGCGAATAAAAGCGCGCTGTGGAAAGCGGTCATGCAGCGAAAAAAACAGTTTCCACGTCTCCATTTTTCCACTAAGCGGCACATTCAGCGATTCGACCAAGCTATTGACATATTTGGCATGAAACGCATCGCCCAAAGCGCGCCCGGTGTGAAAACCGCGCGAGGTTTCGCTGCCGCCGTTTTGAATAACCCAACTGCGCGAAGCGTCTTCGGGATAATCAAGCGCCAAAACATATTGCGCGCCCGGTTTGAGCAATTTAAAGCGCCCGATGCGAAAACTCATGTAAGCGCTTTCGCCTTCGGTGGGCGGCAAAACGCGGCACGCTTTGCCCAAAATATTTTCCACACGCGAAACGCCCGCCGGACTTTCTTCAAACAAATGATCGGGATTGGCCGCGCCGACTTCGATTTCATCAACGAGCGACAATTTGCCAAACGGCGCCATTTCGATAACAGGACGATTGGCCGCTTCGGTTTTCGCTTTGGCTAAAGCTGTTTCGCGTTCGAGTTTTTCTTGTTTTTCGCGCGCCAAACGCGCTTGCAGCGCCTTGAAACCATCGTCGGTATAAACATAAAGCGCGATTTCGCTGATAATGGCGGCAGGCGATTTTAATTCAAGGCGCATATAGCGCGAAGTGGCCTGTAAAGGCACTTTTTGCCAACTCATATAGCGATCGGTTTTGGCTTCGGCCAGCAGCTTCCAATTATTAGGCTCGCCGCCATAAAGCGCCATGTCGCCGATATTGTTGATGTCGTAAAACCACAGCGCCGCCAGATGTTTTTCCGCGCCCAAATCAATGACCGCTGCAAAAGGAAACTTTTTGTTGTTTTGCGAATTGATTTGCCACGCTGTTTTGGCTTCGACTTTGGGCGGGTCGCCAATGGCATCCTGCTCATCCACCAAACCCGAAAAATCGGCCAGTTCCGATTCGCTTTTCACCATGTCCGCTTTCAGCGGCACTCGCACAGTTTGTTCTTCTTGTGCGTGGGCTATGTTTAATGATAAAAACAGCGGGACGAGGGCCAAAATCCATTGAGTTTTCATGAAAATTCCTTTTCTGCTTAACAAGTGACAAATCTCGCGCCCATCCGACGCAGATTTGATATTCAGTAGGTTCAAACCACGGGCTATAGTCAGGAAACCTCATTCAATTGCAAAACAGGTAAACGAGACGAGTTGTTAGGTTTCGCCTTTAAAAGGGCCACCAGACAACTTATAGCGGTTCCGGTTAGAGTGTTCCTTGGTAGGGGCGAACCTTGTATTCGCCCTCGTAAGAGGTTGCAGGATTGTTAAACGGGCGAACACAAGGTTCGCCCCTACAATACTGAGGAGCGGGAACACTTCAACCGGAACCGCTATAATCTTGCCAAGGTAGAAATACAAAACTTTACAAATTGATAGTCGCGTGTTGTTTAAAAAAGCCAAGATATGGTTATATTAAAAATGCAGTATGCACAGACACCTTGTTAGTTCTGGAGGAACTCACCATGTTCAGTCGTTCAAAATTATTTTCCACCGAAGCCCGTCGCGGTTTCACACTGATCGAACTGCTTGTCGTTATAGCAATCATTGCATTGCTCGCGGCCATTCTTTTCCCTGTCTTCGCCCGTGCGCGCGAAAATGCCCGCAAGTCGTCTTGCTCCAACAATCTTAAGCAGATTGGTCTTGGAATGGCGCAATACATTCAAGACTTCGACGAGACGATGCCACAAATCTGGAACGGCAACACGTTCGTTTACAACTGGGCACCTGCGTTTTATCCGTATCTGAAGAGTTATCAGATTTACAAGTGCCCCAGCGACAGCAAGGACATGGCTACCAGTTATGTGGCGAATAACTTTCTGACCTACAAGGCTCAGGCTGATATTCAGCAGACATCTTCTGTTTTGTTTGCTATGGATGGCTTTGTGGGAACTGGCGGCTGCCGCAGCCCAAAGCAAGCCGGCTGCTTTGCTGGCTTAGACGAGGATTACACCCTGTGGAATGCCACACGGCGTATTACCCAAGCGTCCAACGGCTTACCCCGGCACTTAGGGGCTGGCAACGTCCTTTTCTGTGACGGCCATGTCAAATCTGTCAATCTGCCAACTTACACCACCACCAGTGTAGTTGCTGCTGTCGAAGCAGTATTGCCTTATGGCAAAACGGTTTACGAAGGCACAGCCAACACTTGGGGTGATCAATAAATTCTGGCTTAAAAACCAAAAAGGCCCGCACGGCAATGTCCGTGTGGGCTTTTTTTTGCCAATTTATTTTAATGCCGTGTCGGAAGAGGTCGCTGTTTAATTATGCCTTTGGTTTCGTTGACGGTCACAATTTGATCGGCTGCAATGTTGTTGAGAATGGTGGTTTTGCCAGAAGGCCAGCGCAGAGCGATGCCGTCGGCTTGTTTTGCACGGCCAAGGCCCAAAGTAAGAGGAAGTTCGCACTGAGACAGATACGAAGAACCGCTATGCAGCGTCTTGCGCAGCACAATAAAGCCGATTTTCGCTTTGACTAAGGTGCCAATTCCATTTCGATTGGTTGTTTCTCCTTGCAGTTCCAAACGGATGGAATGATTGCTGTTCGCAGAGTCATTTCGCAACACAAGCGGTGCCCCGTTATTTGAGGTCATCACAAAATCAAGGTCGCCGTCAAGGTCTATATCGGCGGAGGCCAGACCACGCCCAATGATTGGTTTTTGTAGAACATCTCCAGACTGAAGGCCAATTTCTTTGTAAAGGCCACGACCTTGATTTTGAAACAGCAAAGGCCGTAGCGCATAAGAAGTGCCGCGAATTCCGGTGATTTGATCATCAATATGCCCACTGGCAGTTAAAATATCGGGCCAGCTATCGTTATCTACATCGGCAAACAGGCAACCAAATACCGAAAACGTTTTGCTGACTGTGCCGATTTCCCCCGAAGGCGCAATATCGCTAAATAGCCCTTTTTGATTCCAGAAAAGGCCCACCATTTCGTTGTCGAAATTTCCGATGACGGCACTATCGCGGTTGGAATGATCTATATCGGCGATGTCCACACCCATGCCGCCGCGCGTATTGCCAGTGGAATCTAAAGCGATATTCGCAGGCCTGGCTTGATCGGTAAAAGTGCCGTTTTTGTTGTTGCGAAACAATGAATTGGGCTTCCCATCGTTTGCTACCAGCAAATCGGGCCAACCATCATTGTTGTAGTCACAAACGGCCACACCCAACGAGCTGCCGGGCAACGGCTTGCTGTGAGTGCCGGACGATTCGGTTTGCACGCCGGCTTGCGGTGAAACATCACGAAAGCTGCCATGCCCTTCGTTATGAAATAGATGGCTTAGTTCGCCTTTATAAAAATATGGCGCGGTATAACTTTTGTCGTGCCCGTTCATGGTGCCGTAGCGGTCATTGGCTGGCGTCCACTTCACATAATGGCAAACGAACAAATCAAGACGACCATCTTTGTCATAATCAAGCCACGCCGCACCGGTTGACCATCCTTTGTCTTTGACACCTGTTGTTGCGGTTACATCACGAAAATGGCCGCCACCTTCATTATGAAACAGATAATTATGCCCCAAGGCGGTGACATAAAGGTCGTCGCGCCCATCGTTATCATAGTCGCCCACCGCAGTGCCCATGCCGAACATCTCAATATCTAAGCCGCTGCCTTTAGTCACATCACGGAAAGTGCCATCGCCCTTGTTACGATAAAGCGCGCCTACAGTGCGCTGTTTTGGAATCGTAGCGGGCACGAATCGCTGCGGTTTGGTGTCGGGCAGATGCGTGCGCTTGAAAACCGTCATCTCGTCTTTCGACCATGTGCCACGGCGATATTGTTCGGCTTCTTCACGCGTCCAGTAACGACAGTTGACAAAAAACAAATCCTGATAACCATCGCCGTCAAAATCAATAAACGCCACGCCGCTCCCCATCGTTTCCGGCATTAATTTCAAGCCAAAAGCCCCGCTGTTATGCTTGAAATTAATGCCGGATTGTGGTGTAGCATCCGCAAATTGAATCGGCGGGAGCAACGCTTTAGTCGCGGATATTACAGGAGCAGATGTGACCGCAGCGGATGTGACTGCTTTGGGACGTTGATTACATCCGGCCAATGCCGCGAAAAACGGCAAAAACAAACAGTAGGGACGAAACGCAGGTTGATAGGGGATAAAGGTTCAGTCCTTTGAAAAGCGGCAATAACGAAGCTCTTTTGAGTTTGCCACTTAAAAGCGTCTCACGCAAAGTTAGTCGTGAGCAAGGGCTTTGCACATTTTCTTATCAAAAAGCCTGTTTTGCACAAAAACTCAACTCATTTCACGATCAAAAGGCCGCGAGTTTTTGTGCAGGAATGAGAAAATGTGCAAAGCCGTGAGCAAGATAAAAATATAAAACTTTACAGATATTGCGCGCCAAATAATGTTTAAAAAAGCCAACATATGGTTATATTAAAGGGGCATCGTGCGCAAACAACCTGTTAATTCTGGAGGAATTTACCATGCTCACATTTAGTCGTTCAAAATCATTTTCCACTGAAGCCCGTCGCGGTTTCACCCTGATTGAATTGCTTGTCGTCATAGCGATAATCGCGCTCCTCGCGGCGATTTTGTTCCCGGTTTTCGCCCGTGCCCGCGAAAATGCCCGCAAGTCGTCCTGCTCTAACAATGTAAAGCAATTGGGCATCGGCTTTTTGCAATACAAGCAGGATTACGATGAGAAATGGGCAGGCGGTTGGGGTGGCACCACTGGAACTACTGCTGTGTCCACTTGGACTTATTCGCTGCAACCTTATGTGAAAAGTAATCAAATTTTCAAGTGCCCTTCGGATTCCTTCACCGACGTTTACACCAGTTATGTGGTCAACAATATCGGCTTGCATAACTGCGATACAAATGGAACTGGCGGTGGTTTGAATACCGTATCCGATGCGGATATTGCCAAACCTGCAGAGCTTTTGGTGATAGCGGATGGACGTGTTGGCGCCGCAGGGCAGACAGGAGACTACAGCCTATGGCACAGTTGGGGGCGTGTTGCCAACAATGCGGGTGCCCGATTGCCGCGCCATTTGGGAGCTACCAATATTTTGTTTGCTGATGGACACGTCAAGGCATACAACTCTAACATCAATGCCACGGGCACTCCTGGTGGCGCATTCCTGTTTAAATTTGTGAATCCGAACGCTTGCACTGGCGGCGGTGCGAATGGGGTTAACTGGGGATAACGGCAGAACACGATCTCATGCGCCTTTTTGGCGGTAAAGTTTTGGCATTCGTGGGATGTATTGCGTTGCTTGGCTTAGCTTGGCAAGCGCGATTGCATTCCTTAAAGCCACAAAACAACGCTTCACCTGTTTCCCAGCAGGTGGAACAACAACGGGCAGCCGTTGCGCAAATCGAAAGCGCAGCGGCTGCCCGTCCTTTTGATGCAGCTCTTCAGCGCCAATTAGTCGCCGCTTATTTGAATGCGGGCAACCTTGAAAAAGCACAGCGCGTGTTGGAGCATATCGTTAGCCTCGCGCCCAATGAGGCTGCCGGTTGGCTGGCACTCGGCGAAGTGCAAGCCCGGCAAAACTTGCTAAATGTCGCCGCGCAATCGTTTGGGCGTGCCATTTTTTTGGAGCCGAAGAACATACAATTTTTGTGTTCACTGGCCCAAATAGAAATCAAACGCGGCAAAACGCAACGCGCCGAAACTCTGATTAAAAAAGCGCAACGCCTTAATCCGCGCGCCGGTTTTCCGCATTTTATCAAAGGCCAGCTTTTGCGCCGCACGGCGATGGCTGAAGTTGCGATACCGGAATTTCAACGCGCCGTCGAACTTGAATCGGGCAATGTTTCGGGTTGGATGGCCTTGGCAGACGCGCAATTTCAAGTAAAACGCTTAAATGACGCCGAAAAGTCGTGCCAAAAGGCGCTGCAAATTGACACCAATAATGCCGATATTCTCAGTTTGCTGGCGCAAGTTAAAATGCAGCGTGCCGCCACGGACGACTTTGAAAGCGCTATGCATTTGGCCGAGCAAGCCTTAGGTGCGCAGCCACAGCACTCCAACAGCCATTACGTTTTAGGTGTGCTGCGTTTGCGTAATGGTGCAGTCGAAGATGCGATAACTCATCTCGAAGCGGCCTTGGCTGCCGAGCCTTCACGTTTGGATGCGCGGATTAATCTCGCCAAAGCCTATCAGCGGGCCGGACGCAATGCCGAGGCCGATCAACAATTGAAATTGCTGGAAACTGCCGCCGAATATGAAAAGAAAGTCGGCGTTCTTGTGGCGCAAACACAAGCGCGTCCGCATGAGGCGAGCTTGCATTTTCAATTGGGCGAGTTGTATGCTTCTGTCGGCGGACGCGATAAAGCTATGCTCGAATATCAACGCGCACTCGATTTAAAACCCGGCTATTCAGCAGCAATTGCATCTCTCAAGAAACTGGAAGGCAAAACCGCCACACCATGAGTCATTTTCGTGGGGGGAAATACAGGCACTCGATCTTGTTTTGTCTTTCCTTGTTTTGCCTTTTATGGGTTATCGGATGTCATCGCGAATCGGCGAAAACGCCCGCGAAAATGCCTTCCAGCCAATTCTCAGCGCTGCCATTCAAACTCACTTTTGCCGATGTAACTAAAACGGCTAACATTGATTTTCAGCAAACTAATGGCGCCACCGGAAAACGCTATTTTTTAGAAACAACCGGCTCCGGCGCGTGCTGGTTCGACTACGATAACGATGGTTGGATGGATATTTATGTCGTCCAAAACGGCCCGTTGCCCGGCAGCGCCTCTTTTGGGCCGGGCGGCAATCGTCTGTATCACAACCAGAAAGGCGTTTTCAAAGATGTTACGAAAATTGCGGGCGTAGCAGGGCGCGGCTACGGTCAAGGCTGCGCGGCGGCGGATGTGGATAACGATGGCTTCACCGATTTGCTGGTGACGGGTTTCGGGCAAACCATTTTTTATCGCAATAACGGCAACGGCACTTTCGCTGATGTGACAGCTTCTTCGGGACTAAATAAATCACCGGGTTGGAGCAGCAGCGCGGCATTTGCCGATTATGATAACGATGGGTTTTTAGATTTATACGTCGGTCATTATTGTGCCTACAAAGTCGGTCAAGACCCGCCTTGCACATTAGCGCCGAAATTGCGTGGCTATTGCCCGCCAAATCAATTTCAAGGCGAAAGCGGACGTTTGTTTCATAATGAAGGCCACGGCAATTTCCGCGATGTGACGCAATCTGCTGGAATGCTAAACGCAGACGGCAAAAATCTCGGCGTGGTGTGGGGCGATTTCAACAACGACGGCAAAATTGATTTATTCGTCGCCAACGATAATCGGCGCAATTTGCTGTTTCAAAACAACGGCGACGGCACCTTTGAAGAAACCGCTCTGCGCGCTGGCGTTGCGCTCGCTGAAGATGGTCGCACGATGGCTGGCATGGGCACCGACATGGCCGATTGCGATAACGACGGCCAACTCGATATTGCTGTCGCCAACTTCGCTGATGAGCCAAACGCGCTTTGGAAAAACACCGGCAAAGGTTTATTCGACGACGTGACTTTTTCGTCGCAAGTCGGGCCGCCCAGTTTGCCTCTTTTGGGCTTTGGATTGACTTTTTTCGATGTCGATTTCGATGGATTTAAGGATTTGATGGTGGCGAACGGCCACATTCAAGATCAAATTGGCAAAGTGCGCCAAGACGCTACCTTTGCCCAACCCGCGCTGCTTTATCACAACAAGGGAAATGGCACTTTTGAAGACAGTTCGCGTGCAGCAGGGCGCGATTTTGTGAAGCCGCGCAGCGGGCGCGGCTTGTGCGTTGGCGACTACGATAACGATGGCGACCTTGATGTTTTTATGGTCAATTTAAATGGCCCTGCGACGTTGCTGCGCAACGACGGCGGCAACAAAAATCAGCATCTTGTGATTCGCTGCCTTAGCAAAAACAAAACCCGCGATGCCATTGGCGCCCGCGTGACGGTTGAGGCAACGGGCTTAAACCAAGTGGCCGAAGTGCGTAGCGCGAGCGGTTATCTTTCGCAAAATGATCCGCGTTTGTTTTTCGGCTTAGGCCGCACCGTGCGTGTTGAGCGCGTTGAAGTGCGCTGGCCCGATGGCAGCAAAACAGAGCGGCAAAATGTCGCGGCCAATCAACTTTTGACTTTGGTTGAGGGCCAGCCGTGAAATTCACTTTCAAAAGCGCACTTTATTTTTTAGCGCTGTCTGTTCACCTTTCTCTGCTGGGTTGCCAACAACAAACGCGACCTTCAAAAACAGTGGCTCCGATGCGCAAAACGGCGACATCCGGCATCAAATTCAAAGATGTAACACGCGAAGCAGGCATAACTTTTTGGCATCGTCACGGCGGTAGCGGGCGCAAGTATTTCATCGAAGAAATGGGCAGTGGTTGCGCGTTTCTTGACTACGATAACGACGGCTGGCAGGATATTCTTTTATTGAATGCTGCGCCCTTGCCCGGCGCGCCGAAAACGCCAACTTATCCGGCGCTTTATCGAAATAAAGGCGACGGCACATTTGAAGATGTGACAGGAAAAAGTGGTCTCAAACAGCAAATGTATGCCACCGGCGTGGCTGTTGGTGATTACGATAACGATGGCGACGAAGATGTTTATGTGGCCTGTTGGGGCGCCAATCATTTGTTTCGCAACGAAAGCGGCAAGCGCTTTGTGGATGTAACAAATATCAGCAAAACCGGCGACAAGCGCTTTGCTTCAAGTTGCTGCTGGATTGATTACGACCACGATGGATTGCTGGATTTATTTGTCTGCAATTACCTCAAATGGGACGTGGTGCACGATAAACAATGCGGCCCGCCCAGTCATCGCACTTATTGTTCGCCCGAAGTTTACGAGTCCGAAAGCAATGTGCTTTATCACAACAAAGGCGATGGCACCTTTGACGATGTGACAGCGAGAATGGGCGTCGCGGGCGCCGATGGAAAATCGCTCGGCGTGACGCAAATCGATTACGATGACGATGGCTGGCTGGATTTATTTGTCGCCAACGATGGCACGCCGAATCATCTTTTTCACAACGAAAACGGCAAGCATTTCAAAGAAGTCGCGCTCGAAGCGGGCATGGCGTTTCCCGAAAGCGGCACGCCCAAGGCGGGCATGGGCACCGACGCGGCGGATTACGATCATTCGGGCCGCGCCAGTTTAATCATCGGCAATTTTCATCGCGATGGCCTGACGCTGGGACAAAACAAAGGCGACAGCTTTTTTGAAGACGCCAGTGCGCGCGTAGGAATATTGCAACCGAGCCTTGATTTTTTAACCTTTGGTTTATTTTTCTTCGATTACGATCTCGATGGCTTTGCCGATATTTTCGCCGCCAACGGGCACATCATTGATACAGTTCAGGAAAGCTATCCCAACGTTTCGTATTACGAGCGCCCCTTGGCGTTTTGGAATCGCAGCGACGGCACTTTTGCAGAAACCGGCCAGAAACTTGGCTTCAACGAAAAACTGTTGGCACGTAGCGCTTGCGCAGGCGATTTCGATAACGATGGCGACCTTGATGTTTTACTCAGCACCGTCAATGGCCCGGCGCATCTTTATCGCAACGACGGCGGCAACGCGCAGCATTGGCTGAAAATTAAAGTCATCGGCACCAAGTCCAATCGTGATGCCATAGGCACCAAAGTGCAAATCGAAAGCGGCGGCGTGCAGCAAGTAGATTGGGTTCGCAGCGGCTCCAGTTATTGTGCTTCGGGCGATAGGCGTTTGACTTTTGGCCTGAACAATTCGCCGACAGTTGCGCGCATTGCGCTCACATTTCCCGGCGGCAAAAAAATCGAATTAAAAGATGTCGCGGCCAACCAGATGATTGTTGTGAACGAAGACAAAGGCCTGCTTGCCGCATCAGTGCGTTAGGCCCGCAGTAAACTACCCTCGCCCATGAAACGACGCCAATTCTTTCTTCTTTTTCTTTTGGCCGGAATCGTTTTGGCGTCTGTGGTGCTGTGGCGTCGCAATGCCACGGAATTGGCAGTTTTGCAAAATCAGGCAGCACCTTCACTCACTGTCTCGCCAACTTTGCCATCCCTGCCGCCGGGCGCTGAATTGGCTTTAATCGAAGAGAAAAACCAAACGCGCCCGATGACAACGCGCGATTTACAAGGCATCGAAGCCAAAAATTTGGCGGCTCTCAAGAAGAATCCCCTTGACCCCGAATTACATTTGCAAGCCGCTGTCACGCTTTCATTGAAGCAACAATTCGACGCCGCCGCAGATCAACTGGAAACCGCCGCGCGCTTGGCACCGCGCAACGCCAAAGTGCGCGGCGCAGCGGGCAATTTCTACGAGCGTTTTGGCGATATGCAAGCGGCTTTGCCGCACCTCAAAGCGGCCTTTCTGCTGACGCCGCAAGACCTTGATTTGGTGTTTAATTTGGCAAAGGCTTATTCCGCGCGCGGCGAACAAGAAAAAACACTGATTTTAGTCGAAAAAGCCGAAAAGATAGCAGGAAATTCCGCCGAAGCACAAGAAAAAGTAGCGGGTGCTTGCACCGAATTAAGTTTGCGCCCGAATATCGTCAAAGCGTGGCGCAAAGTTTTAAAATTGCAGCCGAATAACGCGTTAGCCATGCAGCAGTTGGCCTATTACGAATTGGATGGAGGCAACCTCGCGGCGGCAAAAGCGATGCTCGAAAAGGCTCTGACCATCGAAAAACAGCAGCCCGGTTTATACGCTTTGCTGGGCACACTTTATGTTTCGAGCGCGCCCACTTCCGACAACTTAAAACGGGCTGAAACCAATCTGCGCAAAGCATTGGAACTTGGCAACGCCAACAGCGCAACTTATTATTATTTGGGCAAAGTTTTTCAGCGCCGCAACGATTTAACGCAAGCCGCACAACACATGGAAAAAGCCATCAGTCTTGACCCCAATTACCGCGAAGCTCATTACGATTTGGCGCAGATTTATAAAGCGCAAAAACGACCTGACGAAGCGAAAAAACAACGCGAAACTTTTCAGAAAATCTTCCAAGCCCAAAATCAGCGCAACCTCGTTGTGCGGCGCTGTCAAACCTCGCCGGACAACGCCGATTTGCAACGCGACTTGGCTAAACTGCTGGTTAATCAAGGCGATTTAGTTAGTGCCTTGCCGCATTTGCAAAAAGCCTTGGAACTAAGGCCCACATGGAAAGAAGTTCGCGAAAAATTGGCGATGCTGCATCGCGCGATGGGTCGCCCGCGCATGGCCGAAAAAATCGAAAGCCAAGCGAGCGCAAACACAAAAGGCGCGCCCTAACATCAAACTCATTCATGAAAATTTCACCGCTGATTTTTGTTTGTGTAACAGGAGCGGTGCTGGCAAACACAGCCATCTGCGCCCCGCTTTCTCGAAAGGACAATGCTTTGAAAATTGACCAACCCGATGATTTTTCGCCCCAGCGTGTCAGCGACAACAAACGCTTTTTGCTCCGTGCCGATGGCACGCCATTTTTTTATTTGGCGGATACGGCATGGAGCCTGTTTCATCGCTTGGATTTCGACGAAAGCGATCATTATTTGTGTGACCGCGCCGCCAAAGGCTTCACTGTTATTCAGGCCGTGGTCTTAGCCGAACACGGCGGCTTAACCGTGCCCAATCGCAACGGTGATTTGCCGCTTGAAAATAACGACCCTACTCGGCCCAACGAAAAATATTTCGCGCACGTTGACCGCATTGTCAATCGCGCGCAGGAATTAGGTTTGGTTATCGGAATGCTGCCGACGTGGGGCGCGTATTGGAATCCGAAATGGGACAAAGGTCCGGCGATTTTTACGCCCGAAAATGCGCGCCTGTGGGGCGAATTTTTAGGCAAGCGCTACAAAGACAAGCCGATTATCTGGATTGTCGGCGGTGACCGCCCGATTGAAAACGAAACACATAAAGCGATTATTGAAAACATGGCCGCAGGCTTGAAAACTGGTGATGGCAACAGGCATTTAATCACTTATCATCCCAACGGCGGGCAATCGTCGGTTGCTTTTGTCGGCAAGGAAGCGTGGCTCGATTTCAATATGCTGCAATCGGGCCACGAGCGCGACCGCGACAACTACAACATGATCGCGCGCGATTACAATTTCGCGCCGACAAAGCCTTGTGTGGATGGCGAACCGGGCTACGAAGATCATCCGAATAAATTCAACAAAGACAACGGTTATCTTGATGAAAACGATGTGCGCAAATCGGCGTATTGGGCGCTCTGTGCCGGCGCGTGCGGCCACACTTATGGCTGCCACGACATTTGGCAATTTCTCAACACCGACCATTTGCCGCCCGTTTCGTCGGCGCGCACGCCGTGGCGCGAAGCCTTGCAGTTGCCCGGCGCGGCGCAAATGCAATGGGCGCGCAAACTTATCGAATCGCGCCCTGTTTTAGAACGTGTGCCCGATCAATCTTTAATCGTGGGCGAAAACAAAAACGACGGCTCGTATTTGAGCGCCACCCGCAGCCAAAGCGGTGATTACGCCTTTATTTATAGTCCGCTTGGAAACGCGTTTACCGTGGATTTAACAAAGTTGTCTGGCGCCAAATGGAGTGCTTCTTGGTTCGATCCGCGCACGGGAAATTTAACGAAAAGCGAAGACTTCCTGCGCGAAAATCAAAAGCAATTTACGCCGCCGACAAAAGGCATTGGGCACGATTGGATTCTGATTTTAGATAAATCGGAATAGATTCTCTGTGTCTCTGCGGTGAATTTACTTTTTATGCTCACGTTCGAGCAGTAGGATTTGCTCTTTGTAAGTGGCATTTAAGGCTTCAAGTTCGAGATTGCGCTGGTAAAAATGCCACGCGACGAGAATCGCTGAGAAACCGATAAGCCAAAACAAAACGGGCATCACCCAATCCGAAGTGCGGCGCCCCACATGACGTTGCAGCGCGCTGCGTTTGTCGTTTTCTCGTTTTTTTTCTTGCGGCGCATCGGGGGATTGTTCCATGCTTATATTATCACCAGTTTGCTGTAATTTTTCACCATGACACGCCCCAACATCCTGCTCATCACCAGTGACCAGCAACATTTTAGTATGCTCGGCGCGGTCAATCCAAAATTGAAAACGCCTGCGCTTGACCGCCTTTGCAGCGAAGGCACGCGCTTTAATCGCGCGTATTGTCCGAACCCGACTTGCACGCCAACGCGTGCCAGCATCATCACGGGGATGTATCCTTCGCAGCACGGCGCGTGGACGCTCGGCACCAAATTGGACGAGGCCATTCCAACACTCGGCGACGACTTGCAACGCGCTGGTTATGCCACGACTTTGGTTGGCAAAGCACATTTTCAATCGTTGAAAAACAAGCCCGATCAAACTTCCATCGAATGCCAGCCGCTGCTGCGCGATCTCGATTTCTGGCGCGATTTTCACGGCGATTGGTATGGTTTTTCGCGCGTCGAAACAGCGCGAATGCACGCCGACGAAGCGCACGCGGGCGGTCATTATGCGCTGTGGATGGAAGAAAAAGGCCTGCATAACTGGCGCGATTATTTTCAGGATTGGCCGCAAAATAATAAGCCGCCGCGCGAACACGTTTGGGATTTGCCAGAAGAATTTCACTACACCACATGGACGGCAGAGCGCAGCATCGCCAACATCGAACAGCACCTCGCCGACAAGCAGCCATTCTTTTTGTGGGCCAGTTTTCACGACCCGCATCCGCCGTATTTAGTGCCGGAGCCGTGGGCGACGATGTATGCCCCCGCCGACATGGAGCCGGGCACTTTGCAGGACGGCGAAATGGAACTTTTGCCGCCGCATTTTCAGGAAACGCAAAAGGCACGCGGGCAGGCCGATTTCTCGGCATGGCAAGAAACACCGCACGGCAATCACGGCTTTCATTCGCACCTGACCGACGCCCACCAAATGAAGCGCGACATGGCGATTTATTACGGCATGACGAGCTTTATGGATCAGCAAATCGGGCGCATCCTCGATTCGCTGGAGGAACGGGGCATTGCCGAAAATACCATCGTGGTTTTCACCACCGATCACGGCCATTTTCTCGGCCAGCATGGCCTGTTTTACAAAGGCGCGTTTCATTATGAAGACTTGTTGCGCCTGCCTTTCATCGTGAAAATGCCGGGACAAAAAGGCGGGCAAACCAGCGAAGCGATTCAATCGCTCGTTGATTTGGCGCCGACGTTTTTGGACGCCGCTGGGCTGGATATTCCGGGGCGCATGACCGGCGTAAGCCAGTTGGATGTGTGGCAGGGCGAGCGCGAAGCGGCGCGCGATTATGCAGTCTGCGAGTTTCGCCATCAGCCGACACGATTGCATTTGCGCACGTTGGTCGAAGAACGCTATAAAATCACCGTGTATCGCAACGAAAAGTATGGCGAACTGTGGGATTTGGAAAATGACCCCACAGAGCGCCGCAACTTGTGGGACAATCCTGCTTTCGCCGATGTCAAATGCATGATGCTGCGCAAAATGGTGGATGCCGCGCTTGATTGCGAACCGACGCGTTATGCGCGCATTGCGGGAGCATAAACAGCAGTTTTGAGGTTAGAGTTTTGAGTTGACGATTGGATACATATGAAAAATTTATTCTTCTTTTCCGCCGTCTTGTGCGGTGCCGTTTCTGCCGCGCCGATTTCGCCAAAATTGGCGGATGTTTTGGAGGCTCTGCCGCCTTCGGCAGTGAAAATTGGCGGCTTTTTGGGCGAGCGCGTGCAAAATAACGAGAAAAATCGCCTTTTAGTGGTGGATGAAGACGATTTGTTGGCTGGTTTTCGTAATCGTCCCGGCAAACAGGCGTGGATTGGCGAACACGTCGGCAAATTTTTGCACGCGGCAACATTGGCGTGGGCCAACTCAGGCGACGCGAAACTGCGCGAAAAAATTGATCGCGTGGCAAGCGAACTCATCAAGACGCAGGAAGCCGACGGCTATTTGGGCACTTACGTTAAAGACAAGCGCTTTGGCCTTTATTCCGGCGCCGATTGGGATGTATGGGTGCATAAATATAATCTCATCGGCTTGCTCACTTATCACGAATATACGGGCAACGAAGCAGCTCTGGCTTCTTCACGCAAAATGGGCGATTTGTTGCTAAATACTTTCGGGCCGGGCAAGAAAAGCATTCTTGCGGCGGGCACGCATATGGGCATGGCCGCCACCAGCGTTTTGGAGCCGATAGTTTTGCTTTATCGCGCAACCGGTGAGGAAAAATATCTCGACTTCGCGAAATACATTGTGCAATCGTGGGACGAGCCGAACGGCCCGAAGATTATCAAGACGCTGACGGAAAAGGGCAAAGTAAATCAGACGGCCAACGGCAAAGCCTACGAGATGCTCTCGAACTTGGTCGGCCTTTGCGAATTGGCGCGCGCGACAGGCGATGTGAAATATCTGGACGCGCCGAAAAAAGCGTGGCTGGACATCGTGGAAAATCAGCGTTATATCACCGGAACGGCGAGTTCGCATGAACATTTTCATGCCGACCATGAATTACCTTCTAACAACGCCGCCAACATGGGCGAAACCTGCGTCACGACGACATGGATTCAACTCAACTGGCAGCTTTTGCGTTTGACCGGCGAAGCCAAATACGGCGACGAAATCGAACGCGCCTATTACAACCACTTGGCGGGCGCGCAACTGCCGGACGGCTCGCAATGGTGCTACTACACGCCGCTCGAAGGCACCAAACCGTATGGCAATGCCACCAATTGCTGCCTGAGCAGCGGCCCACGCGCGATGGCACTTTTGCCACAGATGGTGTTTTTTAAAGGCAAAGATGAGCAAGGCAAACCAGAACTTGTGGTAAATTTACGCGAATACGCCGAAGCCAAATTCGATTGGTTGGGGCAACATTGGGATGTTTCCAAAAACTTCGTTCAAGTCCCGCGCCCTCGAACATTATTCAAAATTCAAACTGATGGGGCACAGAAAGTAAATGTTCGCTTTCGTGTGTCACAAAACATTACATATGACGCATCCGGCAGCCCTTGGCCCTTTCCAAAGATCGCCAAAGGTTGGTTGGAAGAGTCGGCAGACAGAATAGAGAAAGAGAAAGCTGTAACTGAAATTTTGGATATTAAATTGTGGCAGGGTCACCACACAAATGAAGGACGCGCCGCGCTGCAATATGGGCCGTTTGTTCTGGCTTACGATGAAAAACTTAATCCCACTTTGCCTCCGGTGCGGCTTGTCGCTTTAGCGAAAAACGCGACGGTGACACCAAAAGGTGACAATAAATTTGAAGCACCGATTGCCTTTAAAGACGGCACCACAAAAAACGCCGTCTTTGTGCCGTTTGCCCAAGCGGGCGCAAGCGGCGGGCGCTTTGCGGTTTGGCTGCGCGCTCCGGGCAATTTTGCGCCCGATGACGCGTTGGCGTTGGGAAGCGAAACGCGTTCGCGCGAAGGTAACCTCAACGGCTCCATTCTCGATGGCGAAACCGATAGTTTCGTCGTCACGTTTGATGGCACCAAACAAAACGAAGACTGGTTTGCCATCCAACTCGAAAAGCCGCTGATGGCACAGCGCATCGTTTACGCGCACGGCAAAACCTTCCACGATGGCGGTTGGTTCGATGCTTCGGGCAACAAGCCGCAGCTTCAAGTCAAGAAAAGCAAAGAGGGCGCGTGGGAAACCATCGGCGAACTGAAAGATTATCCAAATACCACCGCGACAGACAGCAAAGGCTTGAAAGACGGCCAAAAATTCACCTTGAAGTTGGACGCGCCGCTTTCAATTTTTGCGGTGCGCGTGGTTGGCAAACCAGCTTGTGGCGACAATATCAATCAAGCGTTTTCTTCGTGCGCCGAACTCGGCGCGTTTGAAAAATAAGGAGTTTAAAGGAAGCTCATGGACGAGAAAGATCAACACATCGCGGCGCTGGAAGAACGCCTTGTGGCTCAAGAAGAAGTCATTAAGACGCTGCAAAAGGACTTCGATAGATTGCTGGATTACCTCGGCTGTAATCCCTTGCCCGATAGCAGGCGCACAAAGGCGCGTTTGCGTGTGCGCGGTGTGACTATCGTGGACGACAACAACGAATATCGCGGCAAATTAGCGTGCGAAGCCAATGAAGGCGCTCATTTGGAGCTATGCGATACCAAGGAAAAGGCCAAAGTCACGCTGCAAGTGAAAGATTCTGCCGGCGAAATCGAGTTAAGGGGCGCCGATGGTCATGTGCGCGTCGTGGGGGGCGCGCTTAACGATCACGGTTATCTTTGCACTTATGCGCCCAAAGGAAAACCCGCAGCGGGCATAAAATCTATACCGACTGGCGGCGTGGTATCAGTCACGACAGACAAAGGCGATGCCGTTGGCACCCTGCGCAGCGATAAAGACGGTGGATATGTGGAGATTTATACGCCCACAGGGAAAAAGCAAGTCACCCTGATGTCCACACCCAATGGCGGACTCATGGTCGTAGGCGATGCGAAAGGAAAGCCGCGTATTTCGATGGTTTACGCCGATGATAAGCCACTTTTCGCTTTGTTTGCCAAAGATATGGAGGCCGGTTCTACGATGACCGTTGATGAAGAGGGCGGTGTGGTGGCGCTTTCTGCATGCCATCATAAAGGCGATGTCATGCTGCGTCACGATGAATTTGGCGGTTATGTATCGGTGCGTCATAAGAGCGGCAAAACCACAGCAGCGCTGGAAAACCTTGAAAGTGGCGGCGCCTTCAGGTTGAGTAATAAGAATGGCGATGCTGGAATCTTTAGCTTCGTTGATGAAAATGGCGGGATGTTGGGCGTGGATTCAATCAACAACAAAAGTCAGGTCTTTCTGTCTTGCAGTCAGCATTCCGGGCGCCTCGCGTTGCACGACGCGAATGGCAAACCTACTATTTTAATGGATGCCAATGCAAAAGGCGCTTTGCTTGGCCTTTTCGATGTCGAGGGAAATACAGTTGCTGCTGTGGAATCCGCCGAGCAAGGCGGGCGCTTCTTGTTGTATGATGCCAAAGGGCGCCCTATAGCCATGCTGTTCTCTGATGAATACGGCGGCAACCTCAACATTTATAATCACGATGAAACCGTGCAAGCTCATGTCGGCACCAATGAAGAAGGCGGCATCGTCGGAGTCGCCGGAGAAACAGGACTAAACCGTGCCTCGTTGCGCGTGATCGAAGATGGCGGCACCGTCGAAGTGCGTCGTCCCGGCGGCGATTTAGGTGCGGCTATGGCTTGTCGCGAGGAAGGCAACCTCGTCATTATCATGAACGAAGACGGCGAGGTTGAAGCCACTTTGCCTTAAAGTCCCTCGGTAAGAAGACACGTTTTATGGAGCGCGGGTATCTTGCCCGCGCTCCATAGCCCTTGATGTCGTCAAGTCATGTTGAGTAGTGTTGTTGTGATGAAGCAAAGAGCGACTGCGTCGCTCGACCCCTCACCCAACCTCTCCCCCAATCGCTGCGCTGGGGAGAGGAGAACTTACCTGTTA
>JANMKN010000055.1:0-10193 GCA_031372065.1 Abditibacteriaceae bacterium | reverse complement strand
AGAATATCGGCGCCCGCCGCGATATAAGCGCGCAAAAGCGCCTTAGTCGTTACCAAATCCGGGTCGCCACACGTCACAAACGGCACAAAAGCGCGCTCATTGCGGGCGCGTAGGTTTTCAAAAGTCTGTTGTAATCTTTTCACAAATTCTGTTCTTCCAACGCTTTTTGCACGGTGTTCACGTCTTTATCGCCACGTCCTGACAAATTCACCACGATAATTTTGTCCGGCCCCATTTCGCGCGCCAAAGTTTCCAAGTGCGCCAAGGCGTGCGAGCTTTCGAGTGCTGGCAAAATGCCTTCGAGTTTGCAAAGCAGTTCTAAGGCGTCGAGCGCTTGTTTATCCGTCACCGCGACATAGTGGGCGCGGCCTGTATCTTTGAGATGCGCGTGTTCCGGCCCGACGCCGGGATAGTCCAACCCCGCCGAAATCGAATGCGTCGGCATGATTTGACCGGCTTTGTCTTGCATGATATATGACAGCGAACCATGCAAAACGCCTTTGGAGCCGCGATTTAAGGGCGCTGCGTGGTTCGGCGTATCTAAACCTTCGCCCGCTGCTTCAACGCCGATAAGCTGCACGTTTTTGTCTTCGATAAACGGATAAAATAGGCCCATCGCGTTTGACCCGCCACCGACGCAGGCGACACAAACATCGGGCAAGCGGCCCACCATTTCTTGAATTTGCTGGCGCGCTTCCTGACCCGTCACCGCATGGAAATCGCGCACCATGACCGGAAACGGATGCGGCCCGACTACGCTGCCAATGATGTAATGCGTGTCACGCACATTGGTTACCCAGTCGCGCATTGCTTCATTGGTAGCGTCTTTTAGTGTTTTGGTGCCGCTGGTAACGGGAATCACTTTGGCGCCGAGCAAACGCATCCGAAAAACGTTGAGCGCTTGGCGCACGGTGTCTTCCTCGCCCATGTAAACATCGCACGAAAAGCCAAAACGCGCCGCGACTGTGGCTGTTGCCACGCCATGCTGACCGGCGCCGGTTTCGGCAATCAGACGCGGTTTGCCCATGCGTTTTGCCAAGAGCGCTTGGCCGAGCGCGTTGTTAATTTTATGCGCTCCGGTATGCAGCAAATCTTCGCGCTTGAGATAAATCTGCGCGCCGCCGTAATGCTCTGTCAGGCGCTCGGCGAAATAAAGCGGCGTGGGGCGTCCGGCGAAATCGCGCAAAAGGCCCGCAAGTTCGGCTTGAAACGCCTTGTCATGCTTGGCCTTGTTGTAAACGTCTTCTATTTCGCGCAATGCCACCATCAAAGTTTCCGGCGCGAATTGCCCTCCATACGGCCCAAAATGGCCCGGCGTGGACGTGTGCATTTGTTGTTCAACGGCAGAGGCTAAAATTTCAGTCGTCATTTTAATTCTTCAAAAATTTGTCCATTACTACTGACGGATTTTCACTTCGCATCAGGCTTTCGCCGACTAAAAGCGCGTCGCAGCCAGCGTTACGCAATCGTTTGGCGTCCTCATTAGTAAAAACGCCGCTTTCGGCGACGATGATGGCATCAGTCGGCAAAAAAGGGCGCAGTTTTTCGGTTGTGGCTAAATCCACTTCAAACGTTTGCAGGTTGCGGTTGTTGATGCCGATAAATTGGCAGCCGTTGGCGATGGCGCGTTTGGCTTCGGTTTCGTCGTGAATTTCTACAAGGGCATCCATGCCAAAACGCTTGGAGGCGGCTTTGAGTTGGCGAATTTCCCAATCTTTGAGAATGGCGACGATCAGCAAAATGCAATCTGCGCCGAATAAACGCGCTTGCGCGACTTGATATTCATCAATGATGAAATCCTTGCGCAAACACGGCTTGCCGCTAATTTGCCGCGCGTCGCGCAGATATTGCAACTCGCCTTGGAAAAATTGCGGTTCGGTTAAAACGCTCAGGCAATCGGCGGGCGAATCGCGATAGAGTTCCGCCATTTTGCGATGATCGAAGTCCGGCGCAATAATGCCTTTGCTGGGCGAGGCTTTCTTAATTTCCGCGATCAATCCGAGCCGGGTATCATGTTTCAAAGCCGCAGCAAACGGGCGCGGCGCCTCGTGCGGCAACATCGCTTCGAGTTTTAAGAGGGAAATTTGTTCTTTGTCGCGCGCGATGCGTTCTTTTGTGGCGGCGACGATTTTGTCGAGAATCATTTGGTTAGTGAGCAAATAAATAACAAGCAACTAATTCGTAAATTCAATCAGTTTTTCGAGTTTTTCCAGCGCTTTACCGCTGCGAATGGCGGCGCGGGATTTTTCCAGACCTTCGGAAAAATCGCCCGCTAAATTGGCGGCTTTCAAAATAGCAGCGGCATTTAAGCAGGCTAAATCGGCGGGCGCACCTTGTCCATTTTGCAGCAAATCACGGATAATGCGCGCGTTGGTTGCCGCATCGCCGCCTTTGAGTGAGTCGGGCAGGGCACAAGCGCAACCCAACTCGTGCGGCAAAACGGTGCCTTCGTGAAAATGCCCGTTTTCGACTTCGACATAATGCGTCGGCGCGCACGTTGAAAACTCGTCTAAACCATCGTCCGAATGCGCCACAATTGCGTGTTTAGTGCCCAGCAAATGCAAAACTTCGGCAATCGGACGCAGCCAGCGCGCATCCGAAACGCCCATCACTTGCGATTGCGCGCCTGCCGGATTGGTCAGCGGGCCGAGCAAATTAAAAATGGTGCGAATTTTCAATTCGCGGCGAATCGGCGCCACGTTTTTCATCGCAGGATGGTGCGCTTGGGCGAACATGAAACCAATGCCCACTTCGTCAATGCAAGACGCGATTTTTTCGGGCGCAACGTTCAAATTCACGCCCAGCGCTTCCAAAACATCGGCGCTGCCGCATTGACTGCTCATGGCGCGATTGCCGTGTTTGGCAATCGTCGCGCCCGCGCCCGCCGCGATAAAACTGGCCGCTGTCGAAACATTAAAGGTGCTGTGACCGTGCTTTGGGCTATCGCCGCCAGTGCCACAAGTGTCCACTAAATGCGCGCTTTGGGCCGGAACTTTGATGACACGCTGGCGCATAGCCTGTGCGAAACCGGCAATTTCTTCGATGGTTTCGCCGCGCATTCGCAAGGCGCCTATCATCGCCGCAATTTGCAGCGCCGACGAGTTTCCATCCATGATGTCGCTCATCGCACCCTGCGCTTGTTCGGCGCTCAAAGTTTCGCCCGATGTAACAGCGCGCAAGGCAGAATCTACATTGAAGGTCATGATTTAAAACTTTTCTACAAAATTCCGCAGCAGTTGCTTGCCGTTTTCGCCGGTTAAGATGCTTTCGGGATGAAATTGCACGCCTTCGAGCGGCAAATCTTTGTGGCGCACACCCATAATTTCGCCTTCAGCCGTTTCGGCGGAAATTTCGAGGCAATCGGGGCAGGTTTCGCGCTCAATCAGCAGCGAATGATAGCGAGTGGCTTCAAACGGCGATGGCAAACCCGAAAAAACGCCCTTCCCATCGTGCAAAACAGGCGAGGTTTTGCCATGCATCAACCGCGAAGCGCGAATAATATGGCCACCAAAGGCTTGTCCGATGGACTGATGGCCCAAACAAACGCCCAAAAGGGGAATTTTACCTGCGAAACGCTGAACCGTCGCTACTGAAATACCTGCTTCGTTAGGCGAACACGGCCCCGGCGAAATAATAATTTTATCGGGTTTTAAATCGGCAATTTCATCAAGCGAAATTTCGTCATTGCGCTTGACGACGAGTTCTTCGCCCATCTCGCCCAAATACTGCACGAGATTGTAAGTGAAGGAATCGAAGTTATCTATCATCAAAATCATGTCGCTTGATAGTTAAGCAAAAAGTGAACTTCGTGGATTAACCTTGCCATCGCTTGTAAACACATCAAACAGTTTTACCTTACACAAAACGTTTCGAAAAATCAGGTTAAATAGCCAAAAAACAGCGCCCTGAGCAGAACAAGGCGCTGTTTTTTTGAAAATAAATTAACGAAGTGGCTTTCCGGGCACGTCCAGCACTTGTTGGGCGCATAAATCGTTGCCGAAATTGTTCCAGTCTTTGAATTGCCAGACGACTTTTTTGTCGCGTGTCACTTCAAAAATTTGCGGATTTTCCGGCCCAGCGTGCGTGTTGCCCACGATGAGATTGCCGTTGGGCAACGGTTGAATGCCTGTCACCCAGAAAAGTTGAATGCCGGGCAGTTCCTTGTTGTCAATGCTCCACACAATTTCACCTGCGGGATTGACTTCAATAACGCGGTTGTTATTGCCGCCGCCGATCATAGTGTTGCCGTTGGATAGACGGATGGCGTTAAAAACTTCGGTGCCATGTCCTTGGTGTGTGGGCGTGCGTTCGCGGCCCGCTAAATCCAGTTTGTAACTCCACACCACTTTGCCTGTTTCGTCATATTCGCGCACGGTGCCGTCGCCTTCGTGACAGGCGAGGTAGTGTCCGTTGTCCAATTTGCGCACGCGGCGTGTGTCGCGGTGCGAATTGGGTTGATCAACCGTGATAGGCACTTCTTTGACGATTTTGTCGTCTTTGTCCACCTCTATGATGCGCAAGTTGCCGGTTTCGGCAATCATGGTGTTGCCATCGTCCAAACGTTGGAATCCGTGAATCTCGACTTTGCCGGTGTAAGGTGGTTTGGGTTTTGATTCGTGCGTCCAAACGATGGTTTTGTCGGGCGCCATTTCAACGATTTTGTTGTCACTGACCGGCATCAAAATGTTGCCGTTGGGCAGCATCGCAAGGTCATGGCAGGTATACCGATTTTCGACTTGCCATTCGATTTCGCCCTTTTGGTTGACAATGGCGACTTTGCCTTTGTCGGCGACTAAAACGCGATGCGTGACCGTGTCATCGGCGTGCAGCAGAGCAGGGCAGAGTGCCGCTGCAAGCAATAATAAATTGAATTGTTTCATGCTTTTCCTTTGAAAATGAGTGCTTTTAGATTCACCAAATCTTTCGCTGTTGCGTAAGTTTGTTTTGACCAATTTCGTCTTGTGGACTGTCGTTCAGTTATGCCGTTTGGGGCCTTGCCAAAGTCGGACGGCGCGCTTTTACTGTAAACGTTTTGTCCTCTGATATTCCCGGCTACGAAAATCCTGATCCCGAACGGGCTTCCACGGCAGCGCCAACCGAAAACGAATTGGCTACAGAAACTCCCCTTTCGCCGCGCGCACACGACCCTTATGCTGCTTGGCGTCATCCGAATTATCGCCTTTATGCGTTGGGCGGTTTCTTGGCTGCTTTAGGTGGTCAATTGCAATTGACTACCATCGGTTATGAGATTACCAAGCGCGCTGGACATGACGCGAAAACAGCGTCGTTGCAAGTTGGATTGGCCTCGTTGGTTCAAGGCTTGCCGGTTATAATGCTGGTTTTGCCCGCAGGCCAATTGGCAGATATTGTTGATCGCCGCCGCATCGCGTTATGGGGAATTGCTTTGTCCGTGCCGCTGTCGTGGCTTTTGGCGACGTTATCTTTGCAGCAGGCGCCAACTTCACAACTTTTTTGGTGCTTGTTTGCCATTTCCTTTTGCCACGCTATGATGCGACCCGCACAAAGTGCGCTTTTGCCTCAATTGGTGCCTAATCAAGACTTAGCGAACGCTGTTACTTGGAATAGCACGCGATGGCAGATTGCGTCGGTCGCCGGGCCTGCATTGTTCGGCCCCATACTTTATGTGCTTGAAAAGCCGGGGCTAATTTATGCGTTGGAAGCGGTGTTTTTGGCATTTTTTTGGTTGTGCCTATTTTTTACGAAACCACGCCCCCAAGAAAGAAGCAAAGAAACTTTTTCCTGGGAAGGCATTCACGCTGGCGTGCGTTTTGTCTTTGGCACCCGCTTGATGTTGGCGACTTTAACTTTAGATTTATTCGCCGTTTTGCTGGGCGGGGCAATGGTTTTATTGCCGGTTTACACCGAACACATTTTGTTCGTTGACGCCACAAAATTGGGCTGGCTACGCGCGGCACCAGCCGTGGGAGCCTTGGTGATGGCTTTGGGACTGGCTTATTTTCCGCCGATGCGTCGTCCGGGCCGCGCTTTATTGTGGGCGGTGACGGGTTTCGGCGTGGCAACCGTCATTTTCGGCTTTTCAAAAACTTATTGGCTTAGTTTCGCGGCTCTGGCTTTGACGGGCGCTTTCGATAACATCAGCGTTGTGGTGCGACACACTTTGGTGCAGTTGCTGACGCCCGATTCGATGCGTGGGCGCGTGTCGGCAGTCAACAGTGTTTTTATTAGCGCGTCCAACGAATTAGGCGGCTTCGAGTCGGGCATGGTGGCGCGCTTTTTTAGTCCGGTTATTTCGGTTGTGGCAGGCGGCATCGGCACGGTTTTGGTAGTTTGGGCTTCTGCGTTAAAATGGCCGGAATTATTACATTTGGGGCGTCTTGATGAATTGCAGCCGGAAGAAGTAAAAGACAAAATTTAACGTTCAATTTCAATCTCGCTGCCACCCATCAACGCGCCGATGCGTTCGCGTGATGTTCCTGCTGGAAGTAATTTTTTAGCGGGCAATAAATGTCCTTCATACAGCACACCAATCCTGTCACTGAGATGCAGAATCTCGTCGAGGTCTGTAGAAATGATAAGCACCGGCGTGCCTTCGTCGGCAACGCGGCGCAAACTTTCATGGACGAATTGCCCGGCACCGATATCTAAACCGCGCGCCGGATCAACGGCGACAACAGCGCTTGGATGGAAAGAAAGCGCGCGGGCAATCACCATTTTCTGCTGATTGCCGCCCGATAAACGGCGCGCCAAAGTTTTTTCTTGGGAGGCTGGCGAACGCACATCGAAACGAGCCATTAAATCGCGGGCCAGAGTGCGTAAGCCCGTCCAGTCAAAGCCAAACTTCTTGCGAAAACTCGCGCGCGGCTGCGGATGCAGGGCGAAATTTTCGGCGAGATCGAAATCTAAAATTAATCCTGTGCTTTGGCGATCCGCAGGAATGAACCCCAATACACCGTCGCAAGTTTCACCGTTTTCTTCGACAGAAAACTGGCCTTGAACCGTAGTATTTAAGCCCGCTAATGCTTCCACTAATTCTTTTTGTCCGTTGCCATCCACGCCGGCAAGACCGACAATTTCACCACCAGAAACGGTGAGGTTGAACTCTTTGATTTGGCCGCAGGATAGATTTTGAATCTTGAATTGGCGTGTGCCGATGCGCGGCGATGGCGTTGTGCGTGCTTCATTTTCGACAACGGTGCGGCCCACCATCAGAGTCGCTAATTCAGACGTGGAAGTTTGGTTCGTTGCCTTTTCGCCTGTCACTTTGCCGTGCCGCAAAACCACGACGCGATCACACAATGCCATAACTTCATGCAATTTGTGTGAAACGAATACTAAGGCACAATTTTGGTCGCGTAAACGGCGCAAAACGGCGATTAATTCGGCAACTTCTTGCGGAGTGAGGTTAGCTGTTGGCTCATCAAGTAAAAGCAATTTGGCTGTTTTGCCACCCGCATAAAGGGCTTTTAAAATCTCAATGCGTTGCTGCTCGCCGACAGATAAATCAGCCACGCGCGCTTTTGGGTTGACTTTCCAGCCCAGCGAAGCAGCCCATTTTTCGATTTGCTGTTCCCAGAAAAGGGGATGGTAAACCGCGCCTTGCAGAGCGTTTAGCGCGATATTTTCAGCAACTGTGAAGACCGGCACCAGCATAAAATGTTGATGCACCACACCAATGCCAAGGCGCGTGGCCTCACGAGGCGAGCGCAATTTTAGCAGCGAATTGTCTAAAGATACTTGGCCCGCCGTCGGCGCGATTTCGCCTCCGACAATTTTCAGCAGGGTGCTTTTCCCCGCGCCGTTTTCGCCGAGCAAACCAACAATTTCGCCGGGACGAACAGAAAAATCAACCTCATCTAACGCTTGAA
The DNA here is from genome assembly GCA_031372065.1 of Abditibacteriaceae bacterium. GTDB lineage: Bacteria > Armatimonadota > Abditibacteriia > Abditibacteriales > Abditibacteriaceae > DASWNL01. Next base: position 2,346 of record JANMKN010000055.1, on the reverse strand, counting down.
ACGCGCCGAAATTTTTGCTCAAAGATTGAATTTGCAGCATGAAAAACCACGTCGGAAAATCAAGAACCGGTTTTTAGTTTTCCGGCTTTGATTTGCGCTTGCGCCGCTTCGATTTTCTTCATTAAATCGGCTGGAATTTTTGACTTCAATTTGGGATTCCAATGCACGTTGATGTTGCTGTTCGCCAGTGTGAGGTCATGAAGTTCAGGTTTGAATGATTTGTCTTGAATGCTTTTCACGACTTCTTTAAACGCGTGTGGCATTTCGATAACGGCGGAGCCGAGACACAAATCGGGCGCGACATCGTTTTGATCGCGATTGGTGCCGAAAACCATGACATTTTTCGCAGATTTGGCGGCATCAAACATTCCTTTGCCAGCTTGGTCGGCGTTATGAATAATGAAATCGGCCTTTTGCGCGATCAGCGTGTTGGCTTGCTCTTTGCCTTTGTTTTGGTCTTCCCACGAACCAACATAAGCGGTCTTGACAACAACCTTGGGATTTACGGCTTTGGCGCCCTTTTCGAAGGCCGTAAATGCATTTATAACGGGCGGAATTTTTTGTCCGCCCATGCACGCGATGACATTGGTTTTGGTCATGCCACCCGCCGCCATACCCAGCAAATAGGTCGCATCTTCGAGGTGAATTACCAAACTGGCGACGTTTGGTTCTTTTTTTACGTCGCCACTGACGACCACAAATTTTGTGTCGGGGAACTGCGGCGCGAGGTCGGCGGTGTCTTTGCCGTATTCAAAACCGTAGCAAAATACAGCGTTGAATTTTTGATCGCCGAAATCGTTGAACGCAGGTTTGTAATCCTCGCGGCTTTTGGTCACCTGATGCGAGGTTTTTGCTCCCAATTCTTTCTCGACGGCTTGCAAACCTTCGTAGCCGAGTTGGTTCCAACCAGCATCGTTCACATCACCGGGAGTGAGAAGCGCCACTTTCAACGCATCCTTTGCCGGGGCGCTGGTGGACGCTGCGGTTTCATTGCCGCTGTTTTTATTTTCCTGTGGCGCGGGGCAACCGGCCAAAAACGACGCTGTAAAAACAGCGGCAGCAAGACGGACAGTGTGTAATTTCACAGTTCTCCTTAGCGTATGTTTCATTATGTCTCATTCACAACGTCCGGCATCGTTTTCTGCTCATCCGACATCAATTTCCGGGCGTCCAGCATCGTTTTCCAGTTATCCGACAGCGTTTTCTATGCGTCCGGCATCGTTTTCTGCGTGGCGAGACGCGTTTTCTGCGCGTCCGGCATCAATTTCTGTTCATCCGACAGCGTTTTCTACGTGTCCAGCATCGTTTTCTACGTGTCCAGACACGTTTTCTAAGCATCCGACATCAATTTCTGCTCATCCAGCATCGTTTTCTGTTCATCCGACAGCGTTCCAGCCTTTGGACGCTATTGCAGATTTTGTTTGGCATTGAGCCAGCGCAGCGAAGGCCATTGTCAGGTAAAAACACACAGCGAGCGTCGCATAAAAAACTCCTTGTTTCTGCATTCGGCAGGATTCACGATTCATTTTGAACCGGATTAGGATGTCGGCGCAAGAGGTGCCAGCCGATTTCTGCGCGGCCCATCAAACCCTGCGGGCGCAACAACATCAAAACCACGAGGATTAAACCGTAAATAACAAAACGTAGCGGCGAAACATTGGCTTCAAGCCACTCTCTTTGCCCAAAATAAAGATAAAGCCAGAGGCCTATCGCAAAAGTTGGCCCGCTCAACCATTCCATCAAACCCTTGCTTTTCTTTTTTTGAAGCATCGCACGATGGCGCGGCAACGACCAGTAAATCGCTAAAGCAAATAAACCAAGACCGGTGAAAAAAGCGCCGTTGACCGAACGCAAAACTTCTTCGAGAATTTTCAGCAGAACCGCTGTAAGAGCCGCGCCGGTAATGGAACCTAAGCCGCCCAAAACCACCATGACAACGACTTCCACGCTTTTCATGAAATTGAAAGTGTTGGGATTGGCGTATTGAATTAAATGCACGCCGAGTGCCCCAGCCACGCCAGCCCACATCGAGGAAATTACGAAGGCCAGCACTTTAATTTGCGTGGTGTTGACTCCAACCGCTTCGGCGGCAACTTCGTCTTCGCGCACGGCGCGCATGGAGCGGCCCAACGACGATTCGGCTAAGTTTCGCATCGTCAGAATGCATAAAATAGCTAAACCAAAAGTCCACGCGAAATTTGTCCAGAGCGGAATATCCGTGAAGCCGCGCGCTGCGCCGAGTTCGACGCTGCCTAAAATATGATTTAAGCCATCGAACGGCGCCGGAAGTTGAATGCGATTGACGGTTGTCCACAAAACGCGAATAATTTCGCCGAAGCCGAGCGT
>JANMKN010000408.1:0-15449 GCA_031372065.1 Abditibacteriaceae bacterium | reverse complement strand
GTAAAAATTGGCGTCGGTTGCGGGGCTAATTTTTCGAGTTTGGCAAGAAAGTTTGGTGCTTTTAGACCTTCCATCAGGTCTGCGATGCTGACCGTTGGCGGGAGTGCAGTATTAACATATCCTCTTAATTTGGTGTCTTGGATGCCCTCTTTACCATCAGATACTACCAAACTCGTTTCACCAACAAATGAGATTCCTTTGGCTTTCGAGGTGATACCCGCGCCGTTTTGTAAATTTGTTAAAAGCGGAGTAAGAAAGATGTCATTGACATCTTTGGTTAGGCCTTCTACTAAGGCTGCTTTTAGTTGGGCATCTGCGATGCCGTTGTAATAAGCTTTCCTTTTGTCAGTGCCACTTTTTAAGTTAGTTGAAACTCTTAGAAGAGTTTCATGTTCTGACTTGATGCGTCGAATGTTCTTAACATCTTCCTGTCCAAGATTCTTAGGGTCAGAATCTACATGAAACACATTCCGCAAGTTTGTTAATTTGACTCCTCCCATCTGATTTTCTAATTCTAATATAATCTTCGTCCGCGTTTCATAATTTGCAGCACCGGTCAAAATGACGGTTTCGATTAAAGTTGGTTGACGGTTGGTCCGGACATCTAAACCAAGATCATGTAGTCCCTTTAGGACATATTTATTGTAACCACTGAAATCCGTATCTGTCCCATGCAATCGCACTGCGTCAGCCCAAGCATAAGGAATGGCAGTTATCTGAGACTGCACCTTTGAAACCGCTTCATTTGCCTTAAGCACCTGTTCCGTCAAGTCTTTTCCCCGATTTCCCGCAATTTGAATTGCCCAAATATTTAGTCTCACTTGAGCCTTTTCTGGATCCGGTGGAGACGATGGCTCATCTGGTTCAGGCTCTGGGATGCTTTGGACGATTGTATCGGTGGTTTCTTTTCCGTCTTTGTCCTTTTGTGTGCGAGTGACGGTAGATTCTCCGGGTGTTGCAGGCAGATTGATGGTGACATCAGTATTGGCTTGGTTTCCGTTCTCTGCCGCCGAGGCCGGTTCTGTCCATGTGCAAGTTGCGGACAACGAGGCAACAACAAGCAGCAAACCGCAGCGGGCCGCTTTTTTCTGAAGATTCTTCGCTAACAAGTTTTCGACTTGGAATTTGGTGTTCATGATATTCCTTTTCAGCAAATTTTGTTTTTCATTGCCCATAATCGCTCTTGTGGAGTGAAAACTCCACAAGCCGCGATTGCCTTTGCGGTCAACGTAGCAGGCACTGTAGGCTAAAGGGGAGTGCCGCTACGTGGTTGGTGAGTCACCAGTGAACTGGTGACTTGAGCGAGATGTTGCCACTCGCTTTTGTTGATTAGGCACCAAGATTGGTGTCGTAATCGGGTGGATTGACTACTGTAGGGTCTTTGTAGGTCTTGGCGACCTGTTGGTTCTCTGGAGGTGCAAAAGGTCTGACGGTGGCTGGCACGCCTGACCATGGTTCAATGCCACTGTTCAAACCTGCGTTGTCACTTTCTGAACCATAAACCGTGTTCGCATTCAATCGCTCAGGATGCATGGGGTTGGTTTGCCAAAGAGCGAACAGACGATCTACATTCGAGTGCAGGAGGAATACAAACGGATCCCTGAAAGATGTGTGCTGGCTGCCCATATTAACGAAACCATGCATGGCGTTGTGAACGAGTTCCAATCGCAATCGCATTTCGGAAAAATCAACCGCGTCCAAGATGTCTTGGTCGTCTGCAATGTTAGCTGGATTTCCAGCAACACTCCGGAACACTGCTTTTGGTGGGTCTGCTGGGTTGTCAGATGTTTCTCGGTCAGGATTCGCCGTCGGAACGTAGAATCCGTCATTGCGCCAAGGCGCTGCAGCATTCTGCCAAGGCGGACCGATGACCTGTCTTGTGGAACCTCCGTAGCCCATGAAGTCCGGCGTGAACAGATTGAGTGTCCCTCTGGTTCCTCCCCCCAAGTTGGCATTCGGAATGGCCCTAGGGTCTTGGGTCCAATCCCAGTAGTGCAGGGAAAGCTGCGGGTTGATTTGCCGAAGCATCTGCTCCATTCGATTGACGAGTTCTCGATGCCACGGCACGAATTCGGGGCCTCCATGCACATGAGTCGCCTGGTGGATTTCATCTTGCTTGAACCACCAACTGACGCCACCTGGAATTGGAGTGTCGGTTCTGCCTCCAAGGAAAAATCGGCGGTTTAATTCAAGCAGGGCATCACGAAGCAATGCTCTCTCTGCGGGATCAACTGCCGCAATGTTGCGACGAATGCCATCTCTGCGGATTCCATCTCCAAGTGCCATTGTAACCTCTTCGGATTTCTCCTCACCCCAAAATCGTGCCGGTGGCGCTTTGGCTCCACGGGCCGCGATTGCCTTTGCGGTCAACGTAGCAGGCACGGTAGGCGAAGGTGTGAGTGCCGCTACTGGGTTGGTGGGTCACCGGTGAACTGGTGACTTGAGCGAGATGTTGCCATTCGCTATCGCTGGTCGGGACGCCGCCTTCGTGACATTGCACGAGAATGCCGACAGCGCCTTTGGGTTTGCCATTGCGTCGGGCTTGGCCGGGGGTGGGGCCGGCGTGGATGGTCATGCGTCCGCGTGTGCCGAAATCGAGGCGCAAAAGCGGCGCTTCGTCCGGCAACTGCAAGGTTGGTCGTGCGCCGCCACGTTGCGTCAAGTCATAAATCTGGCGGCTTTCGTCGGTCATCTCCGGGTGCAAATTCATGCGTTGCCGCAATTTGCTCACAAAGGGTCTGGCCGATTTGGTTACGGTGTTCAGCGCCGCTGTTGCGGCATTGGCTTCGCGCGCTTTGTCCCGTTTGGTCTGGCGCTTCGTGACATAGGTCGTCGCCAGTTCGTTGAGCTTGTCTAATTCGTCCGCCGTGACGCCGTATTTGGTGGCATCATTTTGTAATTTGTCGTTGAAATTGGTAAGTAAATCGCCAAATGGGTCTGGCGGCGTATCGCTATCGGGCATGGAATTCTCCTGATAATCGGAACGACAATGTGATTATCTCAGAGAAGTCCAGCGTTTCGCTGTCAAATACTTGACAGGGTGCCTGTCAAATTTTTGACAACCCCCCTGTCAAATTTTTGACAATCGGGCGAATTTCAGCGGCAACGCTGTTCGAGAAGGTCGGGACGAAGGATAACGAAGTGGCAATTGCGGTAATCAACGGCCTTTAACGAGCGAAATTGGGTGAAGGCGGCGTTGATGCTTTGACGGGATGTGCCGGTTAAGGCGGCTAAATCGCCTTGCGTAATCGGAAGAGGGATTTCGATGCCGCCATCGTCGGTGGGAACGCCACATTGGTCGCCTAAAATTTGTAATTGGCGCGCGAGTCGGCCCGGTGTGTCCTGCGTGGATAATAAGGCGATTTGATTTGTGGATTGACGCAAACGCTTAGCCGTTAGGCGTAGCAGGTTCATCATCAAATCGGGGAATTTTTGCAGACATTCAAGGAAAACTTTCTTTTCTATGAACCAACAAGTGGTATCAAGGGCGGCGATGACATCCGCCGAGTGGCCTTCGCCGTCCAAAGCGTGAATCTCGCCGATGACCTCGCCCGGCCCCAACAAAGCAATCAAAACTTCATTTTTTTTGCAACTTTTATCGCACACGCGTGCGAGGCCCTTTTCGATAAAAAGAATGCTGTGGCCGCGTTCCTGCTTCATTAATAAGGTGATGCCCTTGGGGAACCAGCGGCGTTCCATGTGGTCGGCGACATACTTCAATGTTGCCTCAGGTAATCCCTGAAACAACGGCATTGCACTCAATACAGCGGCAGACGAATCCTCGGTCATAGCGGCTCATCCCCTCGCAAAATAATCGAACTACAAAATGATTTCCCCACCAATACTACAAAACGCTTGAAGCAAACATTGAAACGGTTTCGCTGTTTGTTTCAAGCGTTGAAACGTTTGCTTGAAGCCTTGAGACGTTTGTTTCAAGCGTTAAGACGTTTGCTTTGACCATCAAACAGTTTGCTTCAGCGCTTGAACAGTGTGTTTCAAGCGTTGAACAGTTTGCTTTGCTGTTTGAACAGTTTGCTTTGCTGTTTGAACAGTCTGCTTTGCTGTTTGAACAGTCTGCTTTGCTGTTTGAACAGTCTGTTTCAGGGTCAAATCATCAAGAGTTGGACGGCAGCACAGAACATAGCGCCATTATTGCACAGGCGAACGCTTTGAGCAATGATTTTTGGGCTGAAAATGGATAATTCAGGGAATTCCCTGAAGGAAATCGGCCTGTAATTAGGGGAATTCGCTGAATAGTGCCGCTGAATGAATTTAGCGACGATTGGTGTATTGGTTGTCTTGTTGGGCTTTCATGTTGTCGCGCAGGCGCTGATCGGCCTGACGTTTGTGCATCGCTGTTTGGACGAGGGCGTAAATTTGATAAAGGATGTAAAGCGCGACAATTCCGACGACGATTTTCACAACCACGCCGTCTGACAGGCCAAATTGTGCGCGCAAAGCGGTCAGCGGGCCAAGGACAAGGGCCGATTTGGTGGCCCACAGAAAATAACCGACGCCCAACGCGGCAAACAGCAGGAACAGAATAACAATGGGATGCATGATAAATCCTCCTGTTTTCTTATTACCCGTCCGCGTTGTTTTGAAACAGGGGGAAATAGCCGCTACGCCTTCTGCGGCGCAAAAACAAGCGCGAAAACAACGCAATTCTTGGCCAAAATAGCGTCGTTTTTGCCGAACTAAGCGTAGTGGCTCATCTCAGGGGGTCTTAAATATCAAACGCTTGCCTCAGCAATTCAATGCTTTTTGGCACGGCGCTATCGGGGTCTTCTTTGCCTTCCATTTCCAGTGAAATGTAGCCAGTGAAATTCACAGCGCGCAAAATGGCAGCGATGCGATGATAATCAAGGTCAAGCGTATACCATTCGCCGCCGCCAAAATAGGTTTTGGCTTGCACAAAAACCGTGCGCGGTGCCATGATTTCGAGTTTGTCGTAAGGCGCTTCGAGAAAGTTGCCGGTATCCATTAAAACGCCAAGCCACGGCGAATTCACGGCGTCCACGATGCGCAAAACGCCTTCGGGTTCGCGCGTTAAGCCCCAGTGATTCTCCAACGCCAAAAGCACGCCGCACTCTTGCGCTTTGCTCATGCAGGCGTTCATACATTCGATGCACCAATTGTAAGCGTCGTCTTCGTTGTAACCTGCAATCGGCGGCTCAATGCCGCGCAAAGCCATCAGTTCATCGAACGAAGCGACGGTATTCCAACGCCCCGAATTGATGCGAATGCACGGAATGCCGAGCGCATATGCCAGTTCAATGCAGCGCACTGTATGGTCAATTTGCTCTTGGCGTTTTTCTTTGTCGGGCGAGACGAAATTTTGATGAATCGAAAGGCAAATCAAATCCAAGCCATTGACAAAAGCGCGGCGCTTGAGATTTTGCACATAGCTTTTGTCTTCGCTGTCCATTTGACGATGAAGAATTTCAACACCTTCAACGCCCAGAGCCGCCGCGCGGTCAATAACGCCTTCTATTGGAATTTTTGGATCACGAAAATGCCAGTAAGAATAAGAAGAAATGGCGAGTTTGGGACGAGGAGCGAGGGAAGTATTCATTGGCTGTTTTCATAGAACGCAAATTTCGCAAATAAGCGCGAATCTACGCAAATTTTTCAGAAAGATTTGCGCTAATTAGCGGCAATTTGCGAAATTCGCGTTCTATTCACTATTTGATTTCCGGCAAATCAAGCCCGCTTAAAGGCCGTTCCAATATAGTGAGTAGGGGAGTGATATTCTTCGTCGCGCCACCGTTTTGCAAGTAAAACGCCTCGCCGGAAACTCCTGCGTTAATGTGCATTTGCGTGTTGCCATCAGCGGTAAAACGCGCGCGGCGCAAAGCGATCCAATCGCCGGTTAAGGTTTGAATCCAGCCATTGCCAAAACGCGCGCGACGAATTTCTTCCGCGCTTTTTCCATCGCGGCGAAAATCTTCGACAAACGAATAATAACCTTTGAGCGGCGCGCCGCCGGTTGCGGTGCGAAATGTCGCCATTTGTTGCCAGCGATGCTGCTCCGGCACGAAAAAGTAACCGGCAAAGGTGGTTTTATCGCCGTCCACTTTGGCCGATACGAGGAATTTGTAAGTGTTGCCGACTTTCCAATCGTAATTCCACATACTTTTGCCGCCCGTGCCTTCGCCGCCAAAACGCGACACTTCAACGCCTTCGCCTTGGCTCAAGACTTCCACTTGGTGTTCCTGCGCCACAGCGTTCGGATTATCGCCTTTGGTCGGGTCCCAAACTGAAAACAAGACCACCTTTTTGCCGTTGCCGAGTTCCTGAATGCCAAAATAGCCGCGATGAAAACCGCACGCCATAAAATAGCTGCCGGGCACCGATTCTTCCACCGTCGCTTCGTTGTAAAACAACGTGCCTTCGGGCGCCGGATAACCCAAATGCACCGAACGCGCCGCCTTCGGATTAATTGCCGGATTGACCACCGCTGGCGCGGCTTGAACTTGTTGACTCATAGACAGATTAAACACAAAGAACACAAAGGTGGCACAAAAAACACGAAGGAAAAATTGAAAATTGGTTTTGCAAGGTGAATGTTGAGAGAAAAGCGCCTTGACGGTCGTTGCTGTTGTCATCTTAGTGTTTTTTGTGCCACCTTTGTGTTCTTTGTGTTTCATGAATTAAAGATTCATCTCGTTTTTCACTTCGCCGAAAGCACTTAACGCAAATTGCAAATCGCCCTGCGAATGAGCGGCGGAAATTTGCACGCGGATGCGCGCTTTGCCTTGCGGCACAACGGGAAACGAAAAGCCGATGACGTAAACGCCTTTTTCGAGCAAGGCATCGGCGACTTTGGTGGCAAGCGCGGCATCGCCGAGCATGACGGGTGTAATCGGATGAATTCCCGGCACAATGTTAAAGCCGAGTTGTGTCATGCCTTCGCGGAAGAATCGCGTGTTGCCGTCCAATTTAATAGGTAATTCCAGTGACGATGAAAGCAATTCTAAAACTTTGAGCGAGGCACCGGCAATCGGCGGTGCGAGCGTATTGGAAAATAAATAAGGCCGCGAGCGCTGGCGCAGCAGTTCGATTATCTCTTTACGTCCACTGGTGTAGCCACCGCTGGCGCCGCCGAGCGCTTTGCCGAGCGTGCCGGTGATAATATCCACGCGATTCATCACGTCGCAGTATTCATGGGTGCCGCGCCCGCGTGCGCCGATAAAACCAACAGCGTGCGAATCGTCAATCATCACAAGGGCTTTGTATTTGTCGGCCAAATCGCAAATGGATTTCAAATCGGCGATGGTGCCGTCCATCGAAAACACGCCATCCGTCGCGATTAATCGAAAGCGCGCGTTTTGCGCAGCCTGCAATTGCGCTTCAAGATCAGTCATGTCCTTGTTTTTGTAACGAAAGCGCTGCGCTTTGCACAAACGCACGCCGTCAATGATGCTGGCGTGGTTTAATTCGTCGGAAATCACGGCGTCTTCGGCGCCTAAAATGGTTTCAAACAAGCCGCCGTTGGCATCGAAGCAGGAGGAATAAAGAATCGTGTCCTCGGTGCCGAGAAACTCGCTGAGTTTCGCTTCCAATTGCTTGTGCAAACTTTGTGTGCCGCAAATGAAGCGCACCGACGACAAACCGTAGCCCCATTCATCTAAAGCGCGATGCGCCGCCGCGATAACGTCGGGGTTTTCGGCCAAACCGAGGTAATTATTGGCGCACATATTCAGCACCTCGCGCCCGCCCGCCACTTTAATATGCGCGTCCTGCGGCGTGGTAATTACGCGCTCGGTTTTATAAGTTCCAGCGGCGCGAATATCGCTGAGTTGCTTTTTAAGATGCTCTGTGAAATGAGAATTCATTTGAAGAATAGAACACGGATTTCATACGCAGAAAAGACACAGATTTACACGGTTTGTTGATAGATTTTTCCGTGAAAACCCGTGTCGTTTCCGTTAAACCCGTGTTCTATTAATCCTTCCAATTTAAAATCACTTTGCCCGCTTGTCCGCTGTTCATGGCGGCGAAGCCTTGCTCAAACTCGGTGTAATGAAAGCGATGCGTGATGACCGGCTTAATGTCCAGCCCGCTTTGCAGCATGACCGTCATTTTATACCAAGTCTCATACATTTCGCGGCCATAAATGCCTTTAATCGTCAGCATATTGAAAACGACTTTGTTCCAATCAATAGCGAACTGCGTCGGCGGAATGCCGAGCATGGCGATTTTTCCGCCGTGACACATGGCGTCAATCATGCCGCAAAAGGCTTGCGCGTTGCCGGACATTTCAAGGCCGACATCAAAGCCTTCTTTCAAGCCCAGTTGCTGTTTGACTTCGCTTAAATTGCCGTTTTTGACATTAAGCGCCACCGTAGCGCCCATTTGCTTGGCTAAATTCAAGCGATAATCATTCACATCGGTAATTACGACATAACGCGCGCCCGCGTGTTTGGCAATCGCGACAGCCATGATGCCAATCGGCCCGGCGCCGGTAATCAGCACATCTTCGCCCAAAACATCGAACGAAAGCGCCGTGTGAACAGCGTTGCCAAACGGGTCGAAAATCGCCGCCACATCGCGGTCAATTTCTTTTTCGTGATGCCAAACATTGGTTTGCGGGACGGAAATCAATTCGGCAAACGCGCCGGGCCGATTGACGCCGATACCTTTGGTATCGGCGCACAAATGCCGCCTTCCCGCCAAACAATTGCGACAATGGCCGCAAACAACGTGGCCCTCAGCCGAAACCACATCGCCGACGTAAAAATCATGCACATTGGAGCTGACTTCGACGATTTCGCCGACAAATTCGTGGCCAACAACCATCGGAACTGGAATAGTCTTCTGCGCCCATTCGTCCCAATTGTAAATGTGCAAATCCGTCCCGCAAATGCCGGTGCGATCAACGCGAATCAGCACGTCATTGATGCCAATTTCCGGTTCAGGCACATCAATGAGCGATAAGCCGCGCTCCGCGTGTTGTTTAGCCAGTGCTTTCATAAATCGTCGCTCAGTTTACCTTGATTGTTCGTAATATCAAGGCGCCTTTTTGTGTTGTCCGTCTGCCAAGCCCTCTTGCCTTTCCCGTTTAAAACTGCGAGTTTGCAGAAAAAAGGTGAGGTAATGCAGAAAATAACCGTGACGTCGCAGAAAAAAGGTGCGATGGCGGAGAAAATAACTGTGACAGCGCAGAAATTAACCGCGTGGCCGCAGAAAAAAGCCGCGTCGTCGCGGAAATTAACCGCGAGCGCGCAGAAAATATCTGCGTCGTCGCAGAAAATAACTGCGTGCTTGCGGCTTTTTTCCACGTTGCCGCAGTAAAAAGCCGCAGGCACACAGTTCTGAACCGCGAAGGCGTTAGAAAATAACTGCGGCATCGCAGCAAAAAGCCGCGCGTGAGCAGAAAATAACGGCGAGTCGCAGAAAATAACTGCGAGATCGCGAAAAAAAAGGTGCGCTGTCGCAGCAAAAAGCCGCGATCTTCCCGTTATTTTCTGTGTGCTTGCACAAAAAAGCCGCGAGCGAGCAGAAAATAACGGGAAGATCGCGGCTTTTTGCTGAAAAGGCATCGTTTTATGGCGCTTGAGGATTCAGACCTAAAAACCAATACCCGTTGTAATACATTTGGTCGTCCGATCAAGAAAATCCGCGAAAATCAAAGCTGTTTCGGGTGCCCTTTGGGCAGATAGCGTAGCTCCGCGTCCCAATCAAAAGATTCAATTCCACGTCGCGCCCGCTAACATATCGCCGGTTTCGCGCATGGCTTCGTATTGATGAGCGACACGCAAGGCTTCGGCTAAAATGTCTTCGAGTTCGGTCATGCTGGAAACGCGGCACAGGCGGTCACGAAGGCGGGCACTTTCGGGCATTCCTTTGGTATACCACGCGGCGTGGCGGCGCATTTCGTTCATGGCGGTGTGTTCGCCTTTGAGAACGGTCAACTCGCGCGCGTGCCACAAAGCGGTGTTGATTTTATCGTCGGCGGTTGGTTCGGGCGCTTCGCTGCCGTCTTTGAGATATTGCGCGATTTGCGCGAAAAGAAATGGGTTTCCCATCGCGGCGCGGCCAATCATCACGGCATCGCAGCCGGTTTCTTCGAGCATTTGCTTGGCGTCGGCCCCGTTATGCACATCGCCGCCGCCGATGACGGGAATGCTGACGTTTTCCTTGACGCGACGAATGACCGACCAATCGGAATGGCCGGTAAAGGCTTGTTTGGCAGTGCGCGGATGCACGGAAACCGCAACAGCGCCGACATCTTGGGCGCGACGGGCCACTTCGGGCGCGGTAATGTTGTTTTCGTCCCATCCGGCGCGCATTTTTACTGTTACGGGCACGCCATGCACGGCGGCGCCTTCAACAGTCGCTTTAATAACGGCTTGAGCGTGTTCGGGCGTTTTGAGCAGCAAACAACCGGCGCCGCATTTGGCGATTTTCGGCACGCTGCAACCCATATTAATATCAATGGCGTCCGGTTTGGTTTCGGCGACAATCGTGGCCGCTTCGCGCATTAAATCGGTGTCGGCGCCGAAAATCTGCACCGCAACGGGGCGTTCTTCTTCAAAAAACCACGCCAGTTGATGCGATCTTTCTTTTGATTTTTCGCCGCCCATAACAAGCGCGGCAGAAGACACCAGTTCGCTAAAGCTCATGCCCGCGCCGTAGCGACGGCATAGCAAGCGAAACGGCGCGCTGGTGACGCCCGCCATCGGCGCCAACACTAAATTCGGTTCAACGTTAAATCCTGCGATTTTCATCGCGGATTAGTTTATAGAACTGGGGGTTACAGCGGAATCTGACAATCAGAAATCATTTAAGCGATGCTGCTTTTCAAGTTGCTGCAAGGTGGTGTGGCAATGACAGGTCATGAGTTCCAAACCTGTTCTGTCTAAGACAAAAAAACGGCCCCGTTTGCATTCAATCAGCCCACGTTGCTCGAACTCGCCCAGTCGTATCGTGACTGGTGAGCGGAGTGTGCCCAGAAGCATAGCGAGATTTTGGTGTGTAACAGTGATGGCACTCGCGCCCATTCGACTTTCCGCAGCGAGTAGCCAACGAGCTAAACGTTCCTCAATGGAATGCAAGCGATTGCAAAGCACGTTTTGCGTGGCTTGCGCCATTTGCCATTGCATATAACGCAACAACCAGCACTGAACGGCCCCATTTCGCTTGAATTCAGCGCGCACAATTTCAGACGGCAACCAACAAGTCGTTCCATCAACTTGCACGATGGAATTTGTGACTGCTGGCGTATCGTTTAGGCCTTCCGCTAAACCAAATAATCCTTCGCGTCCAATCAAACCGGTTTCTACACGCGAACCACAAGGCGCGCTGATAATTTGCGACACCAAACCACTTGTCGGGAAAAAAATATGTTCTACGCGCTGGCCTTGTTCGATGACTACATGGCCTTGCACCATCAGCGAATGCCCGATGTAAGGCCGGATGCGCGTCCACACATCGTGCGGCAAATGTGAGAGCATCCTATTTTGTGGACGATTTGAAAGCCAATTCTGAGGAGGCGTCAGCGCAAAGGCTGATGTGGAAGCATCGCTGTGGTCTTCGTGGGTGATTGGGTCAGATTTAGGCTCTAACTTCACTAAACCAAGCGGTGAGCGCGCCTGAAAATGTTGGTTTTTGGCTTCCATCTGGCCGACCATCAACGAAGAAGTCAGCGCTTTTGATTTGGGCATCAAATGCCTTTGTAGTGCAGGGGATTGTGCGAGGGTGAAAAGCAGAGTGTGTTGCTCCAAAATCGCCTCGTTAGTTTTGCATGAGAACGTATGGAGCTACATCAGGGAAAACCCTGCATTTCTTCGCCAAATTCCTCTGCGCGTTGGTAAAACCACGCTGCAAAATCATTGATATTAGCTATGGGCTGTCTATGAGTCTTCTTTTAGCCAGCCACGCCGCAAAGCATAGCGCACAATATCGGTGCGCGCGGCGAAGCCTAATTTTTCCATCAGGCGCGTTTTATGGCTTTCCACTGTTTTCACGCTCAATTGCAAAAGAGTCGCGATTTCTTTGTTGGTGTGTCCCCAAGCGATCAAGCGCAAGACTTCCTGCTCGCGGTTACTGAGGGATTCGTTGCCGTGATTGTGAAGGGAAGCGTGATTGTGTTGAGAAAGCGGCAGGCCGTTCACAACTTTGTCGGCGATTTCAGGATCAATGTGGATGCCGCCACGCGAAACGGTGCGAATTGCAATGATTAATTCTTCGGCGATGGCTTTTTTGAGAACATAGCCTGTCGCGCCGGAATTCAGAAGTTGTTCAATGTGCGCTTCATCTTGAGAGGCACTGAGCGCCAGCACTTTCGATTGGGGACTGTCCACGCGCAAATGCTCCGTGACTTGCGCGCCATTCAAATCGGGCAGCGACACGTCCATGATAACGATGTCGGGCATCAAATCTTTGCAGAGTCGCCGTGCTTCCCCGCCATCACCCGCTTCGCCGATAATTTCCATATCAGGCTGGGCATTGATGAGCATTTTGATACCTTCGCGCACGACTTGTTGATCATCGGCAATGAAAACGCGAAGTTTTTTCATGAGAGGGAGAATTCCTCAATCCGCTGGAGATGCTGGACTGGAAATGAGTGAGCGGAGAGGCTTTTTATTACAAGCTTGAGCATTTATCGGGCCACAAATAACTCTTATTTTAGACAGATTTAACGATTCTTTTCCCAAATGAGTCGCAAGCCTTCGAGCGTGAGTTCAGACTCAATTTTGTGAATGGCCGGAACCAAAGGCGCAATCAGGTCGGCGAGGCCGCCAGTAGCGAGGACGGTGACCTTTGGGTTGCCTTTGGCTTCGACTTCGGCGACGCAACGCATTACTAATTCTTTAATCAGCCCAGCATAGCCAAAAACGATGCCCGATTGCATCGAATGTGCGGTATTGGTGCCCAAAGCGCAGGGCGGCGGCGTAATTTCGACGCGCGGCAAGCGCGCAGCGGCGCGAAAAAGGGCGTCGGTGGAAATGCCGATGCCGGGCGCGATGGCGCCGCCCAAATAATGACCGTCGTGCGAAACGGCATCAACCGTTGTCGCGGTGCCCAAATCAACAATCACAACCGCGCCATATTTTTTCCACGCCGCTAAACCATTGACCAAACGATCCGCGCCGACTTCGCGTGGGCGATCATAATCGTTGATGAGTCCGGTGTCGGTTTCCGGCCCGATAACGACAGGTTCGCATTCCAAATAATCGCGGGCAAAGCGCGCGGCTTGCGGCGTTAGCGACGGCACAACAGAAGAAATCGCCACGCCATCAAGGTCGCCAAACGTGAAGCCTTTGATTTCCAGCGCGACTTTGAGGAAAACCGCGAATTCATCGGCGGTGCGATCACGCTGTGTCGCCAGACGCCACTGCGCGCGCAAAATTGCGCCTTCAAAGACGCCAGCAACTATGTTGGTGTTGCCAATATCAAGAGCGAGAAGCATTTCGAGTGCGGAATGCGGAATGCGGAATGCGGAGTTTTCGTTCCGCACTCCGCATTCCGAACTCCGCATTACTCCCTGCTTTCCGGCACGGCTTCCGCAGCGGCGTCGAAGCCGATTTTGGAATGCGTGCCATCGCAAAAGGGCTTGTGCGTAGAGGCGCCGCAGCGACACAGGTAGCACTTCTTTTTGGTCTTGATAACTTCGCCGTTCAAACCAAGCATTTCGATTTCGCCGACTACTTCGTAGGGGCCTTCGGGCAACATGGTAATTTGCACTTTTCCGGCAGTTGTTTCATCTGTCATGGCTGTTCTCCTTAAAGGGGTTCGTCGTTTGAGGTTTCGTTTGTTTCATCCTCGCCAGACGGATTTTCGGGCGGGGATTCACGTTTCGGCGTTTCGTGAAAGGCCGCTTCCAGTTTGATCTTGGCAATGTGCGGCGCCAGCAATTCGCAGCGCAAGGTGTCGCGCTCTTGGCCGGGAATCGCGCGGCCATGAGTAACTTGCAAATAGGCCGGGCGAATCCACACCATAAGCTCATTGAAACGCTGGCGATTCAGGCCTTTGGCCCAGTTCATTTCGTGCGCCAAACGCAAAAGCGAAAGGCATTCTGTGGCTTCGCGGCAACCGATGCGCCGTGCGTAGCGCAATGTGCCGTAAGCGCGGCCAATGCGGTCACGCGCTTCGATGGAATGTCGCAGCGGCAGCGCCGCACGCGCTTGTCGTTCCATGATGCAAATTTCCTGTGCGGCGTTTTCCACGTCCATCAAAATCTCGGCTTCGTCCAAACCCAGCGTGACTTGGTTCGACAACTGATGCAAATGGCCCCACACTTTGGAACCTTCGCCAAAAGTGCCGCGCAGCGTGAGTCCTTTGCCTTCGGCCCATTTGCGGGCGCGCTCGATTTTATTGGAAATTTCCAAAGCCGGAAGATGCATCATCACACTGGCGCGCATTCCGGTGCCCGCGTTGGTCGGACAGGCCGTCAAATAGCCAAATTCATCGGAAAAAGCCACGCCGCCGTGCACGTCGAAATAACTTTCCAGCGCGTCATCTACATGATCAACCAATTCAAAAGCGGCCACCAATTGCAAACCGGGCAAGAGACTTTGCAAGCGCAAATGATCTTCTTCGTTGACCAAAATCGAAAGCGAGGCATCTGGCGTCGCGGCCAAACCGCGCGCGAGTTCTTCGCTGACGTGTTCGCGCGAAGTCAGATGGCGGTCAATCAGGCTTTGTCGTTCCCAGCCGGTAAATTCCTCGAAGGGCAGCAGTTTCACTTCGCTGAAGCCTGCCGTGCCCACATTGTTTTCCAAGGCCAGAAACGTTTTATGACGCACGTTTAGCAGTTCTTGAGGTGAGGCGTGATGCGGAAATTCGTAGCGCCGCAGGTTCCGCGCCAGACGAACGCGCGATGATAGCGCAATGTCACTTTCGCGCCCGCCGCGCCGCATCCATTTTGCAGTGCGCTCAAAAGCTGTGGGAATAAAGGGAAGGGACATGGTAATGCAGAGTGCCGAATACGGAGTGTTTATCTCACACTTCACACTCTAATTTTCTTGAACGATAGTGGACTCCACCATTTTGATTTGGTCGCGCAGTTTGGCGGCGTCTTCGTATTTTTCGGCGCGCACGGCTTCGTCCAAGCGGCGATTCAGCATTTCCAGACGATGATCGCGCCGCGCTCGCAGATGCTCCAAACGATTGTGTCGTTTTTCGGCAGCGCGCGGTTTTTTGCCTTGATGGTGCGGCGCGTGTTGCACGCGTTGCATTACTTCGTGCAATTGATCGGCGAAGGCTTCGTAGCAATGGGCGCAACCAGCACGTCCATCCTGACGCAGACGATCCCATGTAATGGAGCACTTGGCGCAACGCCGCGCTTGAAGATCGCGCCGTTCGGGAGCATCGGCGAAAGGACTGGATTTGATGAGTTCGTTTAACGTGGTGAAGTCATCATCCGGTGCGTCTTCCGCAGCTTCCAATTCAGCGGCCAAATCGTCGTCCAGTCCATCGAAATCGTCGTCATCCAGATCGTC
>JANMKN010000083.1:0-5881 GCA_031372065.1 Abditibacteriaceae bacterium | reverse complement strand
CGAAGACGGCAAGGTGCTGGAGAATCTGATGGATTCGCCCGATGGCCTTGTGCGTTTCAAAGCCGGATTCGGCGCGCAGTTGGTCGAATACTGCGGCGAATGGGACTTGGTCGTAGACAAAAAATGGTATTGGCTGTGGACAACAGCCCGCCCCCGCGCCGTGGCGCTTTTGAAGCGGATTAAGGGAAAAAGCAAATAGCCCGCAGAGCTTCGCTACGCGGATTCGTTGAAAACATTTTTCTTTCTGCGTAAATCCGCGCCGTTTCCGCGTAGCGAAGCTCTGCGGGCTATTGAAAAGTAGAGTTCATGCTCATTAACAAACCCCAACAATTAAGCGAATTTTGCGCGAAGTTGCGCGATTCGGGCGCGCCGGTTGGCTTCGATACCGAATTTATGTCGGAGCGGCGCTACTTTGCGCGGCTGTGTTTGGTGCAGGTTCATGCCGCCACGCCGCAGGGCGATTTGGAAGCGCTGATTGACCCGTTCGCCGTCGAACTTGACCCGCTGCTCGAAATTCTGACCGATGAATCTGTCGTGAAGATTGTGCATTCGGGCGGGCAGGATTTGCAAATCTTCTGGGCCGAATATGGCAAGGCGCTGCGCAATGTGTTCGATACGCAAATCGCGGCGGCGTTTTTGGGCTTCGGGCATCAATGCGGCTACGCCGACCTTGTGCGCCGCGCCATCAACGGGCCGCAGCTTTCCAAGAAAATGCAGTTCACCGATTGGTCGGCGCGGCCTCTGACTGGCGAGCAGCAAGAATATGCGCTTGCCGATGTGCTGCATTTGCCGCCGCTTTACGAAACGCTCAAAGGCGAATTAAAACAGCGCGGGCGTTTTGAATGGGCCGAAAGCGAGTTTCGTCGCGCCGAAGAAAAAGCCTGCCGCGTGGCCGATGACAGTGAACTGTATCGCAAATTTAATTTGTCGGGATTGAACCGGCGACAACTGGGCAACTTGCGCGAATTGGCCGCCGTGCGCGAACTTTTGGCGCGCGATGCCGATAAGCCGCCGAGTTTTATCGTGCCGGAACTGGCGATGCTGCAAGCCTCCAAAGAAGCGCCGCAAAATGTGCAGGCGTGGCGCGGCATTCGCGGGATGCCGGGTATGGCCGAAAGCCAGACGCGCATTTTTCTGACCGCTCTTGAACGCGCCGCGCAGCTTCCCAACGACGAACTGCCCGAACGCAACGCCGGCGAGCGTCCCGACCCGCAAACCGATAACATCGCGGTGCTACTCGGCGTTATCGCGCAGCAACGCGCCCTGACGCACGACATCGCGCGCCCTTATTTTGCGCCGCGCGATCAGATTACCGCCCTTGCCGCGTGGTGGCTGAAAAACGATGGCTCGCCGCTGCCCGATTTGCCGATTTTAGGCGGCTGGCGCCGCGAATTAGTCGGCCAAGAAATGCTTGAACTGCTCAACGGACAGCGCGCCATTGCGCTGGATATCACCGGCCCCTCCGCCATCAAGGTGGTAGAGCTGTAGGGACACGCTATGGCGTGTCCTAATGGGGGCTGCCCCTACATTTTATGGTCGCTTGGGTCGAAATCAACAAAAGTGCGTTGCGCCACAACATCCGCGAGTTGCGGCATCTCATCGGCGATAAAACGCGCCTGATTGCCGTGGTCAAAGCCAACGCCTACGGGCATGGCATCGTCGAAACGAGCCGCCTTTTTATTGAAGAAGGCGCCGAAATGGTGGCCGTCACACGTTTGGAGGAGGCAATTCCACTGCGCGAGGCCGGAATTGACGCGCCGATCCTTCTCATGGCGCCGAATCTACCTGACGAATGCCAAAGTGCCGTCGAAATCGGCGTCACGTCCTGCGTCAACACCATCGAAGATGCCGAACGCTTGTCCGAAGCGGCTACGAAGTTGAAGAAAACGGCGCTGGTGCAGTTAAAAATCAATACCGGTATGGGACGTTTGGGTGTCGAAGCCGATAATGCGGTGGAAACTGCCAAGCAAATGAGGGCGCTGCCGGGTTTGAAATTGACCGGCGTGTGGACGCATTTCGCCTCAGCCGCAGAACGCGACCCCAGTTTGATGCATCGCCAATACGCGCTCTTTCAACCCTTAATCCAGCAAATCTCCTACGTCACCAAACTGTCGGTGCAGAAGTTCCATTGCGCCAATTCCGCCGCGATTTTGCGTTTTCCTTCGATGCGCTTGTCCTGTGTGCGTCCCGGAACGCTGTTATACGGCCAATTTCCCTCGCAAATGGCCGCCGAAGCCGCTCTTACACAGCATTTAACGCTGCGCGACGGCTTTTGTGTGAAGGCGCGCATTATCGCTTTGAAGAATATCAAGCGCGGGCAGAGCGTCGGCTACGGCCCCGAATGGAAAGCGACGCGCCCGTCGCGCATTGCGACGATTGCCATCGGTTATTACGATGGTTTGTCGCTCGAACCGCACACGCGCACCCCATCCTACGCGGAAACCAAGCGCGCCGCGCAACTTGCCACCAAACGCGCTTTGCAATGGTATGGCGTCAAGGGCGAAGAAGCGTTCCGAACCGTGCATTTGCACGGCGAAAAGGCGTCCATCATCGGTCGAATCGCCATGCAGCAATGCTCAATTGATGTCACGCACCTGCCGCAAGCCCAAATCGGCGACCCGGTGACGCTTTCTATGCGCCGATTATGTGCCAGCCCGCTTCTGCCGCGTCTATATATAGAAGATTAGTAACCATAGCTGCTGCCGATACCTAAAAGGAGCGACACAATCGCTCTTGCTTTCCCCTAATTCCTCCCAAAGCGAGGAAAATTACGCTCGTCAAAGGCAAAATGCCTTCCCAATGCATCCAACTTACCCCTTTGGGCGAGTGCCCGCTCGCTGGGGGCAGGATTTGGTAGGGATGTAGGCCGCTAAACTTATCTCGATTTGCCAAAAGAGCAAGTTTTATTATCATCTTTGCCTCATATCCAAGTATATTTTCCAGCCAAAAGGGACGAAAGAACAATTTTCGTCCCTTTTTTGTTGCCCAGCGAGATTGATAATCTACCCTTTTAGTGGGAAAAGACTGCAAATCAAGCCTATTTGAGAGTCGGCGAGGCGTATTAAAGAGTTAAAGAGGTGCATTTACGATCTTTTTAACTCCCAAACCTTCCTATGCGATCCGTTGGGAGACAAATATGGTCCGTTGAGAAAGAAATATGGTTCGCTGGGAGACAAATATGGTCCGCTGGGAGAGAAATATAGTCCGCTGGGAGAGAAATATGATCCGTTGAGAAAGAAATATGACCCGCTGGGAGAGAAATGTGGTCCGTTGAGAAGCAAATTTAGCTTACAGAGTTAGTTTTTTATGGGACGAATTGAGATGAAATAGGCGCGGAATGGCCCTCACCCCTGGCCTCCTGCCCACCTGCGGCGGGCGCCCGCCCAATCCGCTTCGCGGGAGAGGGGTGTCTAAAGTATGAGGCCCCGAATTGTTTCAATGAATCCGAAGCGAATGCCACAGTCTCCCCTCTCCCGCGAAGCGGATTGGGCGGGCGCCCGCCGCAGGTGGGCAGGAGGCCGGGGGTGAGGGCTATTCCGCGCCTCACATGACTTTTATAGCCATCTCGGTGTAAAATAAGCGAGAAAGAGCAACAATGATCCCTGAAAAACTCACGCCAGCGCAGGCTTTTGCGCGTTTGGCGTCTATTATTGAGAAATTGCGGGCGCCCGACGGCTGTCCGTGGGACAGAGAGCAAACACACGCCTCGCTGCGCACGCATTTATTGGAAGAAGCCTGCGAAACAATGGACGCCATTGACGGCGGCGATGACGCGCATTTGTGTGAGGAACTCGGCGACTTATTAATGCAGCCGGTTTTGCACGCGCAAATCGCCAGCGAGGAGCAGCGCTTCGATATTGTGGACGTTCTCGAAGGCATCAGCGACAAATTAGTGCGCCGCCATCCGCACGTTTTCGGCGATGTCATCGTAGCCGATTCGGGCGAGGTTCTCACCAACTGGGACGCCATTAAAACAGAAGAAAAAGCGCGGCGCGGCAAAGTCGAAACGTCTGTTTTATCCGGCGTGCCCGGCACATTGCCATCGCTGATGCAAGCCTTGGAAGTCTCGAAGAAAGCGATCAAAGTCGGCTTCGAATGGCCCGATATGGCAGGCGTTCTGGCGAAGCTGCACGAGGAAATTGCCGAACTCGAAGAGGAAATCGCGGCACAACCAAACCTCAAAGACGAAGCCGCACAGCAGCGTATCGCCGAAGAATTGGGCGATGTATTGTTCACCGCCGTCAACATTGCACGCTGGCGCAAGATTAACCCCGAACTGGCGCTGCGCGACACTGTTACACGCTTTCGTGGACGCTTTGAAAAGATGGAATTATCCGCCAAGCGGCAAGGTTTAAAGCTCGAAGACCTCACGATGGAACAGTGGGACGAATTGTGGGAAGCCGCGAAGCAGTCTATTGACCGTTCATAGAACGCAAAGAGCAGCGTTGCTGCTCGTCCCCTCACCCAACCTCTCCCCCAACCGCTTCGCTGGGGAGAGGAGTGCTTTACGCAAACGCTCCTGCTCACTCTAATAGAGAAAGGGCGTAATAGGCAAGTTCTCCTCTCCCCAGCGCAGCGTTCGGGGGAGAGGCCGGGTGAGGGGATGAGCAGCAACGCTGCTCTTTGCTCCATTCAAAACGCCCAAGGGCGTAATAGTTAGGTTCTCCTCTCCCCAGCGCAGCGTTCGGGGGAGAGGCCGGGTGAGGGGATGAGCGACAAAGTCGCTCTTTGCTCGATTCAAGACGCCCAAGAACGTAATAATCAGCTTCTCCTCTCCCCAGCGCAGCGTTTTCGGGGGAGCCGGGAACCCGCTTGCGGGTGGCGGTGAGGGCGACGAACGACAAAATCGCTCTTTCCAGCGCCTATTTATAAGCGCACTGCGCAACAGGAGTAAAAATTTTCCACCAAAGCGGGGGATAAGATTATCTAAAAGACATAATATAAGTGAAAGGGCGAAATTTATAGACGATGGAAGGGCAAAACAGCGATTGGCAGTTGCTGCGCGATTATGTCGAGCGCGGTTCGCAAACGGCGTTTACGGCGCTGGTTCAGCGGCACGTCAACTTTGTCTATTCCACTTGCCTGCGCGAAGTGCGCGACGCGGCTTTGGCCGAAGATGTCACTCAAGTTGTCTTCCTCATCTTAGCGCGCAAAGCCGCCAGTTTGCGAGAAAGCGGCACACTGTCGGGTTGGCTTTATAAAACCTCGTGTTTCGCTTCCAAAAACGCCATGAAACAGGAACGCAACCGCCAACGGCATGAGCAAAACCTGGTGCAGAAGATCATGGCCGAAGAGCAGGCTCCACAACCGAACCAAGACTGGTCGCAGATTGAAGAATTGTTGCATGACGCGCTCTCGCAGTTGAACAATGAGCAGCGCAGCGTGATTTTACTGCGCTTTTTCGAAGGCAAAAGCGTGCGCGAAACCGGCGAAGCGCTCGGTATCACCGAAAAAGCCGCCGAGCGACGCTTGGCGCGCGCCCTCGACAAGATGCGCCGCTACTTCGCGGCAGGCGGCTACAGCGTTTCGGCAGTCGCTTTAGCCGTTTTATTAACCGAAAACGCCGTGCAAGCCGCGCCTGCTGCGTGTGTCGCCTCGGCGTTGCAATTGGCCGGCAATGTCGCTGCTGGCGGCGCCGTCACAACCGTCGTCGCGACACTGAGCGCTACGTCAACGCAAGTCGCTTCGCTCTCGCAAGGAGTTTTAAAAGCTATGCTCATCAGCCAAATTAAAACCGGCATCGTCGCGTCTATAGGTTTCAGCATCATGGCCGCCTCGACGGTCAAGTTGGCACATTATGCGATGGCCGGGCAAAGAATGCCAGTAAGAACCCCAGCCCAGAGAACCCCATCCCCAGCCCCTCCCCTTGAAACGGCAAAGG